>DMDF01000095.1:0-2639 GCA_003446605.1 Anaerolineaceae bacterium
ATCACCTGCCCCACTGAGTTTCACGCGAAGATAATCCGCAGTGAGATTGTCAATAACTATCCATCCTCCACCGCTTACCTCAACTTCAAGATTATCTGTAGTCAAGGCTGCGACATACACATCACCATAACCTGATACCTCGATTCCATTGAGATCCTTGACTGTTAGTGTATAGGTGATGCCACTGGTTGGAACAACATTGATGAAACGCTCAAAACCAATATGCAAGGTATCTCCACTTACATAGCTTTCGATCCGTCCAATGATATTATCTTCCGCTTCGATCGTGAGAGATTCCGTATCTCCAACAACGATCTCCAGATCTCCCATCCCCTCCAGTGACACCTTGCTAAATTCTGAAACCTGACGTTCTTCCAATACCATATTCCCAGAACCTTGAATTCTTGTATTTTGAACTGGTAGGGTACAACCAGTTAGTAAAACTGATATTAAAACGATGCCAACAAGTAGACTCTTCTTCATTTTTGCTCCTTTTTAAAAACGCATACGCAGTCCATCTATCCAAAAGATTATTCTAAAGACCCAATAGATGAAAATGATACATAAAATCGTTCCACACCTACAACGCATATAGCCACCATTTTATTATCAAAAGCGGCGCTGGGATCAGCCATACATTCGGTCTAAGAAAACAACTTCAGTATTGCTGATAAACAGCCGAGGGTCTTTGTAATCATAATTATCCTGACCTTAATATGTTTACGAAAAAACTACAACCTGGTTTCTTGCAAATATGAAAAAACCGAGGTCAGGGAATTGGCTCGGCAATGATAAATATTCTGCCCCACTCCGCAAGAGCATCTCTAGCAATGCAAGTTTGCAACACCATGTGTTCTACCCCGGTATAGACCTGCCGGAATACATCCCCTGTGCCACACTGCTGATCTGTTTGAATATTGATAAAAAAGGCATGTATTTTTCAGCTTCCTACTTGGTAAGCGTTTGACTTTTATCAATTTCGAAAAAATAGATGGAATGGTTATTCATCATTTCATCTATTCTGCTCTATAAATTAAGGAAAAACTTACTCTGATCGAAAAATGATTATACGGGCAAACTCAATCCTAAAAATGGGCGCTCTTACATAACCATCAATGAATAATCAAAATGAATTCTGCTTTCTGCCCTCTTACCATTGCTAAAATAGTACTCACCGAGTCATGCAAGATCTTTTCCTTGGGCAGGGTTAAATTCATGCCGATTGTAATGATTTTATTTTTTCCAAATGTTTTCTGAATATCCTGCAGCGTCCTTTCCAAACGATAGGGTGTATCCATGAGAACGATCGGTACGCGCAACTTACGCAGCTCTGTCAATTTTCGATGCCGCTGTTCCTCTTTGCGAGGAAGAAAACCCACGAAATAAAACTCATCTACCTTTAACGGTGAAACTGAGAGCAAAGTCATCAGGGATGAAGTGCCCGGGACGGGCACAACCTGAATTCCAGCTTCCATGGCAAATTGAATGAGCAGTGCGCCGGGGTCGGCAAATGCCGGCGTCCCACAATCGGAGATCAATGCCATATTCTCGCCCTGTGCTAAAATCATTACCAGTTCTTGTGCCAGGGAGTCTTCGTTATGTTCATTCAATTCAATAAGGAGTTTTTGCGGGATATCCAGCTGTTTCAAGAGTGTACTGCCCACTCGTCTTTCCTCACAAAGGATATGATCGGCAGACTTTAAAATCTCAACAGCCCGAAAAGTAATATCCTTCGGATTTCCAATGGGTGTGGCAACAATATAGAGGGTTCCAGTCGGCACAGTTTCAATCCTTATAAAGAAGCATGTTTGTATTATAGCTTGGGGAAGCTTCAAAACAATGGTTTTTGGACTCCTACCTATCTTCCCCAGTATATAGTTCGAATTATTGAATCAGGAATTTTGTATTCTGCAAATAAACCCGACTTTGTAATTGAAAAGGGTCACCATGATATACCCCTAGTAAGAAAGGTGTGTTCCGGATTGGAATGATAAAGGTTTCAGTTAACCAAATGAAATACGGTTTTTACAATTACCCTGGCGACTTACCAGCTTTCAACCTCTGTTTGTAATTTATAAATTTCTACACTGGCTTCTTTCAATTCTGCTTGAATCTTTTCTATGTTATTTGTTTCGGCTCGAATAAATCGAGTATAGGGCGAAATCGCATCTTCAATGCGCTGCTGGCTTTGTTTGATTTCCTTTTCAAATTCATCCGTTAGGGATTTCACCAATTTAACACGCAGTGCAGCCAGTTTTTCATGTAGTTCAGTCTTTGCCTTACGACGTTTAGTAGGGACGATGAACAAACCTAAAGCCGCTACTACACTTGCAGCAATAATGCCTGTAATATCTGCAGCCGCTGTGGAGGCTAAAATGGTGATCAGCGCTCCAAGACCAACCGCACCGATTTCGACTGCCATAGAAGCAGTCACCGCATTCTTAGCGTTTTCAGCGATTTGACTTGCCTCATTGTGTTTGTCATAACTTTTAACCACGCGTTCAGCTTCTTTTCCTATTGCATCCAGTAAGCGTGTGCGGTCATAAACGAAGTCGGTATTAATTCCTTCCCCGATGACATGTTCTTTATGCTCACGTTCGCGTTTAGTCAGGTAGCTGGTGATCGTTTTCCATTGTTGA
>DMDF01000095.1:2847-3290 GCA_003446605.1 Anaerolineaceae bacterium
AAAAATTCATCCCCACGCTGTTCTAGCTCAAAGAAGATATTCTCCACATCTGCCATGCGGAATTTGAAGTTTTTATGCATATCTTCCAGGTAGATTGCTTGCTGGCGTTCGACATTCTGCAACAACTTAACGTCTTCCTCTAAAATTTGCTGCTGTGTTTCTGCCAATTGCGAGTATTTATCTACCAGATGTGCAGCGACTCCCAAGGGATTCATGAATTTAAGGCGAATTTGCCCGGTTTGATCAAGACTGTTTCGAATATAAGCTTCTAGAGCTCCAAAACGACTGGCTTCCCATAAATTTGTTTCTCCATTTTTTGCTCGCAACGCTTGGCGCGCGCTTACCGGGAAAACATCCAGAGCTCTGCCCATAAGTGTTTGTGCATTTTCCTGCACAAAATTTACAACCTGAGTTAGCTCTTCTTCATCTGCTAGAATATCGAT
>DMDF01000025.1:0-767 GCA_003446605.1 Anaerolineaceae bacterium
CAAATGGTTTTAACAATTTCGATGTTTGGCGGTTGATTTTCACCGCCTATGTTAAAACTCTCACCATCTCTTCCTTTTTCAATGATGGTCCAGATGGCTTCGCAGTGATCTTCCACGTAAAGCCAATCCCTGATTTGCATGCCGTCCCCGTAAATGGGCAGCGGTCTCCCGGTCAATGCATTCAGGATCATTAAAGGAATCAATTTTTCGGGAAATTGATATGGACCGTAGTTGTTGGAGCAGTTAGAGATGGTGACAGGTAAGCCAAAGGAATGGTTGTAAGAGCGCACCAGGTGGTCGCTGCTGGCTTTGGAAGCTGCGTAGGGTGAATTGGGTGCGTAAGGCGTTGTTTCCTCAAAAGCGGGATCTTCAGGGGCTAAAGTACCGTAAACCTCATCGGTTGAAATGTGGTGAAAGCGCACCATTTCTGGGTCAATTGTTTTCTCGTCAAGCCAGACTTTACGTGCTGCTTCAAGTAATAAGAAAGTCCCGTCAATGTTGGTCTGGATGAAGGCTGAAGGTCCTTGCAATGAGCGATCTACATGAGATTCTGCGGCAAAATGGACAATCGTGTCAATCTGATTTTCTCTGAGTAAATTCTCTACCAGGGATTGATCTCGAATGTCTCCATGTACAAAATGGTGATTCTGAGGCACCGGAAGATCTTTTAAGTTCTCGAGACTGCCAGCATAAGTCAGCAAATCCAGGTTGGTGATTTGCGTTTCTGGTGAAACATTCTGTATGAACCGAACAAAATTAGAGCCAAT
>DMDF01000025.1:905-2558 GCA_003446605.1 Anaerolineaceae bacterium
AATCCTGCGCCGCCTGTTACCAGGAGTTTTCGTGTCATGAAAATACCTCTGCTTCTTTAAATTTTGGTGCGGATGCATCCTTTTCAGATATTAATGGCGTAAACCCGTTGGGGATTGGCCAATCGATCGCCAAATCAGGATCGTTCCAAAATATACAGCGCTCACCATGTCTGTCATAGTAATCCGTGGCCTTGTAAATGACATCTGTTTGGGAAGTCGTTGCGAAAAAACCATGCCCAAATCCTGGTGGAATCCAAAGCTGGTGTTTGTTTTCTGCTGAGAGATACGCTCCAACCCACTTGCCATAATATGGGGAGCTTTTACGCAAGTCTACTGCTACATCATAAATCTCTCCGATGACTACTCTCACTAATTTCCCCTGTGTGTGGGTGAGCTGATAGTGGAGGCCTCGTAGCGTACCCATCTGAGAGGACGAGTGGTTATCCTGAACAAATTCAAATGGAATGCCGGCCTCAGAAAACGCTCGTTTTTGATACGATTCCATAAAAAAGCCGCGATCATCTGTAAAAACTTTGGGCTTAATGATGATTACATCGGGTATTGTTGTCGGTATAAATTCCATAATTTCGACTCAAATAATAATTTTCAGCTTGAATTATAACAGACCAGTTGAGAGTAGGCGGTTTTTGTTTTTTGTTTGATGGATTTTCACTAAATTTGTTAAGAGAATTTTTGGTGTGATCATAAATTAGCTGGTCATTGCATTCTGGTACTTGGTGCAAACTTCATCTGCTGCGCCAAGGCTTTCAATTTGACCCTTGTTGAGCCAGAGCGCTCGTTCACAAATTTCTCTTACCTGGTCGATTGAGTGTGAAACCATTAATACTGTTGCCCCACTATCCCGAAATTTCCCCATACGATGGATGCATTTTTTTTGGAAAGCAGCATCGCCAACGGACAGGACTTCATCGAGGATGAGGATATCTGGTTGCCAGGCTGTCGCGACAGCAAATCCTAATCTGGATTGCATGCCTGAGGAATAGGTCCTCAGCGGTGCTTCCATAAAATTGCCAATTTCTGCAAATTCGATGATTTCATCTAATTTGTTTTCAATCTCTGCATGGGAATGTCCTAAAAGTGTTGCGTTCAAGTAAATGTTTTCTCGGCCGGTCAATTCTGGATGAAAACCAGCGCCGAGCTGAAGCAATGGGCTGACATGACCTTTGACCCAAACCCGACCATCAGTCGGGATTAAGACTTTTGAGATGACTTTCATCAGGGTGGATTTGCCCGCACCATTCCGGCCGATGATTCCAAAAATCTCACCCCGTTTGATATCAAGATTGATTTCTTTCAATGCTGAAAAGGATTTATGATCAATTTCTCGTTTTAAGAGTTTGATCATGTATTCTTTAAATGTATGGATAGCTTCGGTCGGAATCCGATAGCGAACTGAAATATTATTTAGAAAGATTGCACTATCGGGTTGAGGTTCTCTTGTCATTGTGTTAGATGTGATATGCAAAATCGTCAGCTTTTAAGCAAAAGAAAATCCATCCGATGATAAGTATCCCAAAGGATGAAACCGCAGTTGCCACCCAGGTTTGTATATGGGGAACAAATCCATCAAGCATAAGAATTCTGAATAAATTAACGATATAGTAAAAAGGATTAATATACAAAAGAATGCCA
>DMDF01000133.1 GCA_003446605.1 Anaerolineaceae bacterium
AGCTATTGCCCGCTTCATCCAGAGGTACATAAGGTGATATTTGCCCTTGTGGATGAGATATGTGATGTTTTTGAGACGGATGCTTTTCATGCCGGTATGGATGAGGTATTTTACCTCGGCGACGATAAATGTCCCCGCTGCTCAGGTGTGGATAAAGCAGAACTCTTTGCCGGAGAGGTAAGAAAGATACATGACCATCTGGCAGAGAAAAACAGGGAACTCTGGATATGGGGAGACAGGCTCATAGAGGGAAAAAGAACCGGTATGGGAATATGGGAAGCCAGTTACAATTTTACATGGCGCGCTGTGGATATGATCCCCAAAGATGTGGTGATATGCGACTGGCACTATGAGCGACCCGACCCAACACCGGTCTATTTTGCCATGAAAGGGTTCCGGGTTATTACCTGTCCGTGGAGAACTCCTCTTACAGCTTTAATACAAGCAGAAGATATGGCAAGGTGGAGAAAATATGCCACAAAGGAAATGAAACCCAGGTATTATGGGATGATGCAGACTACATGGACCAGTCCTCAAAGATTCATGGATGGTTTTTACGGGATAAAAACTGCTTCAGAACAACCTTCAACTGAAAAACAGGACGCTTCAAGTAATCCATGGGATACATTCCGCCAGATGTACATGCGAATGTCAGAACTTGAAACAGAACGAAGTGAAGTGAGGTAAAACTCTCAATTTTTATTAGTCTGTGTATATGTCCAAACTTTTATGTATATTTGAGCAACCTGTATCAAATGAATGTTGTTTTTTTACTTAATGCATTAGTATTAAGTGTTTTACATGAGATGAACAGCTTTTATTGATTTTTTTGATTTTTTTGGGAGGTTAAAATGGAACTTATTCCGAAATCTACAATTCAATCTGCTCCGAAAACCCCGAAAGGGGTAATCTTGCGATGAATTGGTCATTGAATTTCAGTCAATTGCGATAGAAAAAAGAGTGAAAATGATTTTTCAGAGAGGGTTCAAACAAATATTTAACTTAATAAAAATGATATGAAACGAGCATGAACATGTTTTTCTCACAAGCAGATGAATTACGAAGTAATCGACAGAGTCAATAAAGCGAGTTCACTAAAGTTAGACTTTTGCTGCACTCGGCAGCGCAAATAAATTTACGCTTCTCTCGTTTAAAGCAAAAGTTCCATACACCATAATGAGAAAAAAATAATATAATACGTATGAAACAAGAAAAGAAAACCTTAGACAATCAAAACAGGCGTAATTTTTTAAAAACATTAGCCCTTGGTACAGTTGGAGTTGCAGGGTCAGGTTTATTTTTACATGGTGAACCAATAATAGAAAAAAAGCGGCTTCCAATCAAAACCAAAGAAGAAAAATTGAAGAGAATGGCTTCAAACAGTTATGCTGTGAATAGTTTGTTTAAAACAAGAAGACCACAGAGCCATCCTGAAATAGTAAAATTAAAACAAAAATATGGCGAAATTACACTGCTTGATTTTCCACAGTTTACTAAAGATACCTATCCCGGGGTAGAAAGAATGGATCTATGGAGTTCTTTATTTGGTGATTTTTCCAACGATTCCATGTTTACTGAAATCAAAGGAAATGATCAAAGAAGCTATAAAGAGTTTAATCCGGCCAGTTCAGCCGGTAAACATTATTTAGACCAATTGGTCTCTAAAATGGTTTCCACAGGTGTGTTTGTAACCCATATTTCAAATAATGCTCCCCGAAACCTTGCTGATCTGGACGAGGAACTTCGTCAGGAAGGTATTCGTGCTGCTAAATCATGGTTGGATGCCGCAAAACAACTTGGAGCTATTTCCATGCGGGTGAATACAGGAGGACCGCGAATAATTCCAATATCCACGATAAAAGATGGTTACCCGCAAAACACAGAAATTGTGCCCTATCTAAAAAATGCAATTGAATCCTTCAAAGAACTCGCAGATTATGGAGAGAAAGTCGGTGTAAAAATTACAATTGAAAATCATTGGGGTCTTGCTGCCCATCCTCAAAATATAATTATCATCATTAACGAAGTCAATAGCCCTTACTGTGAAACTTCTCCAGATTATTGCAATTGGGAACATGAATATATGTTGTATCATGGATTGGAAATGCTTATTCCAAAAGCTTCTTGCATGGTTCACGCCAAAAGATGGACAAGATTCCCCGATGTGGATATAGCACGTTGTACACAAATATTGAATAACTACCAATACAACGGGTTCATTTCTGTTGAATATGAAGGCGGGGGAGATCCTGTTGAAGGAACTTTACAATTAATGGAAGATGTTGTTTATTCTTTAGTTTGATTCACATTCCTAAGTGGAAGGTGGATTATTCGTTGATAAAAAGACAGGCAATGAAACTAAAATCATTTTTGTTAGCGGTGATGCTGATGTTGGGCGTAGCCGGCCTGAATGCCCAGCAGATCATTGCACACCGCGGCTTCTGGAAAACCGACGGATCGGCACAAAACTCCATTGCGGCGCTGATGAAAGCCGATTCCATCCGGGTTTTTGGCTCTGAGGTCGATGTATGGTTGTCCTCCGACGGCGTTCCGGTCGTCAATCATGATGCCGATGTCACGCTGAACGGAGAGAAGCTGATCATCGAGGATACCCCGCTCGCCACGCTCCGTAAAGTGAAACTTGCCAACGGAGAAACGCTGCCAACCCTCGAAGAGTATCTGGACGCATTTGCGCAATGCGAGCACGTGAAACTGATCATCGAACTAAAAATGCATAAAGCCAAAGAAAGGGAAAACCTGCTGGCGAAGCAAGTGATTGATAGGGTGCACCAGCGTGGCTTGCAGGAAAGGGTGGAATACATCTCTTTCGGCATCCACATTGTGCAGCAGCTAAGGAAACTCGACCCACAGGCACCGGTTTATTATCTGAATGGCGATCTGTCGCCGCAGGTACTCGCCACCATGGGACTGAATGGCCTTGATTATCATTACTATGTGTTATATAAACATCCTGAATGGGTGAAGAAAGCGCATGAACTGGGACAGAAAGTGAATGTATGGACAGTGAACAGACCGAAAGACATTCAGAAGGTGATCGATCTGAAAGTGGACTTTATCACGACAGACGAGCCTTTGCTTGTCAG
The DNA here is from genome assembly GCA_003446605.1 of Anaerolineaceae bacterium. GTDB lineage: Bacteria > Chloroflexota > Anaerolineae > Anaerolineales > Anaerolineaceae > UBA4781. Next base: position 3,105 of record DMDF01000133.1, read on the forward strand.
AGAAATTTTGCGGAAACAATGAATCTGAAAGAACAGCTCAACAGGGCCATCGTGATTGCTATGGAAGCACACGAGGGACAACTGGATACTCACAACGGCCGCCCCTACATCGAACATCCTTTCCGGGTGATGAACGCCGGGCATACGCTGCAGGAGAAGATTGTAGGCATACTCCACGATGTAGTGGAAGATACACCCTGGACACTGGCACAGCTGACAGAGGAGGGCTTTT
>DMDF01000064.1 GCA_003446605.1 Anaerolineaceae bacterium
ACCGACCTCATGAAATCAGTACACCAAACAAGTGCCAAACGCACAAATTATGCAACCCTTCCTTTAGCTGCCTAGCAGTTGAATAGGGTTCATGGTCTCTAAACAGACCACGTCTGCCCATCCTGTTCTCCGGTCAGAGATGGAGCAGGCGTCACAAGACCGGAGTGCCGTTTGGATAGCCGCGCTCCAAGCGTAAGCGAGCTTTCGGGCTCCAGTGGCTGGCTGCAGGTTTGGTTGGGTGATTTACCACCCTGCAGCAAGATAAACAATCACCTACGCTCGTAGATGTTCGAGGCTCTATTCTTTCGGACGCGGGTTCGATTCCCGCCATCTCCACTGCGGTTAGTATGGCAGTGCAGCAATGACCGCACCAAGGGAACAACGTTGCACTTGTACAAGGATGCTTAACTTAACAGAACTTTATAAAAGCATTCACAGCACTGTAGAAAACAAAAAAGATGGTGAATGAAATGAAAAAACGCGCAGCAAAAATCATCAGCACTATCACTTTAGCGCCTTTTGTCTCTTTTTACTTGTTGACGGCGATTTATATTCGGATGAGATCGGTTTTTGAAGGGGTCAACTGGTATGTAGCATGTTTGTTTTTCCTCACCCTGATGCCTATTTCCGCCTATGGACTGCAATATCTGATACCTTCCATCCGTCGGCAGGGAAGGCGAGGAGAAAGACGGCTGGCTTTTATCATGTCGGTCGCCGGATATATTCTGGGGACGTTGAGCTGTTTTCTTTTCAACGCACCGTCGGGGGTCAAGCTAATTTTTCTAGCCTATTTGGTTTCCGGTGGAGTGCTGGCACTGACCAACAGCGTAGTGGGGTTGAAAGCAAGTGGTCATGCCTGCGGCATTGCCGGTCCTTATGTGTTAGCGATTTATTTTTTTGGTAGGCATCTGTGGTATTTGCTTCTGCTGCTCCTGCCAGTTTATTGGGCGCGACTCACAATGAAGCAACACAGCCTCAAAGAGCTAAACACAGGCACATTGGTGGGGTTAGCCGCCACCTCTGCTGTGGTCATTGCCTTTTAACCCAGCCTGTGCAGCGAGCAAGGGGGAAAATCTTGATCGTTATGAAGTATAGTATATTCTTACTTACATCCAATAATCCATTTTTAACCAGAGGTTGTAATAAAATTGGCTCAAATTCGTTTCATATATCATGACAAGGTATTTAATCGAGAAAATATTTTATGAAGACAGTCGGTATCGTTGGAGGATTCGGACCCGAAACAACGGCGAAATTCTATGAGCAGGTCTTTTTCGCTTGCCAGAAAGAGAATCCTCTGGTCAAGCCACATATTTTGATTTCCAGTGTTCCGTTACCATTTCAAATTGAAAGCACCGCCATCTTGAAAAATGAAGGAGTAGAAAGATATATTCCCTATCTGACCGCTGAAACGCACAGGTTGGAGAAAGCTGGAGCTGATTTCATCGTTATGCCTTGCAATTCACTCCATATCCATATTGATACCCTGCGTGCAAGTGTACATATCCCCGTTCTTTCCATCATTCATGAGACAGCTCAATATCTCAACCAGCGCTCTATTCAACAGGTGGGAATTCTTTCCACAGCCATGACCGCACACCATCATTTATACGAAAATGGTCTGTCAGTATATGACATTCTTTGTCGCACCCCAGATGCTGCACAGCAGATCTTGTTGAATGAGATCGTTCTAAATCTGGTTAATGGTAAAAATGAACACAAAGATCGGGAGACTCTGCTTTCGATTATGCATTCTTTTTCGGATGTTGATTGCATCCTTCTCGCTTGTACTGACTTGCAACTGCTTGATTTAAGCCATCCTTCCCTTCCGGTTTTTGATACCATGCAAATTTTAGCTGATGCCACAGTGCGCGAAATATTGAAATAAAATTGTTACATTCTTTTCAAGCTACTTTTGTGTATTTAAATGTAGAATATTATTAGTACTAGGTTTTCCTTGTATAAAGAATTTGATATCAGATAAAAATGGTTACTTTAAAAACATTTGATTCCAGCATCTTGTCATTGATCGTTCTTCTCATCATGTACCTGGATGCTCACAATCGTCTGGAACGAAAATTTACGCTTTACAACCTATTCATGACCCTGGTCTTGTTGAATATGGGTCTCATCATCATTGATCTTCTCACCTGGACATTTAATGGTTTACCAGGTTATCACTATAGGGTGATAAATTGCATTGTAAATTTATTGTTGTTTGTCATCGAACCAGTGGGGCTGGCGCTGTGGATTTTGTATGCCAATTTTCTGGTATTCCATGACGAAAACCGTATTACAACCCTAAAGAAATATCTATCTATTCCGTTGATGATTAACGCACTCCTATCCATTGTGAGCCTTTTCACTGGCTATTTTTTCCGGATTGATGAGCTGAACATCTATCACCGGGGAGATCTATACTGGGTTCACCTGCTGTTATGTGTCGTTCTTTTGCTTTATCCTTTTCCTGCTATTTTTAAAAACAAAAATAATATCCCTAAAAAACATTTCAACTCGCTGTTGCTCTTTATCATCCCCATCTCAGTTGGGACAACGCTGCAGGTTCTATTTTATGGAGTTACCTATACCTGGTCCGGGATGATGCTATCCCTTCTGATTGTTTACCTGACCATTCAAGATCGGGAATCTTCAACCGATTTTCTTACCGAGGTGAACAATCGCAAGCAGCTGGATCATTATATTAAAACCAAAATCAATTCCGGTAGAAAGCAAGAACCTTTTTCTATAATTCTGCTTGACTTGAATAGATTCAAAGAGATTAATGACAAATTCGGGCATGCTGTTGGCGATGAAGCCTTGCAGAATGCGGTGAAAGTGCTTAGACAATGTTTGCGTCAAAGTGATTTTCTGGCACGATATGGCGGGGACGAATTTTTGATCGTCATGGACATTGGTACACCACAAATGCTGGAAAAATCAGTGCAACGGATCAAAGATTGTTTTGAAGATTTCAATCACGAGAATCAAAAACCATATACCCTAAGTTTTAGTTCTGGTTCTTATCTCTACGATTATCGCTCTAACATGAATGCCGATCAGCTTTTAAAACATCTTGATCAATTGATGTACCAGGATAAGGAAAGATTTTATCGGTTGAAAGATAGCACAGATTGATACTGCTGCGAGTTTATTTTTCAGAACACTCTGCAAATAAACCCTTTCAGATATTCCCCTTCCGGGAAGTGCAGACTGACGGTGTGGTCGCTGCTTTGGAATAATCGCTCTTCTATGATCACCCGCCTGCCAGCGTCGCTGGCAGCTCCGCTCAGTATCTTCTGGAAGAACTCCGCGCTGATGCCACCCGAACAGGAAAAAGTGACCAGGGTACCGCCTGCCACAAGCAATTTCATCGCCAGCAGATTGATATCCTTATACCCGCGGGCTGCCTTCTCTGCCAGGCTGCGCGTGGGCGCAAATTTGGGTGGATCTAAGATAATGACATCAAACGTCGCACGCTGGTCGCGTAGCTGCCTGAGATAAGTGAACACGTCCGCCACCATCCATTCCTGCTGTTCATAGTTAGGAAAGTTAAGCGCAGCATTGATTTTCGCCAATTCGATCGCATCCGCTGAGGAATCCACTGAAACGACCTGGCTGGCGCTGCCCTGCATGGCATATACACTGAAAGCGCCGCTGAAACAAAAGCAATTCAAGACACGCTTGTCCTTGACATAAGGCAGTATCTTGGCGCGATTTTCGCGCTGGTCCAGATAGAAGCCCGTCTTTTGTCCACTGCGAATATCCACCTGAAAACGCAGCCCGTTTTCCATGATCTCTATGGTAGATGCAGGTTCTGTACCTGCCAG
>DMDF01000157.1 GCA_003446605.1 Anaerolineaceae bacterium
AGCGCGGTCTTTACGAGGCTGCGGACGATCCACTTCATCCCTGACCTGGATGGGGAATAAAGGCATACTGGGCAGAGCGGGGCTGTGTAAAGGACCACGAAAATCCTTAAGCAGGTCAACAACTTCCACTGCGGTTGCTTTCTGTTCCAGTTCAAGCGATAAGCAAATGGTATGCCCTTCCGAAACCGGCTCCCGGTTTGCCTGTGCACTGAAAGCGAAATCCGCATCCACCCGCTTTTTCCCGACCACTTTCCCCTGCAATGCACGAGACTCGCGCTCCATCTTTTCCTCCTCGCCATTAATGAAAGGGATGACATTATCCTGAATATCTAGATAGGAAAGTCCCGGGTATCCAGCTCCGGAAACAGCCTGCATGCTAACCGCCATGACCTTTTTCAAACCCAGTGCCACATCCAGTGGTTTCAATGGAATGGCAATGCCGCTGGTGGTACAGTTCGGGCTGGTAACCAGCAGACCCTGCCATCCCCGTTCTTCATGTTGGCGCTTGAACAAGGATACATGATCCGCGTTCACCTCAGGGATGATGACCGGAACATCCGCATCCAGCCGAAAGGCAGAGGAGTTGGAACATACAATATAACCCGCTGCTGCAAAGGCTGGTTCAACACTGCGTGCCACATCGGCTGGCAGTGCAGAGAAGACAATGCGCGCATCCAAGCCCGGTTCGACGGGGGCAATGAGCATATCGCATACCACATCCGGCATGGATCCATTCAAGTGCCAGCCACAAGCTTCACCATACTTTTTTCCTTGATTACGCTGCGACGCTGCCAGCGCGCTGATTGAGAACCATGGATGAGCAGCCAGTAGTTGTACAAATCGCTGACCAACTGCTCCCGTCGCACCCAGAACCGCCACCGGAATTTTTTTATTTTGAGGACCCATTGATGATCACCTCCTGGTGTATTTGTTGGACTGCCTGGTCTGCATCGGTAACGTCCACCACAACCGATATGCTGTACTCAGATGATCCTTGAGCAATTGCGATCACATTGATATTTTCCTTTCCAAGTGCGCCGAATAAACGTGCGGATACGCCAGGGGTATTGCGCATGCCAGATCCAATTGCCGTGACGATCACCACATTTGGCTGCGCCCAGACCCGATCGATATCGTGGCGCGTCAGTTCTAATGCCATTTCGTCTTCGATCGCGTGAACGACTTCCTTTTCAACCTCCGAGGGAATGACAAAACAAATCGACTGCTCTGATGAAGATTGTGAGATCATCAACACGCTGGCATCATGTCTGGCAACCGCACTAAAAGTGCGTGCTGCGATGCCAGGTACACCAATCATGCCGCGACCTTCTACTGTGATCAGGCTAAGTCCACGAATGGCAGTGATAGCAGTAATCCGTCCATCATGAGATGGCGCATTGCCATTGATACACGTACCGGGATGAGAAGGATTGAAGGTGTTCTTGACCCACAGCGGGATACCGCGTTCCACAACCGGACGAATTGTCTTCGGATGCAGTACTTTTGCTCCAAAATATGCCATCTCGGATACTTCGTTATAGCTGAGAAAGGGTATGACCCGTGCATCCGGCACGATGCGTGGATCGGCAGTCATCACCCCGTCCACATCCGTCCATGTCCAAACTGCATCCGCGTTGAGGCAATCCCCTAGAATGGCAGCGGTATAGTCACTGCCACCCCTGCCCAAGGTAGTGATAACCCCATCCTGGGTAGCTCCAATGAAACCCGTCACCACTGCCACCCTGTGTTGTTCCAATAACGGCTGCATGACTTCCAGTGTTCTGCTGCGGGTCTCCCCCATCAAGGGGCACGCATGTTGAAATCCATCATCCGTGACGATCAAGTCGGTAGCATCCACTTCCTGGCTTGAAATACCCTCTTGCTCCAATACCGCACTGAACAACCGCGCATTGATGCGTTCGCCCAACGATGCAACCGCATCCAACCCACGTGGGGTTAATTCCCCCATGATATGAATACCACTGCACAAGGAACGCAACATAGCAAAAAGCTCTTTGATTTCCTGCTGTGCCACATTTCTGTCGGCACTCCCCAGGAGGAGATCGTTCAAGACCATACCGTGGTTGTACTGCAGATCAGCGATCATTTCCTGACAGGTCTGTTCGCTGCCGGTCACGGATTCTCTGGCGCAAGCAATCAGAGAATCCGTGACACCACTCATGGCAGAAACCACCACCACCAGATTCTGCCAGTGCGGTTGTTCTGCATGCACAATTTGCGCCGCCTGCCGGATGGCTGAACTGCTGCCGACCGATGTTCCTCCAAACTTCATGACGAGAGTCCTCCCGTGCCCTTTGGAACTATTAACCTGTTCTTTTTCCTTCATTCAGCACCTCTCTTCTCATTTGGCAGCAGATAAAGAAAAACGCCTCGTTGGGTTCGAGGCGTTTGCTTTTTCTGATTTGCAGGTAGATAAGTTCTACTGTAGCTAGCTTTTGAAAGCGCGGCGCAACCCAACCTCACCCCGTTGATGGGTAGTAGTAGCTGTAGTAGTAGTTGCGTATGCTCGATAGCCTGCCATAATTGGGCATTACTATATCATTTTAGAATCAATGCGTCAAGCATTGATTTTTATTTTCCCTTTTTCTCATAGAATATTATTGTGAGCTAATGCCTACACCCATCCTGGGATTGGTTCAGAGTTTCAAATCATGTTATCCTTTTACGCGAAAACAGCAAAATAAAGAGCACAATGACATCCAAAACCCATATCCATGCCATTCTACAAGCCTTGCTGGTAACTCTGATCTGGTCCAGTTCATGGATCCTGATAAAACTCACCATTGAAGCAATTCCTCCTTTGACTTTCGCAGGACTGCGTTATTCCATCGCGATATTATTCCTCATTCCCGCACTCCTCAAGAATAAAACTGTCATTCACAGATTGACACACCAACAATGGGGAAGATTGATTTTGCTGGGTGTTTTCTATTATGCTCTCACACAGGGCGGTCAATTCCTCACACTGAAGTACCTTGAAACAACCACTTTCAGCTTGCTGCTCAACTTCAGTTCCGTTTTTATCGCTATCCTAGGTATTTTCTTTCTGCATGAAAAGCCTGCTCCATTACAGTGGGGAGGATTGGTCGTTTTTCTCGCTGGGGTGGTTTTGTATTTCTCCCCTTTTACTACCGATGGTGGATTATCCATCGGCTATCTTTTAGCATTTTGCACCGTGCTGGCAAATTCCATTTCAGCGCTGCTGGGTAGAGCGATCAATCGGGAAAAGGATATCCCTCCCGTTGTAACCACCGGAATCAGCATGGGAGTAGGCGCCGCCTTGTTGTTAATCACTGGATTGCTTTCAGAAGATTTCCCCACCATCAGTCCGGGGAACTGGGGCATTATCCTGTGCCTGGCATCTATCAATACTGCTTTTGCATTTACCCTGTGGAATAAAACACTGCAAGAACTGAGCGCGATGGAGTCAGGCATCATTAACAATGCCATGCTGGTCGAGATCGCGCTGCTTTCATGGATCTTTCTAGGCGATGCATTCACCATTCGAAATTGGGTCAGTCTGCTGATCGCATCGGGCGGAATGGTGATGGTCAATTTGAAAAGTGTTCCCTTTAAGAAAAAAAACCCGACCAAACTTAGACAGTGATCCGGGCTTTCTTATACACGAAATGATTCATACCAGGGGTGATTTCTGTAATCTATTTCAGAATCTCACCATTATTCAGTTTCCGAAAACTTTTCGCGAAGAGAGAGCTGGTGAATGCCAGCGTGATCTGCCCAATAGTATTATGTCGTGGAATGATCATTTTTTTCAAATTCACTGCATTCTTTAGTTTTGCGCGACGCGCAAGAACCTCCTCGGAATTTTGGCGCCTCGCTCGCAAATTAATCCAATACAGGTAGGCTACGATGATACCTATCCAAATGATCCCTCCAACCAAAAACAAAACCGGGGGGTAATTCTCCGGACGATTGAAGACGGAAAAAATGGATAAAAGAATAGCAACAACTCCCACAATCGTGATCGGTTTTGCATTCACAAATTGTTGATCCGCCTGGTAACAGGCTTCACACACTGGAAAATTGATAATGATCTTACTTGTACCCAACTTATTCTTACCTGAAAACTCGATTTTTTTATCCTCCACCGCAGCATCACAGGCAAGGCAAGTCTTAGGCATATGCAATCCACCATCAAAATCGCAACGGACTACCGTTCTGTCATTTTCTCTTTTCATCCAATCTCCTTAACGTGCGTCTTTACTATGATTTAATGTGTTTGATCCACATTTGCTCAGGCAGGATCTGAAACATAATAAAGTATTCAGATGCCTGCCTACTTTTCTCCCAAATCATCATTCAATCATTTACCTATATACACCAATTATCAAACGATTAAAGTCCCGGCGCAATTCCAAAGATTGCTTTGATCGGTTTGGCATTAAAATTCATCAAGCGATACGGTACACCCTCAGGGATGAACATAGTGTCTTCTTCGTTGACAATGAAAGCTTCCTGGGTTTCTGGAAGGTAAACCGTTACCGGACCTTCTTTAATGAACAGCACACAATCACCTTTATGGATATCCACTTCGGAAAGACGCGGTCCTTTTCCACCGGCTGGTAAGATGAATTCACCCATATGCATCAGATCGTTGCTGACAAAAAATTTGATCAGCATGGGGTTGTTCGGACCATAGATATTCAGGAGTTTATCCTCTTCTCGAATGCGATAGAAAAGTTGAGGATTCCTTCTTCCCTCAGGTCCATCTATCGGCCAGCGACCAATATCATCGGTCATGCCAATACGAGTTGGTTTAGTAATGGGAGGGAATACCTTATACTGAGCATTATTCTTCCCTTTATATTCT
>DMDF01000194.1 GCA_003446605.1 Anaerolineaceae bacterium
CGCTGTCCAGACCCCAATTTCTGCCCCATCGGCAAGACCAGCCAATGTATCTCTCAGGAAAATACCCTGACGACCATCGGGGCTCCATTTAAACTGAGTAACCATTTTTGTAAAATCAGAATAGACTTTAGTATAGGAGTTATCGGAATTAATCCACCATAATTCTCGCTGTGGAATCAGAGGGTCTACCTGGACAACTGCCATCAGGCCTTCTCCTTGCGGGTGGCATTCCGGATAATAATAATTGTAACCCAGCTCATACAAGTCACTGCCGGTATAGAAGGATTGTTGGACCGTAAAAATTTCAAGTTGATAAATGATTGAGACGATGGGGATTCCTTCTTCGGGCACCTTGGAGTAGTAAAAATATCTTTCGTTCGGGGACCAACAGCCGGTATCATCACTTCGAATATCGCGAAATATGGTTTCTTTGCTAAGAGCATGCACAATTTCTATCCCGAGATTCTCACCGCGCCAAAACGTGATCCATTGGCCATTGGATGACCATACTGGATCATAAGCGTATGATAGTGGATCTTTCAACACGGGTTGGGTGCTACCATCCACAAGATTGAGTATTTGGGGACTTGGAAAATCCCAGCTGGATTGAGAATTTGTGGCAATATTCTTTTCGATGGTAAATAAAATTTCATCCCTAATCGGGTTCCAATCCAAATTGGAGCATTGGTCTACGCCGCAATCTAACAGCATATTCGACGCTTTTCCATCACGATCCATCAACCATAAATCTGCCCCCAATTGTGAATTGGTTTGGGAGAAGATGATTTGTTCACCATTCGGAGAGACGGCGAAATCAATCACGAGTCCCTGCGTGTTGGATAATTGTTTTACACTTTCAGGTTCTGTTAGTGATAGTGAAAAAATTTCTTTTCCTGATTCAACTGCTTGAAGAAAAACGATTTCCGGAGAGCGAACATTTGCATCCCAACTGACGGATTTTAGCTTTGATTGCTGAGAATCCGTTGGTTCAAACCCAAATTGAACCACCTGACCAATTGGGAGTGGTTGATCGGGTTGCCACACAACCAGATCATCCTCCAACCAGGTCCATGTTCCTAGTATCTCTGGTTTTATATGAAAAGAATCTTCGATAATTTTTGCCTCAATACCATCAGGGACGATAAACTGTAAGCTTGGTAAGCTGCTAATTTCTTCATTTTGATTCAACCATTGTGTGCGACGCTGCCGTCCATCCACCAGAAAAACAGTTGTTTTTGATATCCAGGAAAGTATGAATGGTGAAAAAAATAGAATAATCACCACCACAAATAAAAAAATAATAGGTACAAAGGTTTTCTTTTGCATTAATTTTTGGCTTTTCAGGAACTTTAACTACTTTCTATGTAAATTCCCATTTCAAATCTGCCCATGGTGCCTGGTAAACAAGCTCTCCGCGAACAAATGTTGCTGCAATTTCTTGATCAACCGACATCAAAACAAAGTCGGCTATTGAACCTGGCTTGATTTCTCCACGGTCTGTTAAGTTTAACAGAGAAGCCGGGTTTTTTGTCCAACATGTTATACCTTCTGAGAGACTGCATCTGGTCATGTTCATCAAGTTCTTTAATGCGGTTAGTGGCTCCAGCACACTGCCTGCCAATGTCCCATCTTCCAAGCGTGCAATCTGATGTTGAATTTGGATGGACTGTTCCCCTAATTGATAAACACCTTCGGGCATACCCAGTGCAGCAATGGCATCTGAGATTAAAATCATCCGATTTTTTCTATTATAAAGCCAAGCCATCCGAACCAGCTCGGCTGCGACATGCTGACCATCACAAATCAAACTGAACATTGTTGGATCATGATCAAGCACTGCCATCACCAATCCGGGTTCGCGATGGTGAATGGGCGTCATCGCGTTGAATAAATGTGTAGCTGCGCGAATCCCCGCTGAAATGCCCTCTTTTGTCTGATAAAGATCCGCCATGGAGTGTCCGGCACTGACGACCACACCACGTTGGGTCAAAGTCAATATCAGGTTTTTAGCTCCAGAAATTTCTGGCGCAATCGTCACCATCCGTACTCCATTTTCCAACTGCCATTCTTCAATCAATTTTGGGTCAGGTAATTTTAGATTTGCGATGGTATGTGCACCATGTTTCTTTGGACTTAAGAACGGCCCTTCCAGGTGGAATCCCGGGATATACGCCCCGTGATAGTCCTCTGGTGCTCCTGCTTGCCATGCTTCGAGAGCTTCATGAATGGCAGATAAGGAACTGGTAATGATAGTCGGTAGAAAAGCGGAAATACCTAACTCAGGTAATTTATTACCGACCTCCCAAATCGATTTTGGGTCAGAGGAAAAATCAGAACCAAATGCTCCATTGATTTGAATATCGATAAACCCAGGCACAAGGTCATACTTTAATGCATTTAGATGACGTAATGCTTTTTCCTGGTCTCCAAGTTGGTAGATTCGATCTTCCTGAACCGAGATTCTTGCTTCCTGGTTGAAAGGCTCAGGTAAATATATTTTGCGTGCGTCCAGTGAAAACATATTCTTACCAAATAATCAAATGCACAAGCGTGCCTTCATCAGGTTGGCTGAGGATTTTGATCTGGGCACCAATTCCATCTGCCCTTTCGCGCATAAACCCGATACCAAAATGGTTTGATTCGATTTTTTCCGGATCAAAACCAACACCGTCATCTTCAATCATCAGATTGACATGATTAATATCCACATGAAACATAATTTTTACATTAGTTGGGGTTGCATGTTTTGCGATATTGTTCAATGCTTCCTGGGCTACCCGGTAGATAACTAACTTTTGGTCTCCTGACAGATTTGCATGTGGATCAATCTTTTCAGTGTACTGAATGGGGATACCACTCCTTCCAGTATAAGCATCCATTAAATGTTGCAACAATTCTTTTGGTTTGGCTTCTGTTATTGCATTTGGACGCAATTCCATTAGGAGGGTTCGCATTTCTGCCAAAGCACCTTTCGCCAAATGTCGCATTTCATTCAAGCGTTTTTCGGCTTCCGGTTTGTTCACATCATACAAACGAGGAAGCACCTCGGCAATCAAACTGGTGGAAAATAATGTTTGCGTAACAGAATCATGTAATTCACGTGCTAAACGGTTACGCTCGTTTGAAACTGCCGCTAACTGGGCTTCTTTCCGTAAGGTGGAATTTTCAATTGCCAACGCTGCTTGTTCCGCTATCATCATCGCCAGTTGAATCGTTTCCTGGTCAAACTCGAGTTTCTCACGATAAAAGAAGCGTAAAGATCCAAATAATTTTCCTCGAACCAACAAGGGCAATACCAGGCCACATCTATAATATTTGGCGAACATCTCCATTATCTCAAATACCTGGGGATGTTTTTTATCATATTCATTTTTCTTAAGATCTTCTACTTCTTTTGCATAATCCTCATCAATTAAGTACTCTCCCCTGGACAGGCGTATCTGAATATCACTTTGAGGATTTGAATAAGTATACGCAGCAAATTTTTCAAACAAATCACCGGGGAAAGATTTCGAGATTGCTGTACTGAGAGGTTGGTCTTCATTTTCATGATAGCGGATAGAAAGGTCTGCTCCCATCATAGCGTGTACCTGTTCCACAATAAAGTTCAACAATTCTTCCAATGGTTTATTCGAATTTAATGCTTTGAGAATATCGCGCAAACCCTCTGCAACCCGCTGTCTTCTTTCACTTTCCTGCCGACGGTCTTGCTCAGACTGGTACAAACGTGCATTTTCCAATGCAATAGCCGCCAGGCTGGAAAAGATTTGAATGTAATGATCTTCAACCTCATCAAAATAACCTGCGGTATGGTGAACAAGCACCAATTCTCCAAGAACCCGATCCTGAACCCGTAATGCCAATCCCATCCAGGAGCGAATACATTCATTTTCCGGATAATTTCGACGACGATAGGCTTTCGAAC
>DMDF01000008.1 GCA_003446605.1 Anaerolineaceae bacterium
GACCAGAAGGATGACCCCTACCGACAGCTATTGACCGTGACCATTGACCTGACGACCGGTTTCATCACAGGTGAGAAAAACCAACTTTATGTTCGCGATGAGAGTGAACCGGAAGGAGAACTTGAATACAGCTACACCTATGAAAGCTTTGATGAATTGCCTGCCGATATCCAGGACAAGTTCGATCAGGTACTTGGAGGATACCAGTAGAAAGAAAATACAGCACCTTTAAAAAGAAAGCACCTTCCCTGGCATCATTCCGGAAGGTGCTTTCTGATCTATGATGAAAAGAGAAATGAAATAGAAAAAGCTATAGAATCTGCGTGATTCCTCTTCAAAACATCAGGAACGCGGATGGGGCTCTAAACTATAGCAGTAGAAATCAATCATTGGTTCAGATCTAGAGAATTATGTACTTTACTCTCTTTCCCTATCCCGTGCTCTTCTTGTACCCATTTCACCAGTGCCTTTCCTGGCATTGGTTTGCTGATCATGAATCCCTGACCGTAGATGCAGCCCTCTTTCACCAGCCAATCATATTCCGCTTGCGTCTCAATGCCCTCCGCCACCGTCTCCACCCCAATTGATCTAGCAAGTGAGATAGCAGCCTTAGCGATCATTTGACTTTTGGTGGAATTTACAATGCTGCTAATGAATCTTTGATCAATTTTCATATAGTCGATCGGAAGCATTTGAATATATTCAAGAGAAGAATAGCCTGTTCCAAAATCATCTAGAGAGATACTGGAACCCATTGCTTTCAAGCGCGAAAGTGCGACCGCAGATTTTTCAATATCTTTCATGATGGCTGTTTCGGTGATCTCAAACACAATACGAACTGGGTCAAGCTTCAATCGTTTTAGCAAATCTTCATATTTTTTAATCCATCCATGATCCAGCAGCAATCGGGTGGACAAGTTGATCGCCATACTCCCTGAGAAAAACTCCCAATCCATCAACTCGCTCATCGCTTTTTCCATTACCCAATCATGTACAGAGTAAAGCAAGGATGTATTTTCCAACGTGGGTAGAAATTCCATGGGTGGAATATTTCCTAATTTGGGATGATGCCATCGCAACAATGCTTCAACCCCTATAATATGCCCAGTAGACATTCGGATAATGGGTTGGTAATGTAGTTCAAATTCGTTATCCCTGATCGCTGTAGTAACACCTCCTAATAGGATTTGTTTATTCTTTACCGCATCAAATTCTTCTTGTCTGTAGATCCAATAATTCAATTCCTTTTCACTCGCAATATTGGCTGCAATCATCCCTTGCTGTAAGAAAAGGGATGGGTTAATATCTCGTATATAATCAATTGCTACTCCAATGCTAATGTTAATGTAAACAGGGATTTTATTTACCTTAATCGGTGATTGAAACTGACTGTAAATGGTGTCCGCCAGTACCTTACAATATTCTTCCCCTCCATCAGCCCTCACAATAATACACAGTAAATAGGGGAAAAGCAGGTAAATATTTTCATACGATTTCAGCACAGAGTTCGACCGTTGGGAGAGCTGTTTATTTAATTTACTTAACTCTTCTGCATCCAGAATGCGCGTGATCTGTGAGTGGTTATCTAACAACAAAATGAATAAAGCATATTGAGTATCTGTGTTGGCTTCCTTTGCTAGTTTTTCTATCGTCAATAACAAATGAGCACGATTTGGCAACCCGGTATCCCTGTCAAAGAGAGCCAGCCTTTGGATCTCTTCCAGTCGTTTCTTTGCCAGAGAGAACATTGAACCTAAAATCAAACCCGCGATTGAAAATATCACTGTTCGAAATAACCAATTCACGGTAGATTGTAATTCGCCTGTTTCAACATTCAGCGGCATGAACGGACCCAGCACTATCCCGGCTACGATTCCTGTAATTATTCCACCCGGCACATTAAAAAGATAAGCTGCCAGAATAATGGGGATGTACATGATATGAGAATATACATACCATGTTCCCCCTGTTGTATATACAAAGAGACCCGATCCAAAAATCAAGACCAAAATTATAGCCGCTTTCCCGATTGGATTAATGCTGACAAGGACGTTAAATAAACCTCGCTCAAATGGATTTTTGGATTTTTTATTAATCATGATCTAATTCTTGCCCGCTTCCCTTTCATTCCATTAACATGTTGAAAGATTCGGATATTAAATCGCGTAATCTCTTTATTTTTAATATTATAGAGACTCTTCTGAAAAATTTCTTTTCTTCCTTCTTTGCCAATTGCTTTTTAAAACCATCCCCACTCCGTTTAATTCAATACATAAAACATTCATTCATCGGGAATGAAATCAAAAACTGCTCACCATAATATGCTAACAATTCATGCTTATCCAGTAGCGGGGGTGGATTCCTAACCCACCATCACTTGAAACACTAAATTTTATTCCGTTTTGTGGACTGCTCCAAACCCACTAAAAGCATTTCTATATGTTATGCTTCACTACGGTATGCATCTCAGCTCACCACACCACAGGAAACAACGATCCGGGGAAGAAAGAAACAGATCAAGATAATCGCTGTACCAATGGAAGCAAAACTTTTGTGTTTTTTTTGCATCGGGGCTTAAAACCATGCTCGTTCGAGACGACGCACCTTCCAACAACTTTTCGCAATTCTCGCAGTACTTGCTGTCGTCAGGACTCTTATGCCACAAGACGTACACTACATATCAGCCCTCCTCTTTCTTCTCATCCTCTTTCTTCGCTGCAGGCACCTTTTTTTGTGAGGTCGTCTTCGCTGTGCTCGCACTCTTTGCTGGTGCATTTGCGGTCTTTTTTTCGCCATCAGTTTTTTCAGGTTTTGCAGCGGTCTCCTTTTTTACCGGCACCCCTTCCGCTCCATCATCCGGGCAAAACTTGCCGATCAGCTTCTTCCCGCAGACCGGGCAGATCAATCCGGAATAGGTCTTGCTCTCATCCACGGTTACAACCATCTCCGGCGGTTTTTCTTGTTTGATCGCTTCCAATTCCTGCTTCGATTTATCGATCGCTTCCAGTACACTCTTGATATCCGCACATATTTCCAGCAGTTCTTTATCCTTCAGTTTGCCATCAATGAACAGCTGGTATGCCTTATCAGCCAGGATGATCTTGTTTCTTCCGATCTGGTTTTCATAATCCGAAATCTTTTCCCTGGTCTTGTAGATACGTTTTTGCTGGTCAACCTTCCACTCCGTTACTTTGGAAGCATGGTCAAAGCGATCCTTCACATTCTGGAACATAAAACCTCTCCTCCATTTCATAAATTGATGTATTAATTATACGTAGTGCCTCATTAGA
>DMDF01000071.1:0-489 GCA_003446605.1 Anaerolineaceae bacterium
AGGGACTGTGGATATGTGGATAATAGGGAGAAATACCAATATAGGGGTTTTTTCAGGTATTAAATTCAGATGAATGTCCAATTATCAAAAAAACTTATCCGTTGATATTGTGGATAAGAGAAGAGTAAATAGAACGAGTTTGTTAACTGATCCTGAAATAGGAATTTTCTTGCACAGTTTTTTCCATGAATATACAAAGGATATGCACAGGATAGGGAATAAAATAGAATTTTTTTTCGAAGATATCCACAGGAAGAGGCATTTATCCACAGTTTTTACCAAGTTATCCACAGAGATGTGAATAAAATTGTGGATAGCTAAAGAATACCGCTAATGTTTTTCCAGTCATCAATGGTTGTATCAAGAGCATCCAGATAAGTATCGAGTTGCTCTAACCGGGTTGGAAATGTATCCTGACTCAGGTTGATTTCCTGGCAAATATCTTTCAAATCCTTTACCTCGGCAGTTTTTCGAGGCAAAATGTGCATG
>DMDF01000071.1:644-6362 GCA_003446605.1 Anaerolineaceae bacterium
AATACTGGAAACGGGCGGGTGAATATTCTGGTGGGCAATAGGATTTTTCTGCCAGTATTTGGAAAGCAACCTTCATCATATCGATGCGATCTTCCCAACCGAAAGACGAATAGTCATCAATAGCATACAAATCCCGCAACCCGCTGGCTAAGCCAGGTCTTCCAAGATAGGTTGTTACCTCTTCAAGTTTGGTGAGAAAACTTCGTTCCGGCAGAGGTTTGCCAACCAGGCAGGCGATGGCGTTTCCGGCGCTCCATAAAATCTGTAGATAAGCATGTACAGAATCAACAGTGATAAGGGGGTCTACCCGGTGCAGCGCTGACCATCCCTCGCGAGCCCTGGTGTAGAAATATTGCGAGCGCGCCAGGCTGTTCAGAGGGGAGAAGAAATTAGAAAAAACTCCTGCTCTTATAAAATCATAAAAGTGGTACGTGTCATATAAAACAAAGGGATTTTCACAGAAAAGGCAACCCATCCAAGGGTCCGTGCGCAGATCCTTGGGCTGGTTGAAGATTCTGCGTGGGAAATGCAAAATATCCAGGTGATAATTATCTGCCAATGGAATTACTTCTCTAGCAGAAGCGGGTTCTGTGTTGTGGATGAATACAAGGTCAATATCGGTGGCATCCCCTATAAAAAGAGCATCTTTGGTCAAGGATCCAATGAGAAATACGCAAGCAATGTCAGGATTATTGAAGGTCTGTGATTTCACATGATCGCGAGCGATATCCAACAGCTGGTTCCTTGTTACTCTCATTTCATTTTCCTTTCCTCACTCCTGGTCAATGGGCAACGTGAATTGAAAAGGCGGAAGATGCAGTATCTGGCGAATTCGATTATCAATATCCTGCAGGTCAGCCGGGTTATGAACAAAATCGAGATGGTTGCTGTCAATGATCAATATCTTACGGTCGGCACGACCTTTATTGAAATAGGCTTCATAAGCGTTATTGAGTGCATCAATATAATCAGATTCCATGGATCGTTCGTACGAGCGGTCGCGCGTAGCGATACGCTGCATGAGCACATCCGTGCTGGCGTGCAAATATACCGTCAGGTCAGGCAGAGGAATCTTTTCCGCCAGAGCAGTATGCACGGAGTAGTACATTTCGAGTTCATCCCCTGACAGGTTGATGTCAGCAAACAACGCATCCTTTTCAAAGGTGTAATCGGAGATCAAGTTTTTCTTCGTATTTAACAACTCAGGTACATTATTGCGCTGCTGACGATAACGGCTTAGCAAAAAGAATATCTGTGTTTGAAAAGCATAACGAGCGCGGTCTTGATAGAATTCTTGCAGGAACGGATTTTCTTCAAAAATTTCCAGCAGCAGATTTGAGCGGTAGGATGGTTGCAGAAGGCGGGCAAGGCTTGTTTTACCAACGCCGATCACTCCTTCTATGGCAATGTACATTTGCTCTCCTTAGAAATTATTGACTTTGGGACTAAATAATCTAAACTATTATATAACATCATTGCATCACTAAAAAAGGAGGGATAGGATGCCATCTCTGAATCGCGTGTTGTTAATAGGTCGGTTGGGAAAAGACCCTGAAACCAGACAGACTCCTAAAGGTTCAGCATATACCACTTTCTCGCTGGCAGTGGATCGCAAGTGGAAGGATAAAAACGGTGAGCTGCACCAGGATACAGACTGGTTCAATGTGGTCGCGTGGGGAAAACTGGGAGAGATTTGCCAGAATTATCTTTCGAAAGGCAAGCTGGTCTATGTGGAAGGAAGATTACAAACACGCCGCTACGAGCATGAAGGCAGCGTGCGGTATTTCACCACTGTTGTGATGAGCAGCATGCAAATGTTGGAACGGAAAGCCAAAGAACCGGTGCTGGAGGAAACCAACGAAGAACAAGTAGAAATAAACGACTAAAAAACTGCCGGATATTTCACCGGCAGTCGTCACACTTTATTTATCGAGCGCCTCAAGCTGAGCTACCATGTTCTCGATCAGGTCGAAGCCACCTTGCCAAAATTGTGGCTGACGTACATTCATTCCGGCTTCGTCTAGTATTTGCATGGGTGCTTTTGATCCACCTGTGGATAACATGTGAATATAACGCGGCTTGAAACTATCTCCCTCTTCCTTGAACTGTTTGTAGAGGGATAATACCAGCAGCTGCCCAAAAGCATAGGCATATACATAAAACGGGGTATGGTAAAAGTGAGGGATAGATACCCATTCCCAGCGGAATTCGTCGCTCAACTTGAGGGAATCCCCAAACTGCACTTGCAGGTTCTGCATGTATGCCTCAGACAGATCATCTACCGATGCACCCTGGTTTGTCATCTCATGGGCGGTTTTTTCGAACATGGCAAAGAAAGATTGGCGCATGATGGTGGCATAGGCATCATCAACTTGCTTGAAGAGTAGATCGCGGCGTACTTCTTCGTCCTTTTCTTCTGAAAGCAGGCGGTCTATCAGCATCATTTCACCAAATGTGGAAGCCGTTTCCGCCAGAGGCAGGCAAGCATGCTGGGTAAAGATGCTGTGGTCTGCCGCCAGCAGCGAATGAATGGCATGTCCCAATTCATGGGCGAGAGTTGCCATATCATCAGCCTTGCCCTGATAATTGAGCAATACCCAGGGGGTAATGTCCGGTGCTACCGTGGCACAAAAGGCGCCGACTCGTTTCCCCTTGCGCACCTCACTATCAATGTGGTGGGCGCTGAATACCTTGTGCGCTAATTGAGCAAAGCGTGGATCGAATTCCTGGAAGGAATCCAGCACCATCTCGGTTGCCATCCCAAAAGAGTAGCTCTTGCTGGCTTCAGCCACAGGAGCGTATACATCGTAGCGGCGGATCTGATCAACCCCCAGCCAGGATGCTTTCAACCGGAAGAAGCGTTGAAAGATCGTAGCGTTTTTCTTGCAGACATCCAGCAAGGTATCCACCACTTCGTCGGGAATGTCATTGGCGAGGTTTCGGGCGGAGATGGGGCTCTTATATCCTCGTAAATTGATGTTTTCGTTGTGCCAATCGCGGATGATGGTCTGGTAGATCTGCCCTAAAATCGATCCCTGCTCACCATATACCTGATACAGTTTCTGGTAGGCGGCAGCGCGCAGGTCAGAATCAGACTGTCTCACCAGAGACATGAGTTCCCCGCGCGTCATATCTTTTTCGTCTCCCCCTACCTTGATCTTGAAGGTATAGCGGTTGGTGATGGAATCATACAAGCGGATGAAAGCCGAAAAGCCGGTCAGGTCTTTAATATTAATGACTTTTTCTTCCGGTTCGGATAGCGTGTAATCTTTGAAATGGCGGATCTCTTCCAACCAGTAGCGGTAATCTCCTGCATCCTTCATCAAACGCTGGGCGGTTTCATCACTGATGCTTTTCCACCACAGGTTGAAGAAAAGGATTTTATTGGATTGCTCGGCAGCGAATTGTTCGGCGCGTGCTGCCAGGCTCTGTGCTTGTTGGTTTTGGGTATCTTCCGTAAACCACAGCTCTGCATAATCATTGACAAGTGTGATCTGGCGCGTGATGGTTTCCAGGTCTTTGATGATAGACAGAAAATCTTGCAGTGAAATATCTTCCTTTAGAAGAGAGCGTTTCTTTTCAAAATCAGCTACCAGCGCTTCAGCTTGTTTAAAAGCTTTTTCCATCTCGGGGGAATCAGCAGAAGAGAACAGATCATCAAGGCTCCAGCGGCTGGGACTAGAAGAAATATTTTCAGGGTTCATGGGGTTTCCTTAAAGTGAAATTATGACAATAGGAACATTATACTGCAACGTCAATCGTATCCATGTTGGTTGGCTTGGAGTACTTCCAGTATCTTCGCATGTATAACAGGGTTGGCTGCAATCAGAGCATAAGGCGATTTGAAGAAATCTGCATTTCCCTGCAGGTCTGTTACCATACCCCCCGCTTCTTTGACCAGCAGGCTTCCTGCCGCAATATCCCAGGCATGAATACCCATTTCCCAATATCCATCAAACCAACCAGCAGCCACATAAGCGAGATCAATTGCCGCTGATCCCAATCTGCGGATGGATTGTGCGTGGCTCATAAAGCTTGAAAAATTATCCAGATTGTTGCCATTGGGGTTTTCCATATCATAGGGGAAGCCCGTTACCAGCATGGCATCCACCAGTTCTTCTGTTTTTGAGATATGAATAGGGCGTTCGTTCAAATACGCTCCTTGCTCGCGTTCGGCACTGAAACAGTGCGATCGTGTGGGGTCGAGAGTGACTGCGAGGGTCAGTGCCCCCTGATAGGCATAAGCAATTGTGACGCTGAATAAAGGCACGCCATGTGCATAATTGGAGGTACCATCTAGAGGATCAATGAACCAACGGTGGTCTTCATTTCCACTGAGAAAACCGCTTTCTTCCGTGATGATACTGTGGTCGGGGAAATCGCGCGTGATTTCCCCCAACAGAAATGATTCTGAGCGCTTATCCATTTCGGTGACCAGATCTATGCGCCCTTTATGATAAATCTCATGCTTCTGAAGATATCCATCCATGAGGATGTCTCCGGCTATTTTTGCTATTCGTATCAAGTAATCCAGATCAGGGGTCATTTTCTCAAGAACTCCATGCACATTATATTAACGACGTCCATCCACTTCATTGATCAATTGGTTGAAGAAGGTCTCCAAGAAAGCATTTCTACCATGAGCAAGTTTACGACCGGTTTCGGTGTATAGGGTATCTTGAACTTTGCGCAGTTTGAAAAGGTACTCGTGATACACACTGTGGTGTTCACCCTCGCTCAGCACGCCAGTTTCAATGAATTGGGAGGAAGGCTTACAATAGATCGGCTCACCTGCTTGGACCGCATAGCCAATGGTGCGGGCGATCCCGATTGCTCCGATCACATCCAGCTTGTCCGCATCAAAAAGGCACATTGCTTCGATGGTTTGTGGAACTTCGCTCTTACGAAAACGGTGTGCGCGAATGCAGTGCTGCACTTTTTGAATATCCTCGTCTATCCAATCCATCTCATGTAAAATGCTGCCGGCTCGTTGTGCGGAGAGCAGGTGATGTTCACAACGGTTTTGTGAAGTTGGATCACTTCCGTCACAATCATGCAGGAGAGCAGCCGTCAGCAGAACATCAGCATCTGCGCCCTCTGCTTTTCCGATGACCTGGCATAATTTATAAACACGTTCGATATGATCAAAGCCATGTACCGGATCAGGATATGGGTAGAGTTCATGCACGGTTTGCAGATCGAGGATGCGATGTGTTTTCATGAAAAATTGACCACCTTTCCCTTCTTAATGACCAAATGTACCAGGTTTTCACCAAAGCGGTATCCTAGGTGACGATAATCGGGGATATCCAATATCAGAATATCAGCTTGTTTTCCTACATCGAGCGATCCAACCCTGTCATCCATCTGGATCGCCGCTGCAGCGTTGATGGTAGCGGCGGCAATTGCTTGCGCAGGGGTCATCTTCATAAAGCGGCATGCCAGAGCGATCACAAACTGCATGTTACCACACCATGCAGTGCCCGGATTCAGATCAGAAGCTAGTGCCAGTAAACCATCCTGTGCAATAATCTGCTGGGCGGGGGTGTAAGCTTGCTCTCCCAATCCAAAAGGCGTGCAGGGCAGCGCAACTGCCACAGTATCACTGGCGGCAAGAAAGGCTATATCCTCCATGCTTGTTTTTACCAGATGGTCTGCTGAAACTGCTCCAAGGCTGACAGCCCGAGAAGCACCGCCGATGTTCTCAAATTCATCCGC
>DMDF01000131.1 GCA_003446605.1 Anaerolineaceae bacterium
CGTTTACGCATTAATTTTGCAACTTCTTCATTGGCGGTATTATTGATACCACCTTCCAGTATCCCAACATCCACGCCACTGGCATCCGGGTGTTTCAGATCGGTAATAGGGGTAGAACGAAGATCTACCAGTTCGACCAGTTTTACGATCCTTTCGTCAATATCCAGAAAAGACATGTGACAGCCGGCACATCCGCACAACCAATCACTTGCTACTTTGGGTTTAGCCATAGTTCATCACTCCTCAACGATCATTCTCATATTCGATTCGGTTCATGCTAATGCAGCTTTCCAGTCATCCGATACTTTCAAGCCAAGCTTCCCAGCGATATTCTTGAGAATAACAGCATTATCGGATACCCCTTCCGGAGCCACCAGTGAACCTTGTGCTGTTGTGAGCTTTCCTTCCATGTTCATGTAATGTCCATCTTGTTCAAGCCAGGTGAGGGAGGGTAGCACGACATCCGCATTGGCGGTCAAGGGTGAAATATAGCTGCTCTGAACTACGACGAAGGGAATTTTATCCAGACTCTGGCTAAAGGCTTGAGAAGCACACTCATCACCCAGGGCGATGTAGGCAGCTGCTACTTTGCTGCAATCAACATTGCCAACCAGTGAAAGCAGGGCAGCTGCTTTTCCATTTGCGCCATCATAGGTGTTCAAGAGCTTGGCGTTGAAAATCTTTGCGATGGATGCCAGGGCTTTGCCACATTCTTCACACTCGGCGGCGTGGTCACCGAAGATGATGACCACGTTTTCGGAAGCTTTGAGTATCTCTGCTACCTTAGCATTGTTTTTAATGGTGTTGATACCTTCCGCTAATTTTTCATTTTTGATGGTGACATGAGCAAAACTGTCCAACCCATCTTCACCCTCTGCAACAGTGATCAGTTTGGTTCCAGCAGGTAAGTTACGTTTTACAAAGAAGCTGACTACCTGATGGTCTTTGGTGATATCCTCACCAACCACAACCACGCAATCGGCATTTTTTACATCTTCAAAACTTGCGGCTGAGGTCTTCTCACTGGAGAGATTGTTGGTTCCTTTTGCATACCCATCAACAATGGTTGTCACATTAGCCTGCAATTCATCTTTGAAGAGCTGTCTGAAGAAATACATGGATTCGATTGGTAATCGTGTGGAGATGAACCCAGCAATCTGCTTCTTCTCTTTGCTCAGCGAGCCTAATTTTTCCGCGATGGTACTGTATGCTTCATCCCAGGTGGCGGCTTTGAGGATGCCATCTTTTCTCACCAGGGGTGTCAGCAGACGATCGCGGTTCTCTTCCATGGGGTCGAACCTACCGACTTCACATAACAAGCCGTGATTGATATCCGAATCCCAGTCACCTTCAATGCGAACCAGACGGTTGTCTCTGGTGAGTACATTCAGACTGCAACCAACGCTGCAACCTACACAGGTTGTATGAGTTGTTTCGACTTGGGTTTCTTTCCCCTGGTATGCACTCCAGCGGTCGATCAGTGCGCCGGTGGGGCAAACCTGTACACAGGTACCGCAACCGATGCAGGTGCTTTCGCCCAAGGGTGTGCCGAGGTCTGCGATCAACTTGCTATTGGCGCCGCGCTCTTCAATACCAAGGGTGAAATTACCAACCAGCTCACCGCAGGCACGTACACAACGTCGGCAAAGGATGCAACGATTATGCTCGATGATAATGAAGGGATGGGAGGCATCCACAGGATAGGGCTGCCAGTTTGGCTGCAAAGGCCAATGGGTCATATCTTCGTCATAGGCTGCATTCTGCAATTCGCAATCACCGCCGCTGACCTGGCAGTAAGGGCAGAAATGGTTTCTTTCACTGAAGATCATGGAGAGCACGAATTTTCGCGCTTCGCGAATTTTATCCGTATCCGTGTGCACAACCATATTATCGGAAACAGGCATTGTGCAGGACGGTTGTAAGGTGCGGGCTCCCTCTATTTCGACCAGACATAAGCGGCAACCACCATAGGGGGTCAATTGGGGATGATCACACAAGGTGGGAATTTCAATCCCCGCTTCGCGTGCCGCATTCAATACAGTAGTTCCCTGAGGGACTTCAACTTTCTTTTCGTCAATTGTTACTGTAACCATATTGAACCTTTCCATTTTTATAGGTATAGATTGGATTGCCCGCTCATGGAACATACACCTGCGGGACATACTTTAAGTTTGATATGAGCGTCAACTTCGGCTCGGAAATGTGTGAGAATGTCACGTAATGGTGCTCCAGCCGTCTGTCCAAGCCCACAGTTTGACATTTCATAGAGATTCTTGCTGATGGATTGCAACGTTTCAATATCCTGCATGCTGCCCAGACCTTCAGAAATACGGTTGAGGGTCTGCAGTGCGCGTATATTGCCGATACGGCAGGGGTTGCATTTGCCACAGCTTTCAAAACGGAAGAACTGCAGCAAAACCTTCGCCAGATCCACCACACAGGTATCTTCATCGCAAATCAAGAGAGCTCCAGAGCCTAACGATACGCCTGCTTTGGAGAATGAATCGTAATCCATGGGAGTATCTTGCAGGCTGGCAGGGATGATCGAACCGCTGGAACCGCCTGTTTGTGCCAGTTTGAAGGTTGCCCCATTCTTCATTCCCTTGCCGTAGATCGAGATCACTTCGCGCAATGTGATACCCATGGAAACTTCGATCAAACCGGTCTGATTGACATTTCCCAAGATGGTATATACCTTAGTGCCTGGGCTGGAGGGAGTTCCGAAGGAGCGGAACCAGTCTGCACCATGCCTCAGGATGGCGGGGATATTTGCTAATGTTTCAACATTGTTGATCAAAGTTGGTTTTTGCCATAACCCATTGGTGGTTGGGTAGGGAGGACGCGGGCGAGGTTCACCACGTTTGCCTTCAATGGATTCTAATAGTGCAGTTTCTTCCCCACAGATATACGCGCCGGCGCCGGCATGGACATGCAATTCGAAGGAATGTCCTGATCCAAAGATATTGGACCCTAACATGCCGTATTCCTTGGCTTGCTGGATGGCAGTGATAAGCCTGGATTGTGCCAGTTCGTATTCACCACGCACATAGATATAGCCTTCATCGGCTCCAACTGTATATCCTGCAATGATCATTGCTTCGATGATGGAATGGGGGTCACCCTCCAGGATCAAACGGTCTTTAAATGTCCCGGGTTCACTTTCATCTGCATTGCAAACCACGTATTTTTTCTCACCTTTCGTACCGGCGACAAATCCCCATTTGAGTCCCGTTGGGAAACCAGCGCCGCCGCGACCACGCAGACCTGATTCTTTGAGGATAGCGATCACATCTTCCGGTTTCATTTCTGAGAGAACCTTGCCGAGTGCCTGGTATCCATCATGAATGATATAGTCATCAATGGATTCAGGGTCGATCAAGCCTGCCCGTTCAAGAACGATGCGATGTTCAGCAGGTAAAGAACCTTCCCTGGCAGTCAACCAGGCGATCGGTCCGGATAAAGCTTTTTTAGGCGCTTGCAATTCAACAGCGATACGACCTTTATATAAATGCTCTTCTACCAGATGGGGTACATCCTCTTTCATTACGGGACCGTACACCACTGCTTCAGGATAAACGACTACCACCGGTGAAATATCGGTGCGACCGATATCAGATGCCATTGCAATCGAAATCTCATCTTCAAGTTTGAACTTCTTCACTTCTGCTTGAAAACAATCGAAAATTTCCTGTGCTCCCTGCACCATGCTCTGGGGATCATTAGAAATCAATACCATGGAACGATAGTTTTTCATGATCTCATCTCCTATTCGTATCGACCCAGAATTTCGGGAATTTTCTCAACAGTAAGGTTGCCATACACATCACCATCGATCAGCATGACGGGACCAACTGCACACAATCCCAGACAGCTGGTGGTGATCAATGACCATTTGCCATCGGGGCTGGTCTCACCAGATTGCAGGTTGGTAGCTTCTTGTAGGGCGAGCCACACTTCTCTTCCACCAGCCACATGGCAGGGTGCATTTTCGCAAAACTTGATCACATGCCTTCCAAGCGGTTTGGTGGAAAGCATATGATAAAAACTTGCTACAGATTTCACCTTGCTCTTGGGCATTTTCAATGCTGAGCTTATTTCTGCGAGTGCTTCCTGCGGAAGAAAGCCTAAATCCCGGTTCACTCTGGTGAGGATCGGGATCAATTCTTCTTCTTTATAACCATAATAGTCCAGGGCAGATTGTATCGTTTCACTTACATTTGCGGCAATCCCTGTTTGACTTATCATATAAAACCTCCTCTTGCTCTGAATTATGAGACTACGACCGCATCGTAGTTGCAAACCTGGTTACAAATTCCACAACGGATGCAGGCATCCGGGTCAATGACATGTGTTTGTTTTGGAGAACCACTGATCGCGTTAACCGGGCAGTTTCTAGCGCACATAGTGCAGCCAATGCATTTTTCGGCATCAATCGAGTAGTGGATGAGCGCTTTACAGGTCTTGGCAGGGCATTTTTTCTCGTAAATATGCGCTTCATATTCATCG
>DMDF01000056.1 GCA_003446605.1 Anaerolineaceae bacterium
ACACACAAGTTTTTCTTCCTATCACGACTGCTCAAACCCGTCTGGTTTCCACCTCAAATGTTCATAATAAAGTGGATCAAATCTATATTTCTGCAACCAGTGCCGAAACCATTGACGCTGCTATGAATGAAATAACCTCTATATTGAAGATCAAACATGGCATATCACAACAGGATGATGCTGACTTTCAACTTTTTTCCCAAGAATCCCTTTCAGAAGCTGCTTCATCCATAACCCAAATTCTAACTATCTTCCTGGGTGGTATTAGCGCAATCTCATTACTGGTTGGTGGGATCGGCATTATGAATATTATGCTGGTCAGCGTCGTTGAACGCACCAAAGAGATCGGCTTGCGAAAAGCCGTTGGAGCCCGTAAAAGTAACATCCTGATGCAATTCCTTGTTGAATCCCTCCTCATTGGATTAATTGGAGGTATCCTCGGGATCCTGTTAGGAGCAGGTATCTCATCTTTAATAAGTACTATTGCTGCAATGTATAACACACCCTTGGTAGCGAACATTACCCCCAGTTCAGTACTTCTGGCTACGTCTTTCTCGGTAGGTGTGGGGTTGGTCTTTGGTATCTACCCGGCTAATCGCGCCGCCAACCTGGAACCAGTCGAAGCGCTGCGCACAGAGTAGAAGAAAGGAAATCATGAATACAGTAGAGATCATCGCGTTTTCTCTGATCGGGATTGCGGTGTTGAGTATATTTTCCGCAACCATTTACGTGGCATACAACAAGAAATCATCAAATAAAAAAGGAAATGGGGCTATTCCACCTCCAACTGCTGATAAAGGAAAAATAGGAGAAATCGAAAAGAATACATCACTGCAGCAGGTAAGAGGTCTGCCGACGATCTTATTCAGCGTTGGGTTTGCATTCATGGTCATCGCAATACTCTTGCTTGTCAGTGCCAATATTATCTAATACGCATATACCTCCTTCTCTCTACGAAACGCGGTTGTATAAACAGCCGCGTTTCACATTTTAGGGAGAAAAGATTTTATTTCTTTTTTTCAAGCATGGCAAAGGTCACACCTGAAGGCTCGTTAAAAAGGCAAATGGATGCACCCCCCGGCGTTTTTTGGATTCCCTCCAGAATAAAACCACCCTTTTCCTCCACCAGCGCTGCCATTTTTTCGATGTCTTCCACCAGGATGTACAGGGTCAGGAAAGGCAGTTTGGCTTTTTTCAGAGTGAATATCCCACCATCAACCGGCTGGGAGTCTTCGCCAACGTCGGTAACATAGAACCCCAGGCGTTCGTCCATGGCTAAGTCCCACTCAAAAACCTCTTTAAAGAATTGCACGGATTGTTCAGCATCATGCGAAGCAAGTTCCCAGAAAATAATCGGGTTTTTAGGCATAACACCTCCTTAATGATGATCTCATTATAAAGATATGCATAGCTAAGATAATCGTTCATCTGTATAATTCTGATATTATTTTTAAGGGAAAAAAATGAAACCTCGAGCAAAACAACCCCTTCCAGATTTTAGCCAAATCCCCGCCGATGGATTGAAAATAGAGGGGATGGAAACCAGCAGCGGCATAAAAGGATTAGGATCCATTGAATTTGCGCGCAATCGTTTTGACCCTTACCTTGTTCTTTTCGAGGATCATCTTGTCATGAACGTAATGCGCTTGAAAGAGAAACCCTATTCAGAGATCGAACGCATGATCCTTCTACCGCGCAGGAAACCCTATGCACTGCGCCTGTACTTCAAGCATGATCACCGTACCTTTTCCACCACCATCCTCAACCGCGAACTTTTACAGCAAATTTATGATTTCTTGCTGGTAAAAAATAAGTGAATCAAAAATTACAATCGCATATTATCTTCGTATCCTATTGACTTGCCTTCTTTTTTCCCAAAAAATAGATGCCGAGATCATGGTCATCAAATCGCTGGCACAAGCCAGCAAAATTCTGGCAGAAACCGAGAACACCCTCCAGTTACGGCAAATCCAGGCATCATTGGAAATGTCTAAAGAAGAAAGTTCCACCATCATCGTTTATCCCATGGATAGTCTATCCGGAAAGGATGTCACAAACTCTTCCGCCGCAATACATACCCCAAAATAGCCATCCGAATTTGGTAGATTGGCATGGTTTATGAGCTGGTAGAATTATCTGCCAGTTCTTTCGGTGGATGATTCAATCTCATTTACTGGAAGTAGGATTCATTCCTGCATGAATGAATTCTTATGTAATTCTAATTAACAGTCCTTATAATCAAGTCGCATTTATATCTAGGAGTTCTATGACAGCAATCAATCATTTTCACGAGCAGACAGCCTTACCATCATCATCGCTGCGTAACGATCATTTCATTTCTGCTATTATCCCGGTTTATAACGAGGAAAAATTCTTAGCCAATTTTATATTTTCTATTTTGCACAGTACTTTCATCGACGAAATCATCTGTGTGGACGATGGTTCCACGGATGGATCGCGAGAAATCTTACACCCATATGCAGATTCAATACACATCATTGAGCTACCTCAAAATTCTGGAAAAGGTGCAGCGCTGGCTGCCGGTATCCAGGCAGCCAAAGGTGATATCGTCCTGTTTCTGGATGCAGATCTCAAGAATCTAACCGAATTTCATATCCATGCCCTGCTCCAGCCCCTGCTGGAGAAACATGCCAGGGTCGTGGTGGGTTACTGTAAAACATCAGAGAAGAATCCATTAAACATCAATGAATTGATCTCAGGGCAACGAGCCTATTACCGCAGCGACCTCGAGCCATTTTTAGGTGAAATGGCAACCAAACGTTTCGGCATCGAAATGTACCTCAATTCGCTTTTCCATCCAGCGAATGTAATTTCTGTCCCTCTGATGAAATTGAGAAGCGCATACAAATACGAAAAATATAAACCTGATGTGGCTTTTACAGCATACTGTCGAGAGGGCAAGGAGATCATCGTGAACATCCCGACAACCGTTACGTCAGAACACTTCATCACCTATATGATCAATAAAATAAAGGGAATGTTTATTCTGGCATAAAGAGAGCAATCTATTTCCCTTTTTTCTTGATCTCCTTGATCCACTTTTCCAGGGCTGTCCTGTTTTTGGCATTCTGACCCCAGGGTTTATCGGACATGACCTCTTTGACCATTTTTTCGTACACCCAATGAGGTTCCTGTTCGATGCGCTTTACAAAACGCGGTTTTAATACTTGGGGCGGGCTGTATGAAATTAATAATGCCCCACCTAGCAGGATGGCGTAGATCACAACTACCAACCATTCCCTACCTCCCAGGGCAGCCTGCACTTCTTTTTCAAAAGAACCCAGAATACATGTCACTCCTAGCAGCGGGTATCCATACACCGTATTGCGTTGGGAACGAAAGTACCAGCGCTTCCACAGACCGCTCATGCCCACTATTCCAATAATAATGGAAAAAACACCCAGGAACCGTAAGACCAATTGCGAATCGATGTTTAAATTAAATCCATTCAACATTTCATGTCTCCTATTCGCCCATCATCTCTGTAAGAGTACGTATCTGTTTTTTCCCTGCTTCAACAACATGTGCACTTAATTGGTTAAGGGCAATGTTACTTTCTCGCTGCATAACGGCTTCGAGCATCATGGGAAGGTTCACGCCCGTGATCATATCGATCTTCCTGCCTTCCAACTGTGACACAGCTTTCACAGTAGCATTGAAAGGACTGGCGCCCAACAAATCTACAAAGATCAAAACTCCATCACCTTTATCAAGCTTTTCCACTTCTGCCAGGATCTTTCTGGGCAGATCGTCAATAGGATCACTCTCAAACAGCCCGATCGAGGAGAAATTCTCTCGTTCACCCACGATCAGACTTACCGCGTGCTTGAAGCCTTCCGCCAGATCACCATGACACACAATCAATATTCCAATCATTCCTTCAACCTTTTATTGATTAAGATCGAAAACTTTTCTACCCGCAATATATGTTTGTTGTATAGAATAATCATTATCCAATACAACAAAATCTGCCTGCTTCCCGGGGGTTAATGAGCCTATATCTGATAAATGCAAATTCTCAGCGGGATTGGTGGATGCCATTTGAGTCGCTTCTGCGATGGATATATCCAGGAAAGAAACGCTATTCTGAACTGCTTTCTCCATGGTCAGCACACTCCCCGCCAGAACACCTGATGCAAAACGCACTGCCCCATCCTTTACCCACACTTCTCGATTCCCAGGGCGAATATACTTTCCTTCAGGCAAACCGGTCGCCTGGGTAGCATCGGTTACCAGAATGATCTTCTCGTTGCCTTTGATGCGGTAGGTCAGTTCTGCCACACGTGGATCGATATGATGTCCATCCAGCACCAACTCAAGAGAGACATCTGAAAAGGTCAATCCCGCGCCCACCATACCAGGTTCCCGATGATGCAGGGGCGACATGGCATTGAAAAAGTGTGCCATGCGATCCGCACCCAACGCGATTGCCTTTTCAGCTTCATCAAAGGTCGCCGAGGAATGACCAAGACTGACAACCACACCCTGTTTTTTCAATAAAGCGATCATGGCAAGGCTGCCCGGTAATTCTGGAGCCAGGGTAACCATTTTGATGAAACCCTTGAAATGATCCAAATATGTTTGTATTTGTGACAGATCAGGCTCTCGCAGGAATTGCTCGGGTTGCGCCCCTCTTTTGGAGGCATTCACATACGGTCCCTCAAGATGGACGCCGGCAATCTTCGCTCCATGTGTGAATTTCTCACTTGCCTGCTGCAGCGTTTCCAGTGCAGCTAAAGTAGTTTGCTCACTGGAAGAGCCAATAGTAGGCAATACGGTAGTCACCCCAACAGAAGGTAGCTTTTCAAGGATCTTACCCACTTGATCTATTGTCGCTTCACTGAAATCGAATCCGAAACTGCCGTGAATATGTGAATCAATATACCCCGGAGCAATAACCATTCCCTGTGCATTCACGGTCTGCGTTCCCGAAGGGCAGTTGACTTCATGCGAAGTCGTCACATCAAGGATGGTGTTATCTCCAACTACAAGAACCGCGTCATCTACCAGTCCGGCAGGGGTGATCACTTTTCCATTCACGATAGCAGTAATCATCAAAGTTTCATCCTCTTTGTCACTTTATAAATAATTCTGCAACATGGGAATCAAGATGCAGAATTATTATATTGACAAAAAGCATTATTTATAGGTTTCCGATTCCCGAAAGACCAGGCGTGCATCCATGAATTCCTGGGTGTCGTATGGACCATGATCCAGATGGCTTTTTCCAATCGCCAACGTCAGGTAATATGTAAAAGTATACAAGGGCAGAATGGTAAAAAGCGGATACACATACTCAGGCAATCCTTCTGGAATGCGGGTTACAAAACCCGCTTCAGGGAAGTCATCAGCGCTGTTCGTGATCACCCAGAAATCAGCGTTGATCACTTTCAACCCTTTGATCAAATCCTTACTCTTTTCCAGAGTGGAACCCTCGATGGCTAACACCATCACCAATTCATGCGGTTGTATGCTGTACCAATGCCCGTGGATACATTCTTCTAACTCCCAGCACACCGAATGTACTAGTGCAGCTTCTGTCATTTTTAATGCGCCTTCACAAGCATCGGCATACTGAAAACCTGTTCCTGCGACTGCGAAGCGCGTCAAATTGATATCCTTCCGTTTTTGCGCGAAATCCTTGATGACAGCTTCGTTTTCTTGCAGTACCTGTCGTGCAATCTCGGGAGCTTTTTGGTAAGCAGACATATCTTTCGAAATATCCTTCCCGTTTGCTTCCGCAACAAACAGCGCTAACAGATGGGTTCGCAGAATTGAGGCTACGAAACTCTTTGTCTTTGGTCCTTGATTCTCCATCACGTCATTATAGAGCACGGCATCAGCATAGTTAAATACCTCACTATCATCCTTATCCGTAATGGCAATGGTAGTCACTCCTGCAGCTTGCATCATTTTGAGAGCTTTCACCGTTTCAAAGGTGCTGCCTGAATGGGAGATTCCAACCACAGCGCAATCTTTTCCAAGTTGGGATGGCGGATAGTTATAGAAATCATAGGATGGGCGCGACCAGGAGTTAATATCTGTGAAATAATTCATTGCATAAGGACCAGCTACAGCATCATAATAAGAAGTGCCATTTCCCACAAAGTAGATCGCTTTTTTATCTTTGAGCAACTGCGCAGCTTCTTTAATGGTTGATATGGAGCGTTCGCTCAAAACCTCCTGCAGTGCTTCAGGGGTTGAGAAAAGCGATTCATAATAATAATAGGGATGAGCAGTTCTCTCGAAAGCTTTCTTCATATATGATGGAACATTTTTTGTCATCAAGATCTCCTTAATTTCATGTATTAATTGCAGTGCTTATTTATTTGTCTTGCGTATGACCGCATTGAAATTCGATGGTGATTTACTAACCTCCCACTGCAGTTGCATTTCAATGCCCATTTCATCCAATTTTTTCCATGCTGCTAATTCATCTTCGGTCGCGATAACCTCTTTAGTCATTTTGATCTTTGCACCGTCATTGATCACGCCCCCCACATTGACTTCAGAAAAGGTACAACCTTTTTCAATTAATGAAACTAGATCAATGGGGCTTTTTACCAGCAAAAGGATCGTTCTATCCTCATATTTTCCTTCTTTGATAATTTCGGCAGTTTCATTAATTGAAAATATTTCTATCTCCGTTCCGGATGGGGTTGCCATTTTCATCATATTCTTTTGAAAAGTACTTTCAGCCAGATCATCATTCGCCACGATCACAAAATTGGCTCCATATCTACGGGTATATCCAACCGTAACCTGACCATGAATCAAACGACCATCAATGCGTGTTAGAGCGATCATTTCTTTCACCTTCTTTTTATCTAAATTTTACCCGTGGCGTAAAAGAGGACCAGGCACACAGGTCCCTGGTCCTCAAGATCATCCTAGGCAAGAATTCCCAAGCCACCCAGAACAATGGCAGCCACGAAGACAATGCCCATAAGCGCATTGCTTTTCATACCCTTACGGGTAGCTGCGAAAATTGCCAGTGTAATGCCAAGTGAAAGCAACCCTGGCATGATACTGTCAATGAGGGGTTGTATTGCAACAATGACACCCTCAGCCGATGTGTAGGTAAGTGGTGTTGTGATTGTTACCCAGGTACCAACCAGACCACCGATCGCCATCAAACCCATAATGTTAGCGCCTTCGATGAGGCGGGTAAGGCTATTTTGATCCAGGCGTTCGAATAAGGTATCACCAAGTTGGAAACCAGCATCGGTTGTTACCTTGCGCACCCACAGATGCAAAGCGAGCATGACGACGAAGAACAACACTGGTCCTGCCGCATTTCCACTGAGCGCCAGGGAAGCAGCAATACCAGCCATAATGGGGCGTGCTGTTCCATGGAACAAAGGATCAGCAATACCAGCCAGCGGTCCCATTAAGCTAGCTTTTACAGATTGGATCATCTTATCATCAACGCTCGCGGGATCTTCCGCTTTCTTGGCTTCCAATTCAGCTACTAATGCATATACTGGTCCGGCAACCCACGGGTGGGTGTTGAAGAAAGCCAAATGACGCTTGAGCGATTTGCCAAACTCATCTGTCTTGCCATACAGACTCTTGAGAAAGGGCATCAAACCCCAGCAAAAACCAAGACCCTGCATACGGTCAAAACTGAAAGCAGACTGCAGTGCAAATGAACGCCAGTAGATCTGTTTCTGATATTTCTTTGGAACACGAGATTCGACCTTTGTATCTGATTCCTTGATGAGCTGCAAGCCACCCTGCCGATAGATCAGGATTGCCGCAACGAGGAAACCTGCAAGTGCCACGCCCAGAACACCCATCTTGAGGTAGGCAGCCAGTAAGAAACCGATAAAGAAGTAGGGCATGAGCTGAGTTGTTGCAACGCTATCCAGCAAGAGTGCAAAACCAAAGGCAGGTAAGATATTTCCAGCAGCAGTGATCCCGGCTTGCAGGAAGGGTGGAATACCATTCATAATAGCATCCACCGCAGAGGAACCATAAGCCAGAACAACAAAGGTCGGAATGAAGTTTGCCAGGAAGTGGAAGAAGTTGCCGAGGTGTACCATAGCAGCTACACCTTTATCGTTATTCTTCTCAGCATAATGTTCAGCACCGCTAACAAAGATGGTGCTGGCTGCTTTCGCAATCATCTGGAAAAATGAACCCAGGATAGCAGCGGTAAGAGCCAGTACCAATGCTTCTTCTGTCGAAAGTCCGGCAGAGATAGCGAAAGCTACACCCAGGATAGCGCCAACGGCACCATTCGGTCCAACGCCGCCGCCGATTTCGAGTACACCCATCATGGCTAATTCGATGGTCGCACCAACAACCAAACCGGTCTGCAGATCACCCATAATCAAACCAGCAACTGGACCTGCAATAATAGGTCGTTCCAGGTACAACTCACCCATGAAACGGCGAGAGAAGTATGTAAAGCCTGCCCAGAAAGCAAGAAGGAAGGCAGTTCCCATAGATATTTCCATTTTTGTCCTCCAATTATTTTTTATAAATTAGTACAAAACAAAAAAAATTCTCGATATGCACCTCCTTCTCAATATGGTTCATAAGGCTATACTTCCACAGTAATTACGTTGACACCCTGATCTCGGAAGGCATCCAATACAACCCTGGGAGCCAGGGAGGTCGTGATCAACGTATCGACATAATCGATAGGAACCAATACACGTTTTGCTTTAAAGCCAATCTTGGTGTGATCAGCCACAACGATCGCTTTTTTCGTCGCCTCCAGAACAACAGAATCACAGCCGATGATGCTGGGGTCATTATCATTCGTCACTCCATACAGAGGATGTATCCCACGGCAACCAATGATGGTCTTGTCGAAGTGGATGTTCTTGATGGTCTCATGGCTGAAAATATAGGAGAGCGCCATTTCATCCTTGCGCAGAATTCCCCCCAGCACGATCACCCTGATACCTGGAGATTTACCAAGCTCAGCCGCAATGATCAAAGAGTTCGTCACAACGGTCAGTTCAAGGTGGGATGCTAATTCCTGTGCCAGGAAATACATGGTTGACCCGGCGGACAAATAGATGACCTCACCTTGCTGTATCTGCCCGGCTGTGAAACGGCTCAGCAGTTGTTTCTCATCCGTACGAACATTCACGCGTGCCAGCAGATCCGGTTCAAGGCTCTTTTGCGGGCGGTAATTGGAGATCGCCCCGCCATGCGTTCGCTCTACCATCCCCTTCATTTCCATCTCATTGAGATCGCGGCGGATGGTGACATGCGAAACATCGAATAACGCAGCTAGCTCGTCCACACTCACCACTGTTTGATTGCGGATAATGTCCTGGATCCTCATTTGCCGTTCTTCTTTATAGATCGCGACTGCTCGGTTCATCAATAATTACAACCTGTGTTCCTATATTTGATCCTATTAAATCACATAAGATCAATTTCGAGCAATTATTAAATCAATTATTGTCCCGTATACCAATATTTTCAATAATTCGTTCATAATCGTTCATTAATATCCTGTTTTTCGATCGTTTTTGTGTCTTTTGGATGCATTTTTTAGCATTCATGCTATAATTTTTTCTAGTAGATACGAACATACACGTCATCTGTACATCCATGAACACAAATGAGAATTTATCCAAAGTAGAACGCAGGCAGAAGATCCAACAGCTGGTGGAAGCACAAGGCAGGGTACTGGTTGAGGATATTTGCGCAGCCTTCGATATCAGCAAAGCCACCGCCCGGCGCGATCTGGATGCCCTGGCAGAACAGCAGCAGATCATCCGCTTTCATGGCGGCGCGTTGCGAAAGAACAGCGCGGTTGCCGAATCGGATATCCCCGTACATCAGCGCAATAACGAACAAACCGAGGCAAAAAGCCGCATCGGGGAACGCGCGGCAGAATTGATCAAAGATGGCGATACCATCTTTCTGGCAAGCGGTTCGACCGTGCTGGAAGTAGCCAAACACCTGCACGGAAAGAAGATCAATGTGCTCACCAACTCACTGCTGGTGATGAACGAACTGTGGGCGGATGAATCCATTGAAGTCATTTCCACGGGCGGTATTCTGCGCCGCAGCGAACTTTCTTTCATCGGTCACATCTCTGAAAAATCGCTGGAGGAGATCTGCGCCGATAAGGTCATCCTGGGGACCTTCTCCATTCACCCCTCTACTGGATTGACGCATAACTACCTGCCCGAGATCATGACCGACCGCGCTATCATCAATATCGGCAGGCAGGTGATCGTGGTGGCAGACCATTCCAAATTCAATCGCAGCGCTTCCGCTTTTTTGGTGCCACTCTCCAAGGTAAATGTGCTGGTGACAGATGCAGATGCACCTCAAAAAGTAGTGGACCAGATCGAAAAAAGCGGAGTGCAGGTCATTCTGGCATAACTTGCCTGAAAAGAACCCATGAGATACGCTAGCGCGTTATGGTTGTAGCCGTGCAAGGGCAGCCTGCAGCCCGGCGCAATGGGAAAACAATCCACCAAACACCAGCTCATTTTGGGCACTATGAATATTTTAAAAAACCATCTTTTGTTCGCGAGAGAGTTCTCTCTGGAGATCACATATCCTATTCCCGTTCGATTTGGAACATCTTTCTCGCAATCAGGAAGACCACAAACATTCCCACCGCAGAGATAAAAAAGGATATGCCTATCGGTTGCGAGTCAGCCAGGTAGCCAAAGATTAACTGTCCCAACGGAACAGAGATCGTCGCAAGCAGGTTGATAATAGAGGCGACCCTTCCAATATAGTCAAGCCTGACCTTCGTCTTGAAGACAACAGTTGTTGCAATGTTCATCAAAATCAGTACTGTGTTCATCAATACAGCTATTCCAATACTGATCAACAAGATGAATGAATTACCGAAAGTAAGACTGACACCAGGCAAGACAGCGATGGATAGAGAAAGCACAAGGATCGTTAAAATGACCATGCTTCCCTGAATGATCGCTCCTGCGGACTTCTTTTTCATGAATGGAATCGAAAGCAATGGAACGACGATGCCCATCACGCCACACAGAATGTTATAGACTGCATAATCGTTTGTGCTGATCTGCAATTTCTCTCGCAGCAAGTAAACGAGTGTGACCGTGAAAATAGGGGTCAGAAAGAAGTTCAGCAGTGGTGCCAGTACCACCAGGCTTCGGATAAACGAGTCCCCTCTGACCAATTTAACAGCGTCAAAGAACTGTGAAATGGCTCCCGATTTCTTTACCTCGCCTTCTCCTTGTTCTTCGTTTTCAGCGGTCTCTTTCATTGGCTTAGGAATGCGGACAAAGAGAATGGTAAAGCAGGCGATCAAATTAAATACACCGGCTCCCAATAGTCCTCCAGCCACCCCTATTGCGTTATAGGTAAACGCAGCCACAACGGAGCCCAGAATCTGCACAATTCCATCGTCTATGGAAGAGAGGCTTGTGGCTTCCGCCAATTCATCCTTTGATACCACAGAAGGTATTATGGTTGCTGATGGCGCAGAATACAGAACTTCCGATAGTTCAAGCAAGACCACCAGGATAAAAACCATTGGCACGGATAACGGCTGAACAGCCAAATGCAATAGGGCGAACAAGCCCAGAAACACTCCAGTACCGATGTTGATGCCAGCCATCAGTCGAACCTTGTGATACCGATCCGCCCAAACGCCTGAAATCGGTGTAGCTATGATTCTGGGAATAACTACAATGGATAAGATGGATGCAAACGTCGTGGCTGAGTGAGTCAGATCCAACACATAAAGTGCGAGAACGAATTGCAAAATGTTTGACGCAGCCATCGCGAACGTTGATGAGATCCAGTACAGTATGAAAGAGCGATTAGAGAGCAGATTGCGTCTTTTAGTCGCACCTTCGCAGTTTTTGATTTTAGTCATTAATCCTCGTTGGTGTGGAGGATAACTGACATCCTCCGCATTATGTCTTTTGTTGAATATTCTTATATCCTGTGGATCGAACTGAAGAGTATGAATGTGTGTTTTTCATTGCAGCCACCTCCCATTCGTATTCAAATACCTCAAATTTTCCCCGCTTATCTTGAGAATTCCTCTTTAGTATAGCATCCGTTGATATTCATGAGAAGTACGAAAACCAATCTCAAACATAAAGCCTCATTCGGAAAGACACTTTTCACTCTCTTTCTTCTGTGAATCTCTTTATTGATCCATTCTAAACTGTTGGTTGACCTGCTGGATTTACGATGTTCAAGCGGAAAGGCGAATGCGGTAAACACTTCAGCCAGGTTATCCTCCATCCAGGCAGATAATCTTATATTTCTGCCGGAGGGACCTTTAACTTCCAGCACGCGGACGCTGGATCAGGCGGTGAGTAATCTAGTGCGATGCGGGGGCATCCCGCTGTGGCAGGCAGCACTGGCAGCCTCGTTCAATCCCGTCCCAGCGCGTACGCCGACCTTGCTTACCAGATGAAGTGGGGAAAGGTCAGAAATGGATTCTTACGAGGGAATAACAAAAGAGATTGACAATTTAAAACAAAAATGAGCGCGGAGAGGATCGAACTCTCAACCAATAGCTTAAAAGGCTACTGCTCTGCCATTGAGCTACGCGCCCGAAGAAAGATATTTTAACATGCACTGGCGCATGCGTCAATAAATTGAAAAATTTTAAAT
The DNA here is from genome assembly GCA_003446605.1 of Anaerolineaceae bacterium. GTDB lineage: Bacteria > Chloroflexota > Anaerolineae > Anaerolineales > Anaerolineaceae > UBA4781. The sequence goes on from DMDF01000056.1 coordinate 12,619, forward strand.
ATTGGGGACTTACTTCGATTGGGAAAGTTGCTGCTTGTTGTGGGGCTGCTCTACTTTTTCGGCAGCACGTTTACGCGGCTTTAACTGTTCGCTCATCGGGCTGAATAGCATATTGATCTGGTTGATAGCCTCGTGATCATATTCGCGCTTGCCGCAAATATCACACACCCAGGCAGGAAAATCAGGCACAGTGATCAATTCGTCATGCAGCCAGGTGAAATACGTGACAGTGGTCTTGTGCATCTGCCCGATGTTGCACTCACTGCAAGGGATCATACTCTGGGGTTCACTGTAGGTTCGCAACTTCTACCCTCTTGAATATTAATACTACCATTCTGGTCAGAATTATATCACTTTTGTGCATTAATTAAAAAAACGGCACCTCACAGCGGGACCGTTTTTCGATGGTGAAAAAACCATACTACTCCGTATATTGTACCGAGACCGAATCGACGATGCCCACAATGACCGAGATAACGCACGCATCCGGGTTATTCATCACCTGGCGCGCGCCGTTGCCTTCACGCAACACCAGTACGGTATCGCCGATGCCGGCATGGCTGTTATCCAGCGCCAAAAAATCTCCGCCCGCCGTTTCATCTTGCATGTGCAGTGGTTCTACCACCAGCAACTTCCTATCCTTATAATGCGGGTGGCTGATGGTCGTGACGACCGTTCCGACTACTTTGCCAACGATCATGCTTTTCCTTCTCTAGGTATAACTATTCCAGCCATTCTTAAGTGTAAAGTCATAATCCCCATCGGGTTTGACCTCCAATTCATCCACAATGCCGACCAGTGCCAGGTCAACCGGAACAAACTTGACATCGGGCATGGCAAGCGCAGCTTCACGCGAGCGCACCATCACACACAGATCATCAATGCCAGCCTGAACCACATCCACAGCCACCTGCAATGGTCCTGCCGGGTTGAGATGTTTATCCAAAGGCTGCACGATCAGGAGCTTTAACCCTTCCAGATCCTGATATTTCATCGTACAAACTGCACTGCCCTTCACTCTACCGAAAAGCATGCTCAGCCAAGCCCCAGGTCTTTTGCCACCCGCTCAATGACCGCATCCAGCATTGCCCCATCCACATTGCTGCCCAAGCGTGCTTTTACTGTCTCGCGCACTCTGGCTTTGATGGTCGCCACGCGCGAGGCATCCACTGTGTTGGTGGGAGCCGTGTTGGTGGTAATGCTGGCAACGGTTTTGGCAGGCGTGTTAATATACGGACGGATGGGAGCTGCCGGGGGAGTTTCCTCCGCCTGCACCATCTTCATCTCCAGCCGTCTGGCTTTTTCGTACGCCAGATCGGTCATGACGATTTCATCCGTCAGGGTGATGGTCATGATGCCCTGTCGATGAAGATCTTCAACATCCCGTTCCGTGTAAAATGTTTTCGCCATTATAAACCTCCCGGTCCTGCTACGCTTTTCCTTCCAGGTCCTCAAGCGACTTGATCGCTGCATCCCTGGCGGTAATGATCTCCGCTTCCGTGCCGGAAAGCCACATGCGTCCAAAACGACCTACGCTGGAAACATGCACGATCTTGATATTGGCACGTTTCTCAGCTTCATTGCAGGCGTAATTGATATAGGCTGCCGGAGCACATTCCAGCACCAGCATGGTCTCACCCGGCACCAGCATGCTGCCGCGCCGGAAACGATTCAAGAGCTGTGCCTGATAGGAATCAATCCTTGTGATCACCTGTACCGATGCGATCTCTGGCTTGACACGGTCTTCCATTTTCAGACCAAGCCTATCGAGAACGACATGCCCTGCTTCTATCACGGCTGCCTGGTTCATGGAATGCACCTCGAACATGCCAAATTCGCGTTCCACGATCTGGGCGCCTGGTTTGGCTTCAGTCGCCTTTACCGCGATATCCACCATGCGAAAGACCTCGTTGCCGGGTGCCATTTCGATATACAGAGATGCCATCCCTTCGGTGGGAAGGTCGCCCTGTGTTACGGTACCGATGAAAGCGGCATACTGGGCTTGCATGCGATCCAGCAAGCAGTAGCATCTTAATTGAAAATTATCTGCCATATTCATTCTCCATTTCTGCAGCCACCTGCGCGTGATGCAATGCTATCCCGATGGGGGTAACGAAAAGTGGCTTCTCGGGTGTGCTGGTTCGGATGCCGGTATACTGCTGGACCACATCCGCCATGCCGGGGAAACATACTGCCCCGCCCACCAGAGAAATGTTGTCGATCGTTCTGCCATCCAGATGGCGCGATACGATGCTACCCACCTTTTCCATGACAGGTTTCACGACCGGGAAGAGCATCTTTTGCATCGTTTGCGTTTTCTTGAGCTCTTCCGCTTCCTCAAAGCTGATATCACGCGCGCCGGCGATCACCAGTGAAAAGTGGGTGCCGCCGGTGGCTTCATCAGCCGAGTAAATCACCTTGCCATCTTCTACCAGCGCAATGCCGGTGGTACCGCCGCCCACATCCACAATGGCGCCATTCTGGACGCCCAGCAGATTATTGGCTGCGGTTGGTTCATCCACCAAACCGACACAATTCAATCCAGCGGCTTCTACCACATTGGCGGTCGCTCGTACTTCCGCTTGCGGCACTCCGGGAGGAAAGGAACTGGCTGCTTCTGTTAACGTTCTACCAATGCGCGCTTCCACGCGCTCCTTCATCCTCTTCAGGCGGTCAACCGCTCCAAAATAGTCAACCACCAGACCGTCTCTTACCACCTGGGCAAACTGGTACTCGCCAGCGACCGGCTGCAAATTTGTATCAAGTACGACCAATACCAAATAAGCCGTACCCAGATCAGCGCCTACGTAAAGAGGTCCTTCTTCGACAGGCGCTGGCGAGGTATTTTGCATCTGGCTCGGCAGAATGACTTGTTCTGCACGCGTCAGGTAATCTGTGAGATCAAACTCACCTACTTTGCCCAGCACGGTAATCTACTTTGATCCGTTGCTATTTCGCAGAAGTAGTACGACCGCTAATGCTGCCTTTTTCCTTTTGCGGCAAGATCATTTCGACATCGCTATGGGGTCGAGGGATGACATGCACGGAAACCAATTCGCCAACACGCTTTGCAGCGGCAGCGCCGGCATCCGTAGCGGCTTTCACCGCACCCACATCACCGCGCACCATAAC
>DMDF01000083.1 GCA_003446605.1 Anaerolineaceae bacterium
AAACCTGGATGGAACCTTTATCAGGGATAACATCCTTTGCCTCAAACAAGAGCAGCACATCAAAGAAATCTGCCCTGCACGAGCCGTGCATTTACGCGGGGAACACAATCTATTGAATGCATTGGCAGCGTGTGCGATCGCAGTCGCAGCTGGAATTTCGTTCGATGCCATTCGCAGCGGGATCGAAAAAGTTCATGGCATCCCACACCGTTTGGAATTCGTGCGGCACTGGCATGGTGCAGACTGGTACAACGACTCCATCGCTACTACGCCTGAAAGAACACTGGCTGCCATTCATGCTTTCGAAGGTCGTTTAATCTTGCTACTAGGTGGTCGAGATAAGAAATTACCGTGGCAGGGCTTAGCAGCGGAAGCACACAATCGAGCAGATCATATTTTCTTATTCGGAGAAGCAGCCGATTTGATAGAAAACGCTTTATCAAATTATGAACATGGAGATTATCCCTATTCGCTAGAAAAATACACAACCATGCAGGACGCTATCCACGCTGCCACACAAGTTGTTCAAGAAGATGACATTGTGCTGTTTTCTCCTGGCGGAACTAGTTATGATGCTTTCAAGGACTTCGAAGAACGGGGCGAACTTTTCAAACAAATTGTGGAGTCGTTACCATGACAGATAGAACAAAGAAGAGGAAAACTCTGAAAGAACGCACACTACATCTTGGAATTGATGTACCGTTCCTGGTTTGCGTGCTTGCGCTGCTTGCCATCGGCTTGTTAATGGTTTATTCAGCCGGTTGGGAATATTCAGTTACAACATTAGGCGAAAAACCAGATTATCTTTTCAAGCGGCAAGTACAGTTCGTGATCATTGGTATCATCGGAGCAAGTATCATTTACGCAATCGATTATCACCGCTTCAAGAAACTACTCTTCCCTATGATGGCGGTCGTGATCTTCCTATTGGTTCTTGTATCCTTTATTTACGGAGAAACCAGGTTGGGAGCCCGCCGTGCTCTCTTCCAGGGTTCTATCCAACCCTCGGAATTCGCCAAACTTGCAACTGTGATCTATTTGGCATTCTGGCTATACGCAAAACAGGACGTATTGCAGCACCTGAAATTTGGGTTATTCCCTCTCCTTGGGATATTAGGTTTGATAGCCGGTTTGATCATGGCTCAACCTGATCTTTCGGCTGTGATAACCGTGGTCTTAATGGGAGGTATCATGTTCTTCATCGGCGGTGGTAACATCCGCCAAATCATCATCGTGATGGTTGTAATATTGATTCTGGGATCACTTCTGATGTTCGCTTATCCCACCGGTCGGCAGCGTGTGGCAGAATTCATCAGCGGATTGCAAGATCCTCAAAATGCTTCCTACCACACACAGCGTTCCATCGAAGCAATTGTCAAAGGTGGTTTTTGGGGTGTGGGCATCGGGCATGCCACCACAAAATTCACCGGGTTACCAGTTGCACCTACTGATTCCATTTTCGCAGTCATAGCTGAAGAGTTGGGTATATTTGGATCCTCGCTCGTCATATTCCTATTCCTATTCTTCCTGTGGCGAGGCTTGCATATTGCCAACCAGGCACCTGACCTGCTGGGGAAATTTTTGGCGGCGGGGATTACGACCTGGATATTTGTAGAAGCTGCCATCAATATCAGTGTCATGGTCAATATCATACCAATGGCTGGAAATGCCTTGCCATTTATCAGCGCTGGCGGTTCAAGCATGGTCACTGTGATGGCAGGTGTGGGCTTTATCATGAATGTCTCACGAGCCACCGCTCATCAAAAAAATATTGAAGAAGGGAGACCCCTGGATGAAATTATTGATCTGCGCCGGGATGACGGGTGGCGGAGTGTATCCCGCCCTCGCCGTACTCCAAACGCTTAACGCCCGCATTGATGATGTGTTGTGGGTCGGGAGTGAAGGTGGAATGGAAAACGATTTGATCCCCCGCCTGAGCATCCCTTTTAAAGCAATCCCTGCAGCTGGCATTCACGGAGTCAGCCTCCGTAAATTACCAGGGAATGTGCGCAAATTAACTATGGGGTATAAACAGGCGCGAACCATCATCCAATCATTCCAGCCGGACGTCTTCTTCTCGACCGGGGGATATCTATCCGTCCCTGTTGCACGAGCTGCCCGCAACATTCCATCCGTGATCTTCATTCCGGATATAGAACCAGGATTAGCCCTTAAAACATTGGTGCGAAATGCAGATGAAGTTCTGGTAAGCGTTGAAGAGACCAGGGGTTATCTCAATAAGAAAAAGAATGTAACCGTATGTGGGTACCCGTTACGAAAGGAGATCACTCAGTGGGACAGAATATCCGGGCGAAAACAATTTAAACTTAACGAAGACCTGCCTGTGGTTTTAGTATTCGGTGGCAGCAAAGGCGCGTTATCCATCAACCGTGCTCTGTACCCGCTTCTACCCGAACTCTTGCAAAAATGTCAGATTGTTCACATCAGCGGTTCAGATAACTGGGAAGAAACACAACAAATGGTGCGATCTCTACCTTCAAATCAACAAAAGGTACGTTATCATGCATTCCCTTACCTGCACGAAACAATGGGCGCAGCACTGGCAGCTGCCGATCTGGTCGTTTGCCGTGCCGGAGCTTCCACACTGGGTGAGCTGCCCTTTTTCAATCTCCCCGCCATTCTCATCCCTTATCCTTACGCATGGCGGTATCAGAAAACGAATGCCGATCACCTGGCAAGGAATGGTGGAGCCATCATCATAAAAGATGAGAACATGGCAAAGGAATTGAAACCTGCCATTATGGATCTCCTTGAAAATCCCCAACGTTTGCTGGAAATGGAAGATGCAATGAAAAATCTGGCAACACCCAAAGCAGCGGAGAAGATCGCAGACATCATATTGGAATCATCTACACACAGCAAGCAGAAAGGAGCAACACAGCATGATTAGTCTTGGAGTTCTTTTCTGGGTCTTTATTCTTCTCTTTGCCTTGATAGGCGCCATCCGTGGGTGGACGAAAGAGATATTGGTCACTTTCAGTGCGATAATGGGAATTTTCGCCATTACCATCCTGGAAGAGTATCTACCTTTTGTGCAAACTTATCTGGCGTCCAACCCAGTAACTTCACAGGTATGGATGCGCATTATCGTTTTTAGCGTGCTGATATTCTTCGGATATCAGACACCCAATATTCCACGCTTCCAGCAGGACGAACGTCTAGCGCGCGGTCGTTTACAGGATATTTTGTTAGGTTTTATCATTGGCGGTTTTAATGGATATTTGATCTATGGATCCATATGGTACTTTCTGGCTGATGCAAACTACCCCTTCCCCATCGTCATCCCCCCTATCGCCGGTACACCAGCCGGGGATGCAGCACTCAACCTGGTTAAATATCTCCCGCCTGTTTGGTTAACCACGCCAACCATTTATTATGCGGTGGCATGTTCATTTATTTTTGTTTTGGTGCTATTTATATGAGAAAACACTATCACTTTATCGGCATCGGAGGAACAGGGCTCTCAGCCATTGCACGCGTTCTTTTAGAACAGGGCAATTCTGTCAGCGGTTCTGACATGCTCCTTTCACCACTGGCTGCTGAACTGCAAAATGCTGGCGCAACGGTGTATAAAGGTCATCGTGCCGAACAGGTACAGGGCGCTGATATTGTGATCCGTTCATCAGCCATCAAAGATGATAATGTTGAGGTTCAGGCTGCCTTGACCGCCGGAATTCCCGTTCTCAAACGGATCGATTTCCTTTCTGAATTGACCAAAGGGCATACACTCATAGCAATTGCCGGAACCCATGGAAAGACGACCACCACCGCCATGACCGCTTGGGTATTTGATCAGTTGCACCTCGATCCCACCTACATTATTGGTGGTACAGCCAAGAATCTCCACAGAAATGCTCACGCTGGGCAAGGAGCATATTTCATTATCGAAGCTGATGAATACGATTCCATGTTCCTCGGGCTTACGCCGGATTACCTCATTATCACCAACGTGGAACACGATCACCCTGACTGCTATCCCACGCGGGAATCCTACATAACCGCCTTTAAGAAACTCATCCAACGGATGGATCACAATGGTACTATGCTGATCTGTGCAGATAATCCACAAGCTCTGAAAATTGGGAAATGGGCACAAGATCTTGTAGACGTTCATTTTTACGGTACTTCTCCTCAAGCACAGTATTCACTCAGCAATATCCAACACAGAGAGAATGACGGAGTTCGCTTCCATTTGCAGCTTTCGCATGGGAATGTGATCACGCAAGAACTCTCAATTCCAGGAGATTACAACGCTCGTAATGCCAGTGCAGTGCTCGCTCTGATCGATCATCTGAATTTATCATTGAATGGTGCTTCGCAAGCTCTGGCAGCTTTTTCAGGTACCGGCAGACGCTTTGACATTCTGGGAACTTTTCAGGGTATCACGCTCATTGATGATTATGGGCACCACCCCACAGAAATCCGTTCCACCATTGGAGCAGCTCGCGCCCAATACCCCAAACAACGTCTCATCACCGTTTGGCAACCGCACACTTACAGCCGCACTCAGGAATTATTTAATGACTACCTGGATGTGTTTACAGATAGCGATATGGTGATCGTGACTGAGATCTATGCTTCACGCGAAAAGGTGCAGGATTATTCCTCTCAACTTATCGCGAACCAAATTCACCATAAAAATGTGCATTTCATAGCCTCTCTGGCAGATACCACCGCATTTTTAGGTAGTGAGCTAAAGGACGGTGATGTAGTACTCATCCTCTCAGCTGGTGATGCCAACCAGATCAACCAGGATCTGAGAAAACTGCTTACCCAAACAATAAACGAAAGGGGGAAGCATGTCTGATCAGGCGATGAATGCTCTGCGCGAGAAATTCCCTAACCGTCTTCAGGAAAATGTGTTAATGAGGAACTATACGACCATCCATGCCGGAGGAAAAGCGGATGCCCTGCTTATCGCTCAAGACGCTGTTGAACTGGAGCATTTTGTCAGGCAGGTTTGGGAGCTTAATTTACCCTTGTTGGTATTGGGCAGCGGCTCAAACATTCTGATCAGTGATAAAGGTGTGCGCGGAGTTGTGATCATCAACCATGCGCATAATATTCAAATCCACCAACAGCAGGAGAGATATGAGGTACATGCCGAAGCCGGTGCATTGATGGGAAAAGCAGCCAAATTAGCCATCAATCGCCATCTCTCCGGGTTGGAATGGGCGGCTACACTGCCCGGAACCGTTGGCGGAGCAGTATATGGCAATGCGGGATGCTTTGGAAAAGAAACCGCCGATAATTTCTTGCGGGCAGAAATCTTGCACCGAAATAATGGAAAAACCATTTTCTCAAAGGAAGAGATGGCGTTTGAATACCGGTCCAGTATTTTGAAACGTAATCTGGTGGAATGTGTGCTGCTGAGCGCCTGGTTTTCAGTTATACCGGGTGATTACGAACAGAGCATGCAGCAGGTTGAAACATACCACGAGCGACGATTGGAAAATCAACCTTTCGGTCCCAGCATGGGTTCCATCTTCAGAAATCCGCAGGGTGATAAAGCTGGCAGGATGATCGAGATGGTCGGGTTAAAAGGAAAGAAGATCGGCGGAGCGGAAATAAGCGCACAACATGGGAATTTTATCCTCAACTCGTCTGATGGCAGTGCTCAGGATATCTGGGAGCTGATCCAATTGATCGAAACCCACGTATGCCAACAATTTGGCATTTACCTGCATCCTGAAATCCAACTCATCGGAGACTGGGATGAAAACATCATGAAACAATTCGACACATACCAAACAGTTCAGGAGCACGCATGAAGAAGATTCGCATTGGAATATTGTTTGGGGGTCGTTCTGGGGAACATGAGGTTTCTCTCATGTCATCCAAATCTGTCCTTTCAGTTCTGAATCCACAGAAATACGAGATCACAGAGATCGGCATTACGCAGGAAGGCGAATGGTGGAGCGGTACAGACACCTGGCAACAATTTCAAAACAAATCGTTTGAAGGTTTATACCGCGTGCTGTTGATCCCAGAACCAGGAAAGACCATCCTTTATAGGCACCAAGAGGGCAGATTGGATGCCATCACCGAATTGGATGTGATCTTCCCGGTTCTACACGGGACTTTCGGTGAAGATGGGACCTTGCAGGGTTTCTTTGAAATGGCTGACATTGCCTATGTGGGTGCCGGGGTTCTCGGCTCATCCGTTGGAATGGATAAAGCTCTTTTCAAAGATGTGATGCGAGCAAATGACATCCCGGTTGTGGATTGGATCGTTACCAGCCGCAATTATGCAGAACAGCATATTGATGAGATCGTCAAGGAAACAGAAGCGTTAGGTGCTTATCCCTTTTTCATCAAACCTGCCAATTTAGGTTCCTCGGTTGGAATCTCAAAATGCAAGAATCGCTCTGATCTGATGGAAGGGATACTGGAAGCGTGCCGCTTCGATCGTCGTATTTTAATCGAAAAAGGGGTTGAGTACACACGTGAGATCGAGATCAGCGTGCTGGGTAATGAAAATCCACGCGCTTCCGTGCCCGGCGAGATCAAACCTGCAGATGAATTTTACAGTTACAACGCCAAGTACTACAACGATCGTTCAGAATTGATCATTCCCGCCCCCCTCTCGGATGAAATGATCGCGCAGATGCAGGCGATTGCCATCCGTACCTACCAGGCGATTGATTGCGCTGGTATGGCACGAGTTGATTTTTTGGTGAACGGTCAAACAAACCAGCTTTTCATTAACGAAGTAAACACCATCCCCGGTTTTACCAAGATCAGCATGTATCCCAAGTTATGGGATGCCTGCGGGTTGAAATATGCAGATCTAGTGGATGAATTGGTAAATCTGGCATTTGAACGAAAAGCGGAAAGAAACCGCAGTGAAAGGAAACTGTCGTAAACCTGATGAAAGAGCACAACCGCGCTGACTCCGAAAGACGGTCAGACAAACTTCGTCAAAAAAGGCTTAAAAAGCAGAACGAGTGGCTGCAGGATGTAAACACACGCGCTGAAAAGCTCGCCTCCCGTCCGGCTTATGAAAGCAATGAAGAGAATCAGCGTAGTGTTCATTCACAATACGAACAGAATCCTTTGGCTCATATCGCTCTGGATGAAAAAGAATTCACAACCCCCAAGCTGCACCTCAGTTGGAGATTCCTGAGTGGATTGGTCACTGGCATTTGTACAGCGTTACTGATCAGCGCCTTCCGGTCTCCTGAGTATTTGATCAGCAACATCGAAATCGAGGGACTCACGCGTGTTACTCAAGAGGAGATCACAACGGTACTGGATTTGGGTCAGCAGCGAATTTTCATGATCTCTCCACTCATCATTGAGAATGCCATCTTGGAAAATTTCCCAGAGCTGCATGATGCGAATGTTTCGGTAGACCTATCCTCTACCGTGAGTATACAGGTACAGGAACGCGAACCCCACATTGCATGGGAATACGATGGCAAAAAAATATGGATTGATGAGGAAGGCTATCTGCTTCCCGATCGTGGTGAAGCACAGGTTACCCTCACCATAGGCGCCAATCAGGAACCACCTTTTTATATTCCTGAAGAACGAATTATTCTAGCGGGTGAAAAACGTCTGCGAAAAACGGTTATTGAGAAAGGAGAGAATGACCGACTAGCACTATTTAAGGTATACCAACGCATCGAACCAACCACTTATCAGGCTGTCAAAGATCTCAATCAACTGCTCCCAGAACAGGACATCATTTTATATGATGTGCGCAGAGGATTGGGCTGGAATGACAGTCGAGGATTCCGGGTTTACGTAGGATCCGACCTAAAAGATATCGCCGCCAAAATGAACATGGTTGAGGAAATTGTGAGGACTTTGGTTACATCACAGGTCAATCCGACCATGATCAGTGTAGAACAAATCAACGCACCTTACTACCGTATGGATTAAACATGATGGATGAAGAGACAATTGTAGGCATAGATATCGGAACAACCAAGATCTGCACCCTCATCGCTCGCTTTGAGGAAGATGGGACCTATCGCATTCTGGGTGTTGGCATTGAACCCTCGCGCGGTATGCGGAAGGGGATAATCACCGATCTGCAGCAGACCATCAATGATATTGCTAAATCTCTTGAAAAAGCACAACGCTCTTCAGGATATGAGATCACCTCTGCTCTGGTAAGTATTGCCGGATCACACGTATCTTCTATCAATAGCCGTGGAGCCGTTGGCATCACCAACGGGATTGTCAGTCAGGTAGATATAAACCGCGCTTTGGAAGCTGCACAAGTGGTCGCTATCCCCCATGACCGCGAAGTGCTGCATGTCATTCAGAGAGGTTTTACCGTGGATGGGCAGGATGGTATCAGCCAACCGCTCGGGTTGCACGGATACCGCCTGGAAGTGGAAACCCACATCATCACCGCTTCATCTGCGTCAGTAGAAAATATCCGCCATTGTGTTGAAACTGCCGGTGTGAAAGTGAAAGCATTTGTGCTCAATCCGCTGGCTTCCGCTGAAGTGGTACTCACAGAAACCGAACGACAACTAGGAGTAATGGTGTGTGATATTGGGGGGGGTACAACAGATCTGGCTGTGTATATCAACAACAATGTATGGCACACTACCGTTATCGCAGTAGGTGGTGACCTGATCACATCAGATATTGCACATGGGCTGCGCCTTTCTCTACCGGATGCAGAAAAGGTGAAGATCAATTACGGGCATGCCAGGGAAGCACAGGTAGATCCACGTGAAATCTTCAGCATCCGTTCATTTGGTGAGGAAGAACCGGTTGAATTCAAACGATGCGATCTGGCTTATATCATTGAAGCCCGTATGGAAGAAATCTTCCAATTTGTGCTGCAGGAGATCAAACGGTCCGGGTATGATGGGTTACTTCCTGCAGGGGCAGTGTTAACAGGCGGCGCAAGCTTGATGCCCGGTATTCGAGAGCTGGCAAGCGATGTTCTGGGTTTGCCAGTTCGGGTAGCTCAGCCTGATGACCTGAATGGCTTGGTAGACCAACTTTATTCACCAGCATATTCCACCAGTGTGGGATTGCTAAACTGGGCAGGCATTTTGACCAGAACAGCGAGACAACCTACCCGTGCGCGCGGCATACCCCCCATTGGATTATGGGAGCGCGCAAAAGATTTAGTAAAGCGGTTTTTACCGCAATAATAGAATGTCAACAGGAGAAAATGGAGACAGAAGGAGAAAAAATGGACATGAATAATAATCCACACGCAGAAGCATTTGCCCGCATCAAGGTCGTTGGAGTAGGCGGTGGGGGTTGCAACGCAGTCAATCGTATGATTGCAGAAGGAATGCATGGTATTGAATTCATTTCAGTCAATACCGACGGTCAGGCATTGGTTTTTTCACAGGCGGAAACTCGCGTACGGATCGGGGAAAAAGTCACCCGTGGTAGAGGAGCCGGCGGTGTACCCGAGGTCGGGCGTAAAGCGGCTGAAGAATCCTCTGAAGAACTTTACCAGGTTCTAAAGGGCAGTGACATGGTATTCGTAACTGCGGGTATGGGTGGTGGCACCGGGACGGGGGCTGCACCGATCATCGCACAAATCGCCAAAGAAGTGGGAGCACTCACCATTGGTGTGGTTACCAAGCCCTTCACCTTCGAGGGTGCGCATCGCATGCAATCAGCTGAATTGGGCATCACCAAGCTCAAAGAACAGGCAGATACGTTGATCGTCATCCCCAATGATCGCCTGCTGCAGATCGTGGACAAACGCGCCTCGTTACAGGATGCTTTTTCCGCTGCAGATGATGTGCTGCGGCAGGGTATTCAGGGTATATCAGAGCTCATCACTGTACCTGGTTTGATCAACCTTGATTTCGCAGATGTTCGCACCATCATGTCAGAAGGTGGAGCAGCGCTTATGGCAGTAGGTCGTGGTAGCGGTGATGACCGCGCTCGCGAAGCCGCCGAAAAAGCCATTTCAAGCAATTTACTGGATATCACCATCAGTGGAGCCCGCGGCATCCTCTTCAATGTAACTGGCGGAACGGACCTGACCTTATTTGAAGTCAACGAAGCCGCTGCCATCATCAAAGAGACAGCCCACCCGGATGTGAACCTGATCTTTGGTGCGGTCATTGACCCAAGTATGGGTGATGAAATTCGCATCACAGTTATAGCCACTGGTTTTGACCAAGCAGGTATGCGCCCACCACTGCGTCGCTTCAATGATCTGAGCGAACTGAAAACAAATGAGAAAACAACCTATGGCAATCCACGTACTTCAACGGGTAGCCAGGAAAACACCCGCACCAATTATGATTTCCAACCGCGGGCGTACAACACTGATGAAATAGACGTTCCTGCATTTATCAGGAATCGCACGAACGATTAACAACCTGAGATCCAGGAAATCTTTTTCTCCTTTGTAAGGGGTATGGGCTTTCACCCGGTCCATACCCCAAATTCCTTCCATTGCAGAATTGATCTCATCATACGCTGGCGATATTTCCTATTTCTTTTCTCCACTATATTAAAAATCCATAATATTTAAGGTTCATGTTGTGCTGCCTGCTTGAATCCTCTTTTTTTTTATGCTAGAATGACCCCACTGATATACATTCGCTGTTATACATCCCCCACACCTGGGGGATTCTTCATTGAACCTTTCAATGCTGCCGCTAAATAAAATTTTTATTTGTTTTTAAGGAGCCATAAATGCAATGTCCACATTGTGAGAGTGAGAATATCCATGTGATTGATACAACACATGATACGAAGGGGGGAATCCGACGCCGAAGAGAATGTGAGGATTGCAAACAGCGTTTCAGCACTTATGAAAGGCTGATCTTATCGACACCTCTGATCATCAAAAAAGATAATACCCGTGAAGAATTTGACAGGCAAAAGTTACTAGAGGGGCTGCATTTAGCTTGCACCAAACGACCTGTTTCCGCCGAAAAGATTGAGCGGCTGGCAGGGGAGATCGAAGCAAAATTGCAGCATATGACAAAATTAGAGATCTCTTCACAGGTTATTGGAGATATGGTTATTGAAGGGTTACGTGAGTTGGATGATATTGCTTATATCCGATTCGCCAGCGTCTATTTACCACTGGAGAACTTGAATGCAATCCGTGACGAAATCGACCGCCAACTAGAACATAAAGGAGAAAAAGTATGACGTATAATTCCACCCCAAAGCCGCCGATAGAGAAAAGAAAAATCATCGAAATGCCTGACGGTTTGCCAAGAGTGGAGTTAAGCGAGAACAGCTATCAGGTTTTCAACAAACGATATGTGCGCAAAGGAGAAGACGGGCAATTAACCGAGACTCCAGAAGAGACTTTCTGGAGAGTGGCTTATCACATTGCTTCATCGGAAGATAAACCAGCAACAGAGATATTGGAAACAGCCAAACAATTCTACAAAATGCTGGTGAGCTTAAAATTCCTACCCAACTCCCCCACTTTCACCGGTGCCGGTACTCCCCTGGGTCAGCTGGCAGCCTGCTTTGTGCTGCCCATCAGCGACGATATGGGGAAAAAACCAAGCGGTATTTTTCAAACTCTGCGTGATGCTGCGCTTATCCAGCAAACCGGCGGTGGCAACGGTTTTTCTTTTTCATCCATTCGACCCTCCGGATCGCTGGTAAATTCCTCCGCCGGCAGAGCGACCGGACCAATCGGTTTCATGCGCGTTTTTGACCATGCTTTTGGGGAAGTCGCGCAGGGCGGCCCCCGCCGCGGAGCTAACATGGCTGTACTGCGTATCGATCACCCGGATATCGAATCTTTCATCACCTGCAAGACCCGTGAGAATGCCATCACAAATTTCAATATATCTGTTGGTATCACCGATGCATTCATGCAAGCAGTAGAAAATGATGAAAACTGGGATCTGCGCTTCCCGGATGTGCATCACCCGCTGTATCATGATTTTGACGGAACTCTCGAAGAGGCGGAAGCAGCCGGCATTCCCATTATTACCTATAAACAGGTTCGCGCCCGTGACCTGTACAATTTGATCATCTACCAGGCTCATCACAATGGCGAACCTGGCATGCTCTTCCTGGATGCGGCAAACCGCACCAATCCCGTTCCGCAACTGTACACCCTGCAAGCCACCAATCCGTGTGGGGAACAGTGGCTCGGACCTTATGAGAACTGCTGCCTGGGTTCGATCAATTTAGCCAGACATTGTGGACCAAATGGAAGCGTGGATTGGGATGCCATTCGTGAAAGCATCAGGCTGGCTGTGCGCTTTCTGGATGATGTGGTGGATGCCAACAAATATGTCCCCTCAGTTCCGCAGCTGCGCGAGAATGCATTGCGCGCCCGTCGTATTGGATTGGGTATCATGGGTCTGGCAGATTTGATGTATCACTGTGGTATCTGCTACGGCTCTGAAGCAGGTTTGGAATTTGGGGCGCAGATCATGGAGTTCATCCGCTACCACAGCATGCTCACCAGTATTGAGCTCGCTAAAGAATTCACCCCCTTCCCTGCCATCAAAGGAAGTATTTACGATCCTGAGCATATCACTTGGCAACCCCCTCATTCCATTGTTGCATACACGCACGATTGGGGTAGACCGCAGCTGGATTGGGAAAAGGTTGTGCAGGGTATCCACTCGTATGGAATTCGCAATGCTGCCCAAACCACGGTCGCACCCACCGGCACCATTTCCACCGTTGCCGGTTGTGAGGGATATGGCTGTGAGCCTGTTTTTGCACTGGCGTATATCCGCCATGTAGATGATAACGGAACCGACCTTGAACTCACCTACCTCAGTCCCTTCATGCAAGCTGCCCTTGAGCGGAGCGAGCTCACGGATGAGGAACGCCAGCTTGTTGTAGAGCAGATACTGGAGCATGGGTCCTGCCAGGATATTGACATCCTGCCCGAATCCATACGCGAGATATTTGTCGTCTCGCAGGATATCAGTGGAGAGGAACATGTGCGCATGCAGGCAGCCCTGCAAGCATTTGTGGATAACAGCATTTCGAAGACCATTAACTTCCCATCCAGCGCAAGCGAGGATGATATTGCCGCTGCCTTCTCGCTTGCCTGGAAATTAGGTTGCAAGGGAATGACGGTGTATGTGACCGGTTCTCGCGAACGAGTTGTATTGGAGACAGCTGCCACCCGCAGCCAGAAACAATCGGACGTTCGTGAAATGGTGGAACCGGGGGCTGATCCTTTCACCCCGATCTGGCTAACGGATACCGACTTCGATCAGCCTAATTTGTGGAGTGAGCCTAAAAAACCACGCCCGCGCTTTCTGGCAGGTATGACCTACGGCATCAAGACCCCCGTTGGAAAAACTTTTGTGACCATCAACGAAAATGGATACAACCAACCTTTCGAAGTTTTCATCAATACCGCCAAAGCCGGTTCAGACGTAGCTGCTGATTCGGAAGCCATCGCCAGATTGATCTCATACGTCCTACGTCTCTCCTCCCCAGTGGAACCCAGCCAGCGCTTGCAGGAGATCTGGCGCCAGCTGTCAGGATTGGGCGGTGGTCGCCCGCTGGGGTTTGGTCCCAGCCGTGTGCGCTCTCTGCCAGATGGTGTGGCACAGGTGCTGGCAGAATACATGGAACAGCGCTCAGAACGTATTGCTCTGGAAGAACCCATGCGGCTGGACGATCTGTTGCAAAATACCAAAGCACCACAGTCCAAAGAGGAAAAAGAGGAAAAACCAAAAAACGATCAGTATGCCCTTAAGATCGGTGATTTATGCCCCGAATGCGGACAAGCTGCCTTGGTTAATGAAGAGGGTTGTCGCAAATGCTACGGTTGCGGGTACAGTGAATGTTAGTGTGGCAGGGTAAATGACAATACAAAAAAAATACCTCGAGAATTCATGCTCTGTTATCATCTTTTCAAGAAAGCTACCGTTTACGTGATACATAAAAACTGGATAGCTCTATGCAATTCTTTGTGGATTCACCCGCTCTGTTGGTGAGCGGCACATCGACCATCAGGCTGAGTAAAAAGAATGCTACCCGGACCTATCAGAAACGCATAAAATGATCGAGGGCGATTAAATTACTTCATGGCAATATGGTGGATTATACCTAATTGCGATCATGGGAAACTGCACCACTACATCAACTCAAAAACCCATTAAATCGTTTATATTGATATTTTTTTCCATATAATAGTAGATATGATATATCTAACAACTGAAACACCGTTTAAGCAGGGATTAGCGCAATGAAACGAAACGGGAATAAAATTTTCAATTTCAAAAATGTCCTTAAACCATTCACAATTCTCTTTGCGATTCTGTTTGTTATTTCTTTTTTGATACTTTTCGTCGTTGACAACCAGTTAGAAAGTACCAAAATTGATGAAATAGAACGTTTCGAAAATGGTTTGCTGGATTACCAATCAAGTTTATTAATATCAGATTTAAATAAAAGAGTGAATGAACTCCACTTTATTGCAGACGCATATTACCTTAAACTGGCTTCGGGAGTCGCTTCCCAGGATATTGCGGAAGAATGGAAAATTTATGCTGATTACAAAGGTATTTATGACCAGCTCCGCTTTATTGACGCCAATGGAGACGAAAAGATCCGTATTGATTATTCCGAAAATGGAGCCTTTATCATTGATCAATCTGCACTACAAAATAAAAAAGACCGCTATTACTTTCTTGATACAGCAAATCTAAATCAGGGGCAGATTTTAATATCAAGAATTGATCTCAACATCGAAAACGAAACGATAGAAATGCCGATAAAACCCATGATCAGGTTTTCGACACCAGTTTTTAATGAAGACAATGAATTCATCGGCATTATTATATTGAATTACCTTGCGGATAATTATTTAAACGAGTTCCAAACTATTGCAAATTACAGCGATGGACTTATTTATCTATTAAATTCGGAAGGTTATTGGATTTCAAGTGACAAGCCTGAGCAAAACTGGGCTTTTATGTATGATGAAAAAAAAGATGTAAGTTTTAGCCAAACCTTTCCACTTGAGTGGGAAGAAATGCAGGGGCAAGATCATTCATTCATTACAGAGAATGGTTTCTTTACTTATAAAACCATTGATCTCAAGTCATCCCTTGAAGATAAGCAATTCATTAATGTGAACAATATCGTTTTTGATAAGGGCACATTTAAAATCGTGTCATTTATCAGTAATCAAAGCCCGATGGGAGAATATTTTAAAATAAATCTATTCGACAAAATCAAACGAACATTTCAATCTAACCTACCTTTTTTCGGGTTAATCCTTATTATCTCAGTTCTTGGTGGTTTTTTATTGTCACTTATTCGTCAGGCATATACACAAACAAAATTTTTTTCCGAGTATGATGCTTTCACTGGCACTCTCAATCGAAGAGCTGGTTTGGCTTTGCTGAACAAACTTGTTCCACAGGATAATCGTAGAAAAAGTAAGATTTCTCTGTGTTTTCTGGATATAAATGGTCTTAAAGAGGTAAATGATACACTCGGTCATGATGCTGGCGATGAATTAATCCTGACTATTGTAAACGTGATCAAGCAAGTAATTCGTGAAACAGATTTCATCATTAGAATAGGGGGAGATGAATTTATCATTGTTTTTGTTAATATTAGTCTTCAAGAGGCAGAAAGTGTGTGGGATAGAATACTTGTCCAATTTGACCAGATAAACCAAACAAAGAACAAACCATTTATCGTAAGCGCCAGTCATGGAATTATTGAGTACGATACGATTGATGAAAGCGGGATTGAGGGATTAATAAAGCGTGCTGATGAAAAAATGTATGCGGAAAAAAGGGATCTAAAGAAAAACACGATTGTCATTCGAAGTGATCAATAAAGGAATAATAAATTAGAAGCTCGGAGGAAAACATGGCGAAAAAATTGATCCTGGTAGCAGGCAACATTGGTTCTGGGAAAACATCTCTCACTGAACGGATCGGGGAACGCCTGGGGTGGCGCACCGCCTATGAGTCAGTCGTCAACAATCCTTACCTACCTAATTTTTATAAGGATATGGGCACCTGGGCTTTCCATCTGCAAGTATACTTCTTGGGGCACCGTGCCAAACAACATCAAGAGATGGCAGATGATCCCCGCTCTGCTATCATCGATCGCAGTATTTATGAGGATGCTTATATCTTCTGCCGCGCACTTAACCGTATGGGAAATCTGACTGAGCTGGATTATCAAACTTACTTACAGTTATTTAATCTGGTGGTAGAAACGCTACCAGCTCCCGATCTGCTGATCTATCTGCATTGCCCAGGACCTATCCTCATGGAGCGCATCCAACAGCGCGGGCGCGATATGGAGAGCGGCATCAGCGCGGATTATCTTGCGCTGTTAGAATCATTTTATGCTGAATGGATGCAGACCTTTGATATCTGCCCGGTGCTCACCATCCACACTGACAACCTTGATTTTGTGCACAAGAAGAAACATCTCGACACGGTCATTGACCACATCCAGGATAAGTTATCAGGTAAGGAAGAAATGGTCTTTTAATACTGGATCAACCAGTTCTTTACATGTAACTTAAATAAATATTTGAATATCCATCAAACCGCTCCGGTAATCCAGGCATCAGCACCTAGATGCTTGTTTAGACTTTAGGTTACGTTCTATCTATAAATTGATTTCCAACAAACGAAACCATTTCTTTATCAAAGATTTACTCATTGAGCACTGCGACCACCCCTAAAGTTAAATACGATCAACTCTTCTTGAAAATGCTACAATTCAAGCGAAACCTTTCTTGTTAAAAGCACGTATATGAATAAATTATTATCAGTGGAGCAACCCTTGGATACCGGCTTCGTGGAAGCGGATTGCATAAAACAAGTATTGGATGGTGACGACGATGCCTTTACCGACATCGTCGAACATTACCAATCCCATGTTTACAATCTCTGCTACCGTATGCTGGGCATCCCCCAGGAGGCTGAGGATGCCGCCCAGGAATGTTTCATCCGTGCTTACCGTTATATCAAGCGCTATGACCAAAGCCGACCTTTTGCAACCTGGCTTCTTTCAATAGCTGCCCATTACTGCATTGATCAGCAGCGCAAACGACATTTGCTCGCCATCGATCTAGATGAGATCATCGAGTTTGGTATCATGGATGATTCTCCTGATCCGGAGAAACTGATCACAAACAATGAAAAAAGTGATATGGTGCAGAAACATTTAGCAGAGTTGCCTGCAAAGGATCGAATGGTATTGATCTTACGTTACTGGTATGAATTTTCCGAAAATGAAATCAGCGAAGCGTTGGATATTTCCACGAGCGCTGTAAAAAGCCGGCTGCACCGTGCTAGGCAGCATATGGCTGAACAATGGAATACCGAAGAGATTTCGATGTCAACAAAAGAAGGGAGTCAGCATGAACCACAAGCAATTTGAAAGATGGATCCTGGATGATTCACCATTAAACGAAGAACAACAGCAAATTCTGGATGCTCATTTGCTAACATGTGAACACTGCCAAAAACTAAATCATGGCTGGAAAAATAGCTTGAAAGCTATCACAGCCAGCCCATACATTGCACCTGCTGCGGGTTTTAGCGATCGTTGGCAAAGTAAATTACGTTTTGAAAAGAAACGGCGTTCCATTGTAAGAATGCGGGTAATCCTTTTCAGCAGCATTCTACTGGTTCTGGTATCTCTTTTAACGTATATAGTGCTGTCAGGATCTCTCGGAGAGTTCCTCGCTAATTTAATCACCTCTAGTACGCATATACTGTTATTTCTCACACATGGCATTGCCAATCTATCGAATTTCATCCAAGAAATCCCAAGCCTGGTACGATGGTCAGCAGGGATCTTTTTGGTAGGAGTAGCCAATATTTTCGTGATTCTTCTGGTTGTCATCTTATGGAAAGCGAAAAAGAATCAAGAAGAATGGCAAGAGGTCCGTGATTATGGGGAAAAATAAAACCCTTGCACTCCTCATCCTGATCCCTCTCCTGCTTATAGGATGTACTACTGCTCCATCACAAACTGATAGCGACAACGGTACATTGGTAATTGGAGAAGTCTATACGCTGGAAAGCGGAAAGACCATCCATGGAAATCTGGCAATCATCGGCTCCAGCTTCACAATGGAAGAAGGTTCGCAAGTAATTGGTGATATCAGCTTGATCGGAAGCACCGCTCAAATCAACGGACAGGTGAACGGCGATATTTTCGCATTTGCCGGTTCTAGCACTTTGGAGAGCAGTGCCGTCATTGACGGTGATTTTAACCAGATATTCCATAAAATACACCAGAATGAAGGTTCACAAATAACCGGCACAATCAGCACCTACTCCAGTCCACAGGCAATCCAACCAGCCTGGAGCAGTTTCAGCTTCTTAATTCCATTTTTCTCAAACCCTGAAAAAATATTGACCAGTCGATTGGTTTTATCGGCTGTTTTCCTGTTGATCGCGTGTCTGGTGGCATATCTGCTTCCTAAACCAACCCATAATGTGATGCGTTCCATCCAAAACCAGCCTGGCGTAAGCTGGGGAGTTGGTTTCCTCATGTTGCTGGCAGTACCTATTATCACCCTTATACTTGCTATTACTATTTGCCTTTCACCCTTTGCGCTGGTTCTGCTGGTTGTATTCCTGGTTGCCTCTCTCTTCGGTTGGATCGCTCTGGCGGCTTTGCTGGGAGAGTTAATGAACCGATGGTTTTACCTGAAAATGTCGCTGGTTCTCCAAACGCTGGTCGGGGGTCTTCTGATTGCGCTGTTGGTCAGTTTACTCACCTTAATTCCCGTGGTCGGATGGATCGCTGTTATGCTGTTAGGGTGCTATGGTTTGGGAGGAGTAACCAGCAGCCGATTTGGTAAATTCGAGGATAAAGGAGATCGAAAACGCAAGAAAAATGCGATCTCCAAGGAAATCTCTTCAGAAAACGGGAAAGCAACCCAAGAAGAATAATTTCGACAAAGATCAAAAAAGAAGCTGATAGTACAATCAGCTTCTTTTTTGATTAAACTTATTAAAAAGTTATAATTTCATCATTAGAAAGTACACGAGGTAACTATGAAACAGGTCTTGCAGTATATGAACAGCGGAGAAAGCAAAATCGTGGATGTGCCTATCCCGCAGGTAAGGAAGAACACTGCGTTGGTTCGGACAGCTGCATCCCTGGTCTCCGCCGGTACAGAACGCTCGCTGGTAGAGTTTGGTGAGAAAAATCTTCTGCAAAAAGCTACTTCCCGCCCCGACCTGATGAAGCAGGTCATGGATAAAGCGAAACGTGAAGGTGTGTTTTCTACGCTTGAATCAACTTTCAATCGTCTCGATCAGCCCCTGGTGCTGGGTTATTCATCCGCCGGAACCATCGTGGAGGTAGGGGAAGGTCTGGTCGGGTTTCAGGTAGGCGAGCGGGTAGTGTGTGCAGGAGGGAACCATGCCGTACACGCCGAGTATGCGGTTATCCCACAGAATTTACTGGCACATTTACCGGATGATATCCCCTTTGAATCAGCCTGTTTCGCCACACTGGGAGCTATCGCACTGAACGGCATCCGTCTGGCACATCTTGAGATAGGAAATCAGGTGGCGGTAATCGGATTGGGTTTATTAGGATTATTGACCGCGCGTTTGGTAGAAGCGAACGGCTGCCAGGTTACCGGCATCGAACCCTCTCCCCAACGAGTAGAGTTCGCTCGCAAAGCTGGCATCCAGGCATATCATCGCGATGACATCCTTCCCGCGACGGCTTCACTTACCCAAAATCGCGGATTTGATGCCGTACTGATCTGTGCTGCCACCAGCAGCAATGATACGGTGCAACTGGCAGGTGAGATCGCGCGTGATCGTGGATATGTCATCTCGTTAGGAGTGGTGGGATTGAATATTCCACGCAAACCTTTCTATGAAAAAGAAATCCATTTTCAGGTCTCCCGTTCTTCTGGACCGGGGAGGTATGACCCCGTTTATGAAGAGGCTGGTATTGATTACCCGCTGGGATATGTACGCTGGACGGAGGGGAGAAACCTGCAAGCATTTGTTCAATTATTGCAATCCAGTAAACTGAAGGTTGCAGACCTCATCACACATCAATTTGCCATTGAAGATGCCGCAAAAGCCTACGGCATTATCGCCGGTAAGACTGATGAGGCTTATTTAGGCATAGTCCTGACCTACCCACACACAAACGGGGATAAAAAAGAACAAAAGGAGCGGGTGGAAGTAAATGCACAACGCATGTATCATTCCACCATCAAAGTGGGTGCTATCGGAGCGGGAAACTATGCCAAAGCCACTTTCTTACCGGTCATGCAAAAGAGCCTTAATGTTGATTTGGTGGCAATCGCTTCGATCAATGGAGTAAATGCTCAGCACGCTGCACAAAAATTCGGTTTTGAATATGCTTCTTCTTCTGCCGAAACCATCCTGAACGATGAGACCATCAATACCGTAGTAATCATGACGCGCCATCAAGATCACGCCGATTTTACTTTAAAGGCATTGCACAACGGGAAACATGTATATTGCGAGAAACCGCTGGCTCTCACTCTGGAGGAGCTGGATAAAATTGAAATACAGCTGGAAAAAAAGTCCTCCCCGCTATTAATGGTAGGGTTTAACCGGCGTTTTGCCCCATTATCTGTCCAGTTAAAAAAATTCTTCTTAACCCGAAAAGAACCACTTTATGCACATTACACCGTAAATGCCGGCTATCTCCCATCCAA
Organism: Anaerolineaceae bacterium; assembly: GCA_003446605.1. Classification (GTDB taxonomy): domain Bacteria; phylum Chloroflexota; class Anaerolineae; order Anaerolineales; family Anaerolineaceae; genus UBA4781. The sequence goes on from DMDF01000083.1 coordinate 20,627, forward strand.
CCACTGGCTGCACGACCCTGTTGAAGGTGGCGGACGTATCATCGGGGAAGGTTGCCATTTCATTGATTACCTCACTTTTCTAGTGGGAGATACCCCTGTAAACGTTCATGCTGCTGCATTGGCAGATCAAGGGAAGTACCATCATGACAATATGCTGCTCACGTTAGAATTCAAAGATGGATCGGTTGGTTCCATTGCTTATCTGGCAAATGGAGACAAGAGTTTCCCCAAGGAACGCGTTGAGGTCTTCAGCGGCGGTAAAGTGGCGGTGCTGCATGATTATCGCAGTTTAGATCTGACAACTGATGGACACACACATACCATACGACCCCATTCCCGACAGGATAAAGGTCATCAAGCTGCCTGGGGCGCATTCCTGCAGTGCATCCGTGAGGGAAGCGAACCGCCCATCCCATACAACCAGCTCGTGGCTGTCAGCCGGGCAGCGATCATAACCATGAAAGCGGCTGCGGAGAAGAAGACCATTTCGCTTGGTTAACATATTATGGCAAACAGCAACAAGCTGCATACCCTTTTGAAAGCGCCTGTAGAACTGGGCTGGAAATCAACCTGGCAGTACGCACTCTATCAAAGCGGGCTGCGTAGCGGGTATTTTTACCTGCGTACCCCGACCCCAGCAATAGAAAAGATTCGGAGCCAAATCCCACATACGATCAAATCCATCCTACCCCTACCCAATAAACAACTACTACAACATACACTGGGAACAACGATGCCAACTCTGCTGCAAAAAGCGGATGCTGTGACTGAGGGAAAATTTTGTCTTTTCGAAGGTCCTTTGACGGAGTTCACTCTCGCCCATCAGGCGCCCTTGCAGCATTGGAGCCAATTTGAACGCAGAAAAGCTTCCGTAGACAACGATATCAAATTCATCTGGGAACCTGCGCGCGCCGGTTGGGCTTTCCTGCTGGCACGCGCTTTTTATCTCAGCGGAGACGATCGCTATGCGCAATCCTTCATCCAACTTTTTAACCAATACCAGCAAGAAAATCCACCCTACCACGGACCAAATTGGGTATCTGCGCAGGAAGCAGCCCTGCGAATTATGGCTTTCTGTTTTGCATATCAGGTTTTTTCGGAATCAGAACATTTTCCCACAAAAACGATAAGTGATCTGAGCTTAGCAATAGCCCTGAATGCACACCGTATTCCCCCCACACTGTGCTACGCTCGCTCCCAACGCAACAACCACCTTATCAGTGAAGCAGTGGGATTATATACAGCCGGGTTATTCTTGCAAGGTTATCCCCCCGCCCGTGCGTGGGAACGTAAAGGGAAGAAGGTCTTCGAGCAAGCCATTCTTGACCAGATCGACAAGAATGGCACCTATATCCAGCACAGCACGAATTATCACCGTCTGATGCTGGATGAAGCGCTGTGGATGACGTCCATCGCCAACTCCGCTGGTGACAGTTTCTCCCAAGCAGTTCTACAAAAATTAGCACTTGCCACACAACATCTCTACAGGATGACAGACACCATATCTGGTCATGTACCGAATCTGGGGAACCAGGACGGGTCGAACGTGCTGCCACTTGCCACAGCGGATCATCTGGATTACCGCGCAAGTTTACAGGCTGCCAGCAGACAATTCCTGGGTAAAAACGCGTTTGAAGAGGGAAGTTGGGATGAGAAATCTCTATGGCTGAATATCAAACCGCAAGCGGAAACGCTGCATGAACAGGAAGATACGCTCCAACTTCATTCATCCCACGGATGGGCAAGCCTGCGAGCAATTACCTATCATGCCAGACCAGCTCATGCCGATCAGTTGCATGTGGAAATCTGGCATAACGGGCAGAATCTGGCACTGGATGCAGGTACTTTTCTCTATAATGCTCCTCCCCCCTGGCAGAATGCGCTGCGAACCACTCTGGTGCACAACACGATCTGTATAGACAGAAGGGATCAGATGCTAGCAGCCGGGAAATTTCTGTGGTTGGATTGGGCAAATGCCGAAATTCACGAATCCACAGCTACCCGCGTTACCGCCAGCCATAATGGCTATAAAAAGATGGGAATTAACCACACCCGAACTTTATCCAGCACACCAAAAGGCTGGGAAGTGGCAGACGAGTTGCAAAGTATGAAAAGCCAGGCAGTAGAACATGAATATCTGCTGCATTGGCTAATCCCTGACCTGGTTTTTCACGTGCAGGGAAATCAAATTCTCTTCGATAATCCAGCAATCCGCCTTACCTTCCTTACGAATGGATCAGGGCAATCTCTTCTTCATATCATTCGTGGCGGATGTGTACTCCATGGGGAATCCAACATTGACCCGTTGTTATTTGGATGGTTTTCTCCCACCTATAGTGTAAAACAGGAGGCACTATCTGTTTTGTATGTTGTGCACAGCAACCTTCCTCTCACCACCATCAGCTCCAACTGGGAATTTCTGAAATAAGCGTGCAGGGAAAGGGTACAATCGGGATATGCACATACTGCTGATTCACCAAGCTTTTGTTACCATCAACGAACCGGGCGGAACACGCCATCACGAGCTGGCGCGCGTTCTGGCACAGCAAGGACATCAGGTAAGTATTATCGCCAGCCCAATCAGCTATCTCACCGGGAAAACTTCCTCAACACTCAAGAAAGAAGTAGATGAGTTTGGGGTTACTATCTACCGCACTTATACCTATCCAGCATTGCACCGCAGTTTCTTTCACCGCCTGATCAGTTTCTTTTCCTTTATGCATTCTTCTTTCTTCCGGGCGATAAAAATCCATAAGGTCGACATGGTATGGGGAACATCCCCACCTATCTTTCAAGGATTCACTGCATGGTTGGTAGCACGCCTGAAAGGTGTCCCTTTTGCTTTTGAAGTTCGTGATCTATGGCCAGCTTTTGCTATAGCTGTGGGTGTCTTGAAGAATCCCCTGATCATCCGCCTTTCAAAGTGGCTGGAAAAATTTCTGTACCGCCATGCTGACCTCGTTATCGTCAATTCTCCAGGTTATATCGAGTATGTAAGCCAACACGGCGCGAATAAAATAGCCCTGGTTCCAAATGGTGTGGATACAGCTATGTTTCCGATAGGTCAAAATGGGGAAGTATTTCGCGAACAACACCACCTAGATGGAAAATTTCTCATTTTTTATACCGGCGCTCACGGTATATCAAATGATCTCCAGGTATTGATCGAAGCAGCAGAGCTGTGCCAAGAGAATGAACAAATTCACTTTGTATTGCTCGGAGACGGGAAAGAAAAACCTGCGTTAATGCAAATGGCAGCAGAAAAGAAACTGGAAAACATTTCTTTCCTTCCTCCCGTGGAAAAGAAGGAGATGGGTTTAGCCCTCAGCGCAGCGGATTGCTGTATCGCGATTTTAAAACCTATTGAAATGTACAAAACCACCTACCCTAATAAAGTGTTTGATTACATGGCAGCCGGTAAAGCGATAATCCTTGCAATTGATGGTGTCATCCGTCAAGTTGTAGATGAAGCGCAGTGTGGAATTTTCGTACCTCCGGGTAACGCAACCGCTATGGCGGATGCGATTCAACAGCTTTATCAATCTCCAGATAAATGTAAAAAAATGGGGATTCATGGTAGAGTGTATGTTGAAGATCATTATGATCGTCAAAAAACTGCTGAGCAGTTATTGTCTGTATTTTTACAGTTGGAGAAAAAGAAATGATTGAAAAAATTTTGGTTGTAGAGGACGATCTCACGCTACAAGAAACTCTGGTTTACAATCTCAGCCGTCAAGGGTATGCTGTAGAAACCGCCTCTGATGGAAATATGGCTGTAGAAATTGTTCAGCAAAACCATCCGGACCTTATTCTGCTGGATATAATGCTACCGGGGATGGATGGGTTTGAGGTATGTCGGATCATTCGTAAGAATTTCACCATTCCCATTTTGATGTTGACGGCGCGAGATGATGAAATCGATCGCGTGGTAGGGCTCGAAGTGGGCGCTGATGATTATCTTACCAAACCATTCAGTATGCGGGAATTAATTGCGCGTGTGAAAGCTTTACTACGTCGTTCTCGCATCATGCAAGAGGATCAACAATCCCAAGCGATCCAGAAGAAAAAATACATTTTCAACAATTTGGAAATTGACCAGGATCGCAGGGAAGTCACCATCAGTGGTAAAGTGGTGGAGTTCAAACCGAAAGAATATGAGTTGCTCATCTATTTTGCCGAGAATAAAGGTCATGTACTCAGCCGCGAACAGATCCTTGAAAAAGTATGGGGATGGGATTATTTCGGTGACAGTCGTACAGTAGATGTACATGTACGCTGGTTACGGGAAAAAATTGAAAAAGATCCTGCTTCTCCCCAGCGCATTCTAACCGTGCGCAGCGCCGGGTATCGTTTTGATGGATAGGTAAAATGCTCCCTTTTTTCTGGCGATTCTTCCTTAGCTTTATTTTCATCACAGCTATCAGCCTTACTATTTTTTCAACCTGGGTTGACCCCAACTCCACCTTTAAAGAATTATTAAGCGCACGACTACCAGACCTGCTGCTGCTCCTTCTGGGAGAAGCCGGTCTGGCGGGATTGCTGACCGTTCTGATGCGTAATCCTATTTACAATCTTCGTCGCTATTTATCTGGGAGTAATACAGACAAAACACTGAGGCGCATCGAAAAACGCCCTGATGAGATTGGAGCGTTGGCAAAAGCCCTTTCGAAATATACAGCACAAAGCAACGCCACCATCGACGATCTCATGGCACAACAACGCTATCTGGCTACTATCCTGGAAAACTTGAATGATGGTATCTGCATTGTTGACAGGCAGGGATCTGTCCGTGTTATCAATCAAGCTACCAAACGCATGTTTCAGATCCCCGAGAGCGCCGTGAGCGGGCAAACTCTTATCGAGACCATCCGCCATCATAAAGTGCTGGAATTGTGGCAAAACTGCCAGACGAGTGGAATCCAACAAACTGCACAACTTGAGACAAGTATGGATCGTAATTACTTACAGTGTATTGCTACCCCGCTAAAGCCATACGAAGAAGGGAACATTCTACTGTTATTCCAGGATGTCACTCGCCTTCATCAACTTGAAATCGTCAGACGTGATTTTGTCAGTAATGTATCTCATGAGCTGCGAACACCACTTACCTCTCTGAAATTAATCACCGAGACTCTAAGCGATGGTGCCATGGATGATCCTCCTGCTCAACAGAGATTTCTCAAACAGATGGAAACAGAAATTGATAATCTCACCCAACTGGTGCAGGAACTGCTCGAACTATCCCGCATTGAATCCGGGTTGGTTCCTCTGCAAAAAACTGCGGTTGATCCCTGCGCCTTTATCAATGAAACGGCTGCCAGAATGCAGGTGCAGGCAGAGCGAGCCGGTCTTACTTTCACGTGGGATTGCTCGAGCAATCTACCTTCTATTTCAGCGGATACAGCGCGCCTGGGACAGGTACTCATCAACCTCATCCATAATGCCATCAAGTTCACCCCTCCTGGTGGAGAGATCCACGTTTCTGTCCGCAAGGAAAAAGAAACTGTCATTTTCTCTGTGAAAGATACAGGGGTGGGCATCCCCCAAAAGGATATTGATCGTATCTTTGAGCGCTTCTACAAAACCGATCGGTCACGGTCGAAAAGCGGAACCGGGCTGGGGCTATCCATCGCGCGCCATCTGGTGGAAGCACACGATGGGAAATTGTGGGTTGAAAGCACAGTGGGAAAGGGCAGCACTTTTTCATTTTCCCTTCCAATAAAATAAACATCCATCCTGAGCGGTATAAATCTTAATCAAACCTTAACCTTCTTCTCATTTTGTGTTAAACGCCGCCTAGTAAGATTCAGGCATCAACTACATAAGGAGAAAGAAAGAATGTCTCGTAAGATATTTGGTTTGTTAAGTATCATGCTCGTAAGTGCTCTTCTTTTAGGCGCTTGCAGCACCCCCGCTGCTGAAGAACCTACCCCAGCAGCCGAAGAAGAAGCGGCTCCCACTATGGAAGAAGCCGCACCAGTCGAAGAAGAAGCCCCCGTAGAAGAAGCTCTCTCTGGTCAACTACAGCTGGCTGGTTCGACCACCGTTCAACCACTCGCAGAAGTCTTGGCTGAATCCTTCATGGATGCCAATCCTGACGTCGTGGTCGAGATCCAGGGTGGTGGTTCAAGTGTTGGCGTTACCTCAGCTGGAGAAGGCACCGTTGATATTGGAAATGCTTCCCGTGGTATAAAAGACAGTGAATTCGAAACCTTTCCTAACCTGACGGTTTATACGATCGCTTTTGATGGTATCGCCATCGTAACCAATCCTGAACTGGATATCCCCACCCTCAGTCTTGAACAGGTTCGTGGGATCTTCTCTGGCGAGATCACCAATTTTTCTGAAGTTGGTGGACCGGATGCAGAGATCGTGATCGTTTCTCGTGAAGAAGGTTCAGGTACACGTGCTGCTTTTGAAGAACTCGTCATGGCATACAAAGACGAAAATGGAGAAACTGTTGAAGTTCCCATCAGCGAAAATGCTCTTCTGCAGCAATCCAATGGTCAGGTATCAACCATAGTATCAACCACACCCAACACCGTTGGTTATCTCTCCTTCGGTTACCTCAGTGACGCAGTCAAAGGTGTGGCAATTGATGGTGTAGAACCCGCCGTTGAAAATGTAAAGAACGGTACCTACAGTATCTTCCGCCCCTTGAACATGCTCACCAATGGTGAAGCACAGGGTCTGGCAAAAGCTTTCATTGATTACATCCTCTCGGATGCCGGTCAGGAAATTGTTGCTGAAGACTACATCACCGTAAAATAACTACAATGAGCAACCAGAAAATGGGGTGCAAACAACTGCGCCCCATTTTCATTCTTTTTTAAAGATGATGAATATGTTCAATAAACTTCCAAACAATCAAAAGAAGAAACCAGCAATTATCCTTTTCTTTTTTTATCTCTCTGTTGTATGTGCAATTACTGCAATTATCGCGAGCATCCTCAATTACCTGGGAATCATCACCTTGCCCATCAGCGGTGTATTATCTCTTATAACGGGTGGAGTACTGGCTGTAGCATTTGGTCTACTTGCAAAAGGATTCTGGCAAGGTCAGAATTGGGCACGAACCAGTCTTGTATCACTCCTGCTCATCGGGCTCATCATTATTCTGATAAATTACCTGTTCAAATTTTCAAGCGCCGTATTTGCGGGCAAACAGGTTCTTACGTTCAAAGAAATCTTGATTTATATCGGTCAATTTCTGCTCGATACCCTCAAAGCCGGTGCTATTCCCGGCATCCTTTTCTATTACCTTTATAAGGCAGATGAGAGTTTCTCTGAAACGCCTACCCAACGGCATATGTTCGATGATCTGATAAAGAAATTTTTACTGGGAACAGCGCTCAGCTCTATTTTCATTGTGGTTGTGATTTTTTTATTCACTTTTATGGAATCTGAACAGGCTATCTCGGAGATCGGGCTTAAAGAAATGCTAACCGGTACTATTTGGAGACCTGGTTCAATCATCGGGACAGATGAGGCGCAATTTGGTCTTGTTCCTATGATCATCGGTTCCGTTTACAGCACCATTGGGGCTGTCATTCTGGGTATTCCCACCTCCATCGGAACAGCAATCTTGCTGGCAGAGATCGTACCTAACTTTGTAAGGGAAATTTTCCGTACTGCCATTGAACTTTTGTCAGGCATTCCCTCCGTTGTATATGGCTTGTTTGGGATGGTAGTGATAGCCCCACTTATCCGCCAGATACCGGTTGAAGGGAACACAACCGGGTTTGGGATATTGAATGCCTCCATCATCCTGGCAATCATGATCCTTCCCACCGTCACCAATATCTCCGAAGATGCCATTCGCGCTGTTCCTTCCAGTTATCGAGAAGCTTCATACGCACTGGGAGCCACACACTGGCAAACCATTAAAGATGTGGTACTTCCTGCAGCTAATTCCGGTATTATCGCTGCCATTATTCTAGGCATCGGCAGAGCATTGGGTGAGACCATGGCGCTCATCATGGTGATCGGAAACTCCATTGCTATTCCCACTCCTGTCAATGACAATCCACTCTCCATTATCTTTTCCACAGCACGTACACTCACCGGGAATATCGCGGTTGAAATCAATTATGCAGCCGGCGCTCACCGCTCCGCATTATTCTTCACAGGGGTTTTATTATTTGTTTTGCTACTCATCATCAATCGCCTGGCAAATCGAATTATGAAAGGCAATCCAAAAGCATGAATACTTCTCTCACGAACGAAAAAAGATTCGCTTTGCGAAAAAAACAACCAACCCCGAAGCAGAATTTGAAGCGTCGCAAACTCTCCCAGAAAATCGCTTTTGGATTCTTCTGGCTGATGGGATTAATTGCCATCGCGGTTCTATTTTGGATTGTCGGTTACGTTCTTGCTAAGGGAGCTTCCAGCATCAACCTTGAATTCCTGACAACACGTCCGGCTGGTGGATTTGATGGAGAAGGCGGCATTTCAACTACCATCGTAACCACCATCTATTTAGTACTCTTCACCATCGTTATCGCTGCCCCACTGGGTGTGGGAGCAGGTATTTATTTTGTTGAATATGCTAATGAAGCACAGAATCACAATAAATTTGTACGCTGGCTGATCAAAACAGCCCGAACAGGGGTGGAGATTCTGGCAGGTGTTCCTTCCATTATTTTCGGCTTGTTCGGATTCGCAGTATTTGTCTCTTACATGAAATTGGGTTTTTCTCTGTTATCCGCTGGTTTGAGTGGCGCCTGCATGGTTTTACCCGTCATCATTCGCACTACAGAAGAAGCTTTACTGGCAGTTCCCGATTCCTACCGGCAGGCTTCCTTGGGATTGGGCGCAACCAAATGGCAAACCGTTACCGGAGTAATCCTACCAACCGCTCTACCGGGAATTGTTACCGGGATTGTGCTGAGCGTTGGTAGAATCATCTCAGAAACAGCTGTTTTTTGGGTTACACTTGGTGGAAGCTACCGGCTGCCACAGAATTTGATGTCATCTGGAAGAACTCTTGCTTTGCATGTATACATGCTGGCAACAGAGACCAGAGCATTTGACAAGGCACTGGGTACTTCAGCTATACTAATCATCATTATCATTCTATTGAACCTTGCTATCAATATTACTTCAAGGCGTTTTCAAAAAAGGTTGAGTGGAAAGTAGGACGTTATGGTTATCACATCATTAGAAGAAAAAAAACCGAACAAATCTAAAATCATCGCACGCAATTTTGATCTTTTCTATGGGGATTTTCAAGCCCTCAAGGATATCAACGTAACTATGCCGCAGAACTCGATCACAGCCATCATCGGACCTTCCGGCTGCGGGAAAAGCACGTTTTTACGTTCCATTAACCGCATGAATGAGCTGATCCCCAGTGTTAAGACCAGTGGAGAGATCCTGATGGATGGAGAGGATATCTACACACAGGATGTGGTCGAATTACGAAAGACCGTGGGGATGGTTTTTCAACGACCCAATCCATTTCCGAAATCCATCTTCGATAATGTCGCTTACGGTCCTCGCGCGCATGGATTGAAAAATAAGAATATATTGGAAGAGCTCGTAGAAAAGAGCCTCACAGATGCCGCCCTGTGGGACGAGGTAAAGGATGATCTGCATAAATCAGGTCTGGCTCTTTCCGGAGGGCAGCAGCAGCGTTTGTGCATTGCCAGAGCGCTGGCAGTGGAGCCACAGGTGATCTTGATGGATGAGCCTGCCTCGGCACTCGACCCGATTGCAACATTGAAAATCGAGGAATTAATTCAAAATCTCAAAAAAGAATATACAATAGTGATTGTAACGCACAACATGCAGCAAGCAGCCCGTGCATCCGATTATACAATGGTATTTAATATGTACCCCGATCGGTCAGGTTACATCGTCGAATATGGAGAAACGAGCCAGATCTTCACCAACCCGCGTGAAAAGACCACCGAAGATTACATATCTGGACGTTTTGGATAGACCACACAGAGGTGAATGATGCCGCGTGAAACACTGGATACCAAATTATCACAAATAAAGGATGAGATCTATCTGCTCGGGAGTATGGTTGAGCAATCCGTTTTGGATTCTGTGGATACCTTGAGAACAAGGGACATGAAAGAAGCCAAGCGTGTTTATGATGAGGATAATATCATCAACGAAAAACGCTATGCCCTTGAGAATGCTATTATCATTCTGCTGGCTACCCAACAACCTTTTGCACGTGATCTGCGCTTATTATCTGCTATGCTATTGGTAGTCAATGAATTGGAACGGATGGCAGATTATGCCAAAGGCATCGCCAAGATCAATTTCAAGATCGGCGATTCCAATATTGCCATTCCTGTCAGAGACTTCCAAAAAATGGCGGAACAGGGTGTCAGCATGCTGCACCGGGGTTTGAGTGCTTTCATCGAACAAAATCCTAACCAGGCAGCTGCTATTCCACAAGAAGATACCATCGTGGATGATCTTTATAACAAAATCTATCGAGCCACCATTGAACAGGCTATCGCCAACCCTGAAATTATTGACCAGGCAAACAATATCTTATGGATCGCGCATAACCTCGAGCGATTTGCCGACCGTGTAACCAACATCTGCGAACGTACCATCTTCATCACAACAGGAGAGTTGATGGAGATGGGATCCAGTGATGATGAAAATGGGATCGAGTTTGAATGAACCCAATCTAATCAGCGTAATTTTCTCTATCGCATATTTCATTATTCCTGTATCATAGTGATCAATTCATGAATTGATTATTTGTGTATTAAGCCTGTTATGGAATTTCCTGGAATTCGAATATACAATAAACTATATAACCGAAAGAAATGGAAACCTCATGTTAAAACCAAATCCCACTAAAGGAAAATTGATCATCGTCGAGGGAATTGATGGAAGCGGAAAATCCACCCAGATTGACCTGATCTATAAATGGTTGGTTGGCAAAGGGAAATCGGTCTATTTTAGCGAATGGAATTCATCCCCTCTGGTAAAAAGCACCACAAGATTGGGAAAAAAGCAGCGTTTGTTCACACCCACCACCTTCAGCTTAATCCAGGCAACCGATTTTGCAAACCGCTGGGAAAACAATTTACTACCTATGTTGAAAGCCGGTGTGATCGTGATCGCGGATCGTTATGCTTTCACAGGTTTTGCCCGTGATGTTGCTCGTGGAGTAGATCCACACTGGGTTCGCAATCTCTATTCCTTTGCTTACCAACCCGACCTTGCCCTGTATTTCCAGGTGGATATTGACACCGCAGTGGATAGAATTCTAGCATCCAGAGCGAAGATCAAATATTACGAAGCCGGCATGGATCTAGGGCTATCCGACAAAAAGATCCCCAGTTTTCGCTTGTTTCAAAGTAAGGTTCTAGAAGAATATGAAAAAATGGCAGACGAGTTCAATTTCAAGATAATCGACGCCAATCAGCCCGTGGAAAAACAGCAAAAAGAAATTCGCGGCTTGGTAAACTCTATGTTAAGAGGTTGGGAAGGACTTCCCAGCCCAACATTATCTGCCAGGCGTTACACAAAAAAACTGCGGGATGCCACAGCAGAAAAGGAGTGAACCATGGCTAAAATGAAGTTTTACGGCAGCGGTTTTCCTTACCTCGAAAAAGAACACCTCAAAGGTAAACTCATTGTGCTGGAGGGCACAGATGGCGTGGGAAGATCTACACAGGTCGCCATGTTGAAAAGATGGTTGGAGAAAAACAGCTTTGCTGTCTCGGATACCGGATTACGACGCTCTCCCCTCACCCAACCCGGATTGGATAAGGCAAAGGAAGGCAATACCCTTTCTCCGACGACGCTCAGCCTATTCTATGCCACTGATTTCGCTGATCGTCTGGAAAACCAGATCATCCCTGCTATGGGCGCTGGTTTTCACGTTCTTTCCGATCGCTATTTTTATTCCATCATGGCTCGCGACGTCGTACGTGGTTTGGATCCAAAATGGACGCGAGAGGTATATGGTTTTGCTTTGATACCAGATATGGTCATTTACCTCAAAGCAGACATCCCCACGCTGGTAACTCGTATCGTCCATGGGAGAGGTTTCAATTTCTGGGAATCTGGCATGGATATCATCAAAGAACAGAACCTGTATGACAGCTTCATTCAGTACCAAACCTGTATGATCGAACAGTTTGATACCATGGCACAGGAATATCATTTTAAGGTTGTGGATGCTAACCGATCTGTAAAAGAGGTATTTGCGGATATCAAAGTGCTGGTAGAGAAATTAATTTCTCCCTCACGAGAATCACGCGAAAAGAATCCATAGGGGAAATAAGTATGAAGGATCAAAAGGATATTGCCATCCAACGCTTTGCGGCTGCATATATCCTGCCCGTCACACAGGACCTTCTGCGTTCCTTAGAAGGTATCCAATCTCGCAACGACACGGAGGATATCCACGATCTGCGTGTGGCTTCGCGCAGAATCCGCACAGCTCTACTAATTTTCGGTGACCAGTTTTCCACAAAGAAGGTTAAAAATTGGCTGGATGCAGTACGGATCATCACCCGTAACTATGGGACAACGCGCGATATGGATGTGCAGATCAGCTTTCTGGAAAACCTGATGAAAGATATCGGTGATCGGCGAATCCGCACGGGGTTGTATCGGATTCACCTGCGTTTGCTTCAGAAACGTAATAAGAAAAACCGGATGGTAGATAAGCACACCGATGCTCTACTCAATGACAAGAATATCCTTAACATGCGCACCACCACACAGGAGATTTGTTCCTCATCCGCTGATGAACAACCACCACAAAAATTATATGACTTGGCATTCAATACCCTGCAGTCAGCGCTTGATCAATTCCTTTCTTACGAAGTGTTCATCCACCATGCCGAAAAAATCCACGAACTGCATTTAATGCGTATTGCCGCTAAAAAACTACGCTACACTATGGAGGTGTTTACCCCGCTATATTCCGATGAGATGGAACCTTTTCTCACAATCATGAAAGAAATCCAGCAACAACTGGGAGAGATTCGCGATTGCGATGTGTGGTTGGAGTTCATCCCAACATTTGTAAAAAAAGAAACAAAACGCACACAGGAATATTACGGGCGCAAAGATGCAATAAAGCGCTTGCTACCCGGCATCGAATACCTGGAGCAAAATCGCAGGGAAGAACGCAATCGTTTATATCAAGAATTCATAAAGAGCTGGCAATCCTGGCGAACACAGGGAGTCTGGCTGCAGTTTAGAGAGCTTATTCTCCAAGCAACCCTTTCACAAGCACCTGAAAACGATAATTCCATGCAGCCACCTGCAGACCGGTAAATTTTCATCATGGAACCTTTTGAAAATCTGATCGCACCTTTTCATTGTATCGCTTTGGTCAGTGATATCCATGGGAATCTGCCAGCGCTGCAGAACGTGCATCAGCATGCCCTTCAGCAAGGCGCACAACTCTTCTTCAATGCAGGGGATACCGTAGGTTACGGACCATTCCCCAATGAGTGCATTGATTTCATTCGAGACAATAAATTTTTCAGCGTTATTGGAGATTACGACCAAAAAGTACTGGCATTTCCACAGCATTCACAGGAATACCTCATTAAAAAGCATCCTCTTAAATATCTTGCCTTCCAATGGGCATACGAACATCTCACACAAACCAACATTGATTACCTATCCCATTTGCCGGTCACTCATCAGATGACTGTGGGTCAGAAATCAATTTTCCTCACGCATGGTTCACCAACTGATATCAAAGCTCACCTTGGGGCTGAAACTTCGCCCCAAGAATGGCAGCAGTATCAGCAAGAAACCCCCAGTGATCTAATCATCACTGGAAACACCCATGTCTTCCACCAGCAAATTGCAGCCAATACTTTGTTTGTAAATCCCGGCAGTGTGGGCAGACAAGATGATGGCGATCCTCGCGCATCCTACGCTTTGCTCACATTGGATGACCCTATCACAGTCTCTCATTTTCGTATCGAATACAACATGACCAATGTGTCGCAAGCACTGGAGTTGTATAATCTGCCACAGGAATTCATGAGTATGTTTCAGAACGGACTCAGTCTTGATGGGGTATTAAAAAAATGAGCAGAAATGAATAAACCGCTTACCCAAACCGAACTTTCTGACCATCAGAAAGAACAACTGACAGAGGTATTGAATGTGGCAAAAACATGTCAGTATGAAAAGGCACATACGGAGCATGTAACCGACCTGGCAATGCAGATTTTCAATCAATTCATCCCAATTTTACAATTAGATGAAAACGCTCGCTTTTACCTTTTATGTGCAGCAATCCTGCACGATATTGGAGTACATACGGAAGGCACCAGGGGACACCATAAAACCGCGTTAAGGATCATCTTATCCACACCATTGCTGCATTTCGATTCGAAAGAGAGATTGATCATAGGCTCTATCGCCCGCTATCATCGGAAGGCACTGCCCAGCATCCATCACAGTCATTTCGCTGCCCTCAATAATCAAGAGAAAACCCTGGTTGTGAAGCTTTCAGCCATACTGCGCATTGCGGACGGTTTGGATTACCGTCACGAAGGGCGTGTAACAAAGGTCAAAGTGATCCTCCAGAAAAAGAAGGTCATCTTTCAATGCAAATCAAAACGTAATATTGATAAGGAGATCGCTTCTGCTTCACACAAGAGCGATCTCATGGAAAAAACGCTCAACCGCCGCATCGTTTTTGAAACGATTTAATGAATTTATTACAATCCTTGAAATAAGTCATGCTTTGTACCACGCCCAAGCGGAGCGGGATAGTACTGTATAAAGACCTCGCTAGAATTCACAAACCGCAGTAACCAGTTGAGAAAATATCCGCTCTGACTATCCCCGCCCTGGCTGCGATAACATGCGGCTGCTTTTTCTCGAATGTTCGCCACTTTTGCATATCGAATGCGCGCATGGATCGGGTAATCTTCCTGCAGTATCTTCACAAAATCAATATCCCCGTTTTTACCGAATTTCGTGGGGTCTCTACCGAAGAGTGGCATTAACTTAATAACTATGCGCATCATTTTTCGCGGAAAAGTATGCAGATAGACCCCTTTCGGCTGGAAGGGGTATAAATCACCCATTTCATATTTTCCATCAGCGCTGATTTCCAACGCTTTCACCACACTCTGGTAGGTATAAATATGATCTGGATGCCCATACCCCCCCATCGGGTCAAATGTCAGCAAGAGTTGGGGTTGCAATTTTCGAATAAAAAATGCGATTTTTTGTGCTGTTTCCTGTAACGGCGCTTGAATGAATGCACCGGAGTTGACGTTCTCTGCACTACCCGGCATCCCGGAATCACGATAACCAAGGAAAAATACATCCTGTACACCCAACTCCTGCATCGCACAGCGCATCTCTGCTTCTCGTAGCGCAGCCATGGATTCGTATTGCGCCAGCAGCGCTGGATCAGCTTCACCTGCTTCGCCTTTTGTGGCACATACCACAAAAACCTGGCTTCCTTCAGAAATATATTTCGCAATAGTACCGCCCATGCCAAAGGTTTCATCATCTGGATGGGCTGTTACCACCAGAATTTTTTTCAACGTATTTTGATTTTCCATTCGCTAATGTTGCCCGCAGACAGGGCATTCCTTTTGTTTTCTAATTTGGATCTCGCGGAATTCCATCTGTGCACCATCCAGTAAGAGCATACGTCCATAGAGGGGTTTTCCCAAGCCAGTCAAAATCTTAATGCATTCCAACGCTTGCATGGAGCCAATAATCCCGGGCACGGCGCCAATCACCCCTACCCCAGTATTTAAAGCAATAACCTCCGGGGAAGGCATTTGCGGGTATAGACAGCGAAAACACGGTCCATGCTGCGCATCAAACACGCTTACCTGACCATGAAACTGGTTGATGGCACCGTAAATGTACGTTTTATTCATCTTTACACAAAGGTCATTGATCAAAAAACGTGTTTCAAAATTATCCGTACCATCCAATACAATAGAGTAATCTCGTAATATTTGCTCGGCATTGCCCGTTTGGAAACGTTTCGCATATAAATTCAATTCGATATGCGGGTTCAAAGCATGCAGCTTTTCATAGGCTGATGCGGTCTTTGGCATTCCAAGATGGTCACTGTCATGCAGTACCTGACGCTGCAGGTTAGAAAGTTCGATGGTATCTGAATCCACGATTCCAATCTTACCGATACCGGCAGCTGCTAGATAGAGTAAAATGGCAGAACCCAACCCCCCTGCACCGACCACCAGGACAGCAGATTCTTTCAATTTGAGCTGCCCGGCTTCTCCGAAATTAGCAATGCGCAGATGGCGCTGGTAGCGTTCTCGTTCTTCGTTGTCTAAATAGGGCATAGTGTTATCCTCGCAATTATTGTATAGTGAGCAAGTGCGAAGTGCAATGTTAATTTTTGTCAGAATAGGATTAGAATAAAAATATGGATATCATCATGACTCACGAGCAGACCGATTTTGATGGCTTCGCTTCCATGCTGGGAGCGTATCTGCTGGAGGATCGTGCCTATCCCATTCTTCCCAATAATATGAACCGCAATGTGCAGCAGTTCTACCACAATTACCGTTTCGAACTGCCTTTCATCCTACCTCAAGCGCTGCCAAAACAGAATATCCATTCCATCACCCTGGTTGATACACAATCCATGGTCACGCTCAAAGGCATCACCCGCGATACTCGTGTTTGTGTTTTCGACCATCATAAAAAGAAAGATGATTTCAGCTCTGATTGGGCATACAACGATATTAAAACCGGAGCATGCACCACATACTTTGTTGAACATTTAATCGAGCATAACGGGAACCTGAGCATGGTTCAGGCAACCTTACTGCTCCTGGGCATCTACGAAGATACAGGGTCGTTGACCTACGCCAGCACAACGGCACGGGATGCTCAGGCAGTGGCTTATTTGCTTTCACAGGGTGCCAGTTTGAAGATCGCGGCTGATTACCTTAATCCATCCCTCTCTCCTGGGCAGCAGAAGGTGCTGGAAGCACTGATCCAGAATCAACAAGTGATGGAATTGAAAAAAAAACGTGTCATGGTATCGCATGCGGATGCAGAATTTCTGGAAGAAGAAGTATCCAGCATTGCGCACAAATTATGTGACCTGTACGACCCGGATGGGCTTTTTCTGTTTGTCAAAACAAAAGAAGGCATCCGCTTTGTGGCTCGCTCGGTTTGTGATGAAATTGATGTATCCAACATTGCGGAACGATTTGGTGGTGGTGGGCATACACGTGCTGCCGCAGCATTGATTAGGAAGAGCGAAGGGAATAGAAAAGCGCTGCAAGAGCTGGAAAAGGATTTTATAGCATCTTTGGATGATTTCATCAATCCATCCATCTCTGTAAAACAGATCATGTCCACAAATCCTCTGCTTCTGGAGCCTTCCACAAAACTACAGGAAGCACTTCAATTGATGCAACGCTTTGGATATGAGGGTTTCCCCGTTGTGCAAGAGAATCAGGTGATAGGCTTGTTGACCCGCCGTGCTGTTGACCGCGCCCTTTCCCACAAAATGGATGTCCCAGTCAAAAGCTTGATGGAAGCCGGGAACTACTTTGTTCATCCCGAAACATCGCTCGAAGAACTGCACCAGATCATGGCAAAATCTAACTGGGGGCAAATACCGGTTGTAAACAAGCAGGATAAGAAGATCATAGGGATTGTAACCCGTACAGACCTGCTACAAGCGTATTCAGGAATCCAATCACCGGAAAATGGTAAGATGGATCTCTCCAGCCTGCTTGAAAACACATTGAAACCCAACCAGATGAAGCTGATTAAGATGATCGCAGAAACCGCCCATGAGATGCGCATGCACGTCTATCTGGTGGGTGGCGTGGTGCGAGATATCATCCTCAAATCACCCATTCTGGATCTTGATTTTGTGGTTGAAGGCAATGCCATCGAACTCGCTCACCAATTGATAGCGCTCTATGGTGGAAAGATCACCAGCCACCGTCAATTTGGTACAGCAAAATGGTTTCTGGAGGATTCCAGGATAATTGTTTCTGATAATGATGCCAATTCATCCTCCGGATTGCCAAAATCTATTGACCTAATCAGTGCACGCACTGAATTCTATAAAAACCCCAGCGCTTTACCAACCGTCAAACTGAGCAGTATCAAACTTGACCTGCTGCGTCGCGATTTCACTATCAATACCCTCGCCATCCGACTCGACGGTAAGCATTATGGAAAACTATATGATTACTGGGGCGGGTTGGATGATTTGAATGATGGTATTATCCGAGTACTGCATTCCCTCTCCTTCGTGGATGACCCCACACGAATGCTGCGCGCCATTCGATTTGAACAACGTTTCGGATTTCAGATCGAGAAACGTACGTTGGAATTGTTCGAAGAAGCCAAACCTCTCTTAAAACAAGTTTCGGGGGACCGCATCCGACACGAAATGGATCTGATTTTTCGGGAACGATTGGCAGTCGATATTCTAAACCGTTTACAGCAACTTGAATTACTGCAGGCCATTGATCCTGATCTGCATTTTTCAAAGAAGAACGCCATTACTCTGCAAGCTGCCATCGAGAACAAAGCAGGGGATGGATGGGCACTCCCTTCAAAAGTAGGCAACTCATCCACCGAGATCGTCATTCTCTATACTATTTTCCTGTGCATGCAGGCTGAAAAAAGTGTGCAGCGCATCAATAAACGGCTGAAATTGCCTAAAGTCATCCAAAAAAGCATCTCACAAGCCAGAGAACTCATCGAAAAAATGCCGCAATTGATTGATCAAAAACCCAGTGAGATCTACTATGCCTTGAAAAATGTTCCCAATCACACCCTATTCGCCGTTCAATTCTTCTTCCATGACAATCATAAAGTACAGCAAAATATCAATCTTTATCTCAGCGAATGGACTAAATTAAAACCTTACACAAAAGGTACTGATCTCAAAAAGCTAGGAATCAACCCAGGTCCGATCTACAAATCGATCTACCAGCAATTGATATCCGCCTGGGTGGATGGTGAGATCATCTCAAGAGAAGAAGAAGCAGATCTGTTGCAATCCATCCTCACGAAGAGCAAGAAAACAAACTAATCCCGTTGAAATAAAATCCAGGCTGCCGGGCGGTCCCCTACACCCAGGCTGCGCTCATCTCGTATCAGTTTTAAATGCGTCGAAAGTATCAGAAGATCGTTAGATGTAATGCCTTGCCTGGATGCAGCCGTCTTCAGGAATCCATACAAAAGATAGTACCCCCCGTGAACCAGGCTTTCGGCTACTTTATTCTCATATATTCGCTTATCCTCATCAGGGAAACTATGATAACAACCCATGTCTAGGATCAAATCGTATGAGGCAGTGGGAAGTTTATGCGCCAAAAAATCGGTATGATAAATATGGATAGGAAGATTCTTCCCATGAATCTTTCGCCGCGCTGCCCGGACAGCTTTCCCGATGAATTCAACCCCGTCTACCACCCAGCCTTTTTCTGCCATTGTGATCAGATTGGTACCTGTCCCACAGCCAATATCCAATGCTTTGCCTGCCGGGTAGGTCTCCAGGAAATCATACAATTCTGGAGGAGAAATATTAGTATCCCATAAGGGAGATTTACAATAACTTCGAAAAAAGCGAGCTCTTCTTTTTAATCGTTGGAACATTCCTATATATTCATCCTTATCTCCTATGATTTTAACAGACATGAGCTGGTCTTTGACATTTGATGCGATTCACCTTAAAATAATCTGGTTGTTATCATATCTCACAAAGGGTAATATTAATGAAAGAATACAGTACTAGCACTATAAGAAATATCGCTCTCGTTTCGCACAGCAGCGCAGGCAAGACTATTCTCACAGAAGCATTCCTTCACACGACCGGTGCCACAACCAGAATGGGAACCATCAACGAAGGCACAACTGTAAGTGATTTTGACGATGAAGAAATTCGGCGTGGAATCTCTCTGTATTCCTCGGTAATCCCCATCGAATATAAAGACAATAAAATCAATTTTCTGGATACTCCCGGCTACACGGATTTTGTCGGAGAGATGATCTCTGCCTTAAGTGTGGTAGAAGGTGCCGTGGTTGTTGTGGATGCTGTATCAGGATACGAAGTTGGTACAGAAATCGCCTGGAATTATTGTGACAAATTTAACCTACCGCGTTTCGCACTCATCAACAAGATGGATCGCGATAATGCAGATTTTAATAAAGCGCTGGCTACTATTGAAGAACGGTCCAGCACTCGCTTGATCAAGATCCAGCTACCCTGGGGTGAAAAACAAGATTTTCAGGGTGTGATCGATCTGCTTTCCATGAAAGCCTATAGGGGTGAAGGGAAAACCCCCGAAGCAATTCCCGCTGAATTCCAAAGTGCCGCTGAAGAAGGGCACATGGAACTGGTCGAGGCAGCCGCTGAAGGTGATGATTCCTTGCTTGAAAAATATCTGGAATCAGGAGAACTTTCTCCCGATGAGATCATCAACGGTCTAACCGCAGTCGTACGAAAAGGAGATTTCATCCCCGTCTTTGTCAGTGCTGCAGAAAAAGAGATCGGTATCTTTCCCTTGCTGGATGCCATCATCAAGATATTCCCCTCGCCCGATCAACAAACTGACAGGATGGCAGATGGAGCAACCGGAGAAGAAGCTCTTAAAGCTGTCGATAGTGAACCATTAGCAGCTTACGTATGGAAAACAACCGCCGATCCATTTGTTGGAAAACAGACTTATTTCCGCGTTTTCTCCGGAATGGTCAATGCTGATAGCCGCGTATGGAATATCAACAAAGAAACAGAGGAACGACTCGGGAATATCTATATCCCGCGCGGAAAAGAAAATATGCAAGTAAAGGTCGTCCACAGTGGTGATATCGGTGTATGCCCCAAACTCACCGTTACGGCAACAGGGAATACCTTGTGTGATAAAGGGCATCCCATCAAGGTACGCATACCGGAATATCCCAATTCACTCTTCCAGGTTGCATTGTTCCCCAAAACCCAGGCGGATTCAACCAAGATCAACCCGGCTATGACA
>DMDF01000166.1 GCA_003446605.1 Anaerolineaceae bacterium
TGATGAATCGATTTGAAAAAATCTAATATCCCACAATATTAACCTGCTAATCCATAGTTACATCAAAATAAATGTTGAGAAGAACAACGAGTAATTATTCTGAAAACAATAAAAAGGAGAACCAATCATGAAAAATAAGCAAGATGAGGCAAAAAGGACAACACGCTGGGCTCTGGTAGATGAGAAAGCCGAGCAACGCCTTTTTGAAGCAGCTGGGGAGGATTCTGTAATAAAGCGAGCTTTCGGAAGTGAGCCTAAACATGAACATCCATATAATCTTTATCGAGATATCACGAGTGGTCCCCAAGCTCTTCGTGATACCTTTGAGTGGGTCAAAGAAGATGTGGCGGCGGTGGCAGATGAGATCGTGAAGCGTAAAATACGGAGGATTCTGGCTACCGGTCTGGGCACTTCCCAGTTTGTCGCCATGCCCGCAGCGGTGGGTTTCTGTAACCTTGCCCACTCAGATGCGGACCAGGTGGATAGTGCTGAATTTTTGACAAGCAATCGAGATTGGGATCTCCCCCATACTGCCTTCTTGGCTTATTCAGGAAGTGGATTTACTGTGGATTGTGTCCGGGCAGCCGAAAAAGCTAAAAAGGAAGGAGCCTACACCATAGGTATCACTTCTGTTGCAGACAGTCCCCTTACAAAAGTATGCGATGCTAGCATTTTATGTGCCGGGGGGTGGGACACGGGTGCATCAGATACCTTCCATTTAATCACTAGATTAGGCGCGTCTTTTCTACTAGCTATAGAGGTGGGGGAGCGGACGCAGCCCAAGCAATTGAATTACAAAGACCTTAGAGAACAACTCTTCGCTGTTCCCGACCTTATGAAGGGAAAAGCAAAGGAAATTGATAGCAGATGCCGAAACATTGCTCGCCAATACAAGAATAAACGCAGCTTCCTGGTTGTGGGCGGAGGACCCAATTTGGGCGCAGCTGAGGAGTTCGCCCTGAAACTTGACGAAATTGCCAATATCCCATCCAAGGCTATGTGCCCGACCAGAAATATCCATGGAGTTACAAATCTTCTTGATGAGGATATTGTAACCGTGATTATCGCTCCCCCTAGCGCTTCCTACCCATGGTTAATGGATGTGGCAAAACTCACCCAGGTATTGAAGACCCCCTCGATTGGAATTGTTACCGAGGGCGATGACCAGCTATCCAAGATAATGGATAACGTAGTTAGGTTACCGGTGAGTGATGAAACTTTCTTCACTTTGCCAGTTGCTTTTGTTGGTGAGTTATTAGCCTACTATTGCGCTGTGGAACAGGGCTTAAACCCGGATTGCGGAAGGTACAACATACCAAAGTACGCAAGGGGTTTAAATATGCTCTTCCCACCAGATTCTCACTAAGATGTAGGCAAATTCACAATAGTAGTCTCGATACGGATGTTGCATAGTGGACGAATAAGCTCTGCTCTATTCTGTATCGAGACTTGCAACCAACTTTTATTGTATTTTACAAACAAACCATAGATGAGGTTCAGATATTAGTTCGAACATTAAAAACAGAACAAAGACCAAGGAAACCAGAGCTTGATATGATCTTATTCTCTATCTAATCGGAAATTTTGTAGGCAACGCAAATTCTACCTATCTCCGAAATCTTGCCTGGATTTCATGTGTTTGCGGTAAATATCCCGCCTTCTTTGGGCTTCAAGTGGATCATAAGCTATCTTGATTGTACGAATCCTTGCCTTGGATACCTATCACATTTAAAAAGAAGAGCTTTTTCATAAAAACTCCTTTTTGGATTTGGATAATGAACTTTAATCATCTAGCTTGTCAGATTTACCCTTTGTTCGAATTCATGTCTGGCACTCAGACTCTAGAAATAATATTTTTATATGAATAAATGGAGGTAATAATTATGACAATTGATGTCGCAGCAATAGGAACTCTAAATGTAGACATCCTTCTACATGGCACAGCACCTCGCGATTTTGATCAGCTCGCTCGTTGGACTGGTCTTGGTGAAGTTACACTAACAACCGCCGGCTCAGTAGGATATACCGCTCAGGATTTGGCTAAATTGGGACTAAAAGTTGGTCTCATGTCATGCGTGGGGGACGATATTTTTGGTGCTTTTATTCTAGATGAAATGAAAGACAAGGGTATAGACACTGAATGGGTGCAAGTGGAGGAAGGCATGGCATCCGCCGTGGGAATTTACCCCCTCCTATTTGGCGGAAATAAAAGACCTGCAGCCGGCAGGTTGGCTAGCCATGCCCCCTGGCCTCTCGTCTTTAATAAAGCACAACTTGATTACCTGTCAAAGGCACGACTTCTCCACTGTGGTGGCTATCTTCATTACCCGCAGGTTTGGGGTGAGCCAACAGAAACGATCTATAAGTTTGCTAAGGAATGTGGGCTTCTTACTTCTATCGATTCACAATTTCCTACTGTCCCAGTTGAAGGTCCTTGGATTAAAGCATTTGGTAACCTTCTTAGATACGTAGATATCCTATTCATGGATGAGTATGAAGCCAGATCTACTACAGGGTGCGAATCACTCAATGAAGCCGCAGAAGTAGTGCGAGCCCAAGGAACCAGTACAGTAGTTATAAAACGCGGTGCAAAAGGTTGTATTGTTACGACCGCAGATAAGTCAATTGAGCTACCGGCTTTTCCTGTGAACACTAATGAAATAATTGACGCTGTTGGGGCGGGAGACGCCTTTGATGCCGGATTTCTTGCGGGAATTCTCGCAGGTTGGGATGAAGTTAAGGCAGGGCGTTTAGCAAGCCATGTAGCAACGTATAGTCTCAAGAGTGCTGGTGGTTCACTGGGAGTACCCGAGAACAGAATCGAAGACCTAATTTAGGGCTATAAAATTTTGATACCTTTTACTAAGGAGGTACTTATCGCAAAAACATCGAATATTAAGATCAATGGGTTATAGATAATTCCTATTAAATTGCTTACAAAAGGAGAAATGAAATATGAAAAAACTAGCTTTAATAATCATGGTTTTGGTTATACTGACTGCTTGCACTCCAGCAACTACACCAACGCCTACGCAAGCGGATTCAACCACACTTGCAAAGCCAGCAGCCCCGACCCTGCTTACGGATGAGTTGGGAACGGCAGCGGAACTAGTACCGAGCGACGCGGAAATTGCAGACGCAAAAGACGCTTTGGGAACAGGGATGATTGGTATCATATCTTGCACTATGGGCTCCGAGTATCATGCCACTCTTGTTAACTCAGCCCAAGATTATGCACAAGAGTTGGGAATCAAAACTACAGTCATTGATTCCCAAGTCCAGGCTGATCAACAGATTTCTGCTATTGAAAACCTCGTCTCAGCTGGTGCCAAAGCCATTGTTATCTGTGTCCTCGATCCCGCTGTCGTTAAGCCTGCATTGGAAGCAGCGGTCGAAGCAGGTGTATACATCGTCCAAACTTCTGGTCGGGAATCTGCTTACAATGGTATCGGAATCAGCATTGAGGATGCTGATTTAGGCTGCGCCAACGGCGAACTGGCGGGTGAGGCGATTAACACCTTTCTAGATGGAAAGGGAGTTGTTGCTATCTTGGATTATCCGGACCTTCCCAATATTGTCACTCGTGCGGATAATATCGAAAAATGTCTATTACAGACTGCTCCGAATGCCACAATTATTGGTCGTTTCCTTGGCGGAACAACTGAAAATGCGCAAACTTCTGTGGAAAATGCCCTTCAAGCTTATCCTGATATAGATGTGATTGCTAGCGTTTCTGATCTTGGGGCATATGGTGCCTTAACCGCATTGCAAGCTGCCAATAAAGACCCAGAAAAAACATTCGTTATTGGTATTGATGCAGAAGAATATGCACTTGACCTGATCAAGGCTGGAGGCATGTACTATGGAACCGTGGATACCAATCCATCTGAAACGGGTGTGATGGCGATTGATGCAGCCATTAAACTCCTGGCACATGCGACAGTTGAAAAGAACATTAAGGTAGAAGTTTTAAAAGTAACAGAATCTACCATGAAATAGATTACATTAAAAATATTATAGGAGGAACTGTCAAAGCTCCTCCTATGCATTAATTATATACAAAGGAGATCTTCTATGCGTTATCAAAGGAAGAATAATTCTCAGAAAGTCCTTCAAATAATTGGAGAGAATGGCTATATCTTTATATTTGCACTCTGGTTCATCTTTCTTTCATTTAAGACGGATACGTTCCTTACATCCCAGAATATTCTCACGGTGTTACGGCAAGGAGCCATTGTCAGCATTGCGGCAATTGGTGAAATGCTGGTCATGCTACTGGGTGGAATGGATGTCTCTGTTGGAGCCTTACTGGGTTTTTCAGGGATTGTCGGCGCCAATTTGATGGTGGATTTCAATTTATCGCCCGCCTTGGCTGGTTTGGTGTGTGTGCTCGTTGGAGGCATGATCGGACTCGTAAATGGGTTTCTAGTAACGAAAGTACGAATCAACCCAGTGGTGGCTACTTTGGGGATGATGACCGTATTGAATGGTTTAGCGCTTGCTTGGACACAGGGTAAAACAGTTGCAGGATCTCAACTTGATTCCATAGCTTTTCTGTCTAGGGGTTATATTGGGTCTATTCCTTTTTCTGTTATTCTAATGTTGCTTTTTTATTGCATATTTTATTTAATTCTGAATAAAACCGTTTTTGGTGCTCGCATTTATGCAATCGGGAACAATGAGAAAGCATCCTGGCTGGCTGGAATAGAAGTCGACAAATTAAAAATGTTGACCTACACAATTGCAGGATTTCTGGGTGGCTTTAGTGGCTTGCTGCAAGTCTCGCGACAGGGCTCTGCTACCTCAAGTATGGGAAATGAATTCCTCTTTCCAATTTTAACGGCGGTAATCTTGGGTGGCATCGGTTTAAGTGGGGGCAAGGGCAAGATACAAAACACATTGATTGCAGTAATCTTCTTGATGACTATCAATAATGGAATGGTTTTGCTGGGAATTCCGCTTTACACCCAGGATATTATTCAAGGTCTGATCCTGATTCTTGCCCTTTCTCTTGACCGCTTGCACTATCGAAATAGGTAGGAGGGAATATTAAGAATGACTACTATCCTCTCACTTAAAAATATCAGCCGCTCTTTTCCAGGGGTCCAGGCTCTGGACGATATCTCCCTAGAGGTTGAACAAGGAACGATTCATGCACTGGTAGGTGCTAATGGTGCTGGAAAATCTACCCTAATGAAGATCCTTTCGGGTGCTCTAGCGCCTGATTCAGGAGAGATGATCTTTGAAAACGCGCCTTATGCTCCGGCTGACCCAAGTGCGGCGATCAAGGATGGGATTGCGACGATTTATCAAGAACTCAATCTTTTACCCACCAGGACTGTTACAGCGAATATCAATGTGGGCAAGGAGCCTAACCACTTCGGGATTCTAGACGAAAAAACTGAGAGACAAAAAGCAGCCAGCGCCCTTGCCCAGCTGAATGCAAGTTACATCCCATTGCAGGCGTTAGTTGGAAATCTCAAAGTTGGTGAGAAACAGATCATCGAGATCGCCAAAGCGCTGGTTGGAAAATGCAAACTACTTATTTTGGACGAACCAACTGCAGCCCTAAATGATTCAGAAATCATTCCCCTGTTTAATATTATCAAGGATCTAAAAAATCAGGGAGTTACTATTTTGTATGTATCGCATAGGCTGAAAGAGATTTTCGCGCTTGCGGATGTTGTAACTGTTCTTTGCGATGGGAAATTGGTGGTTACCTCTCTTATTAATCAGGTTACTCCAGATATTCTCATTAATCACATGACAGGACGAAAAAAAATAAAGAGCGCCTTCCCAGAAAAAAACAAGGTAATAAAAGAGGAAGTATTGCGGCTGGAACATCTGTCGTCCTCTATGGTTTTCAAGGATATTAATTTATCCATTCATAGAGGTGAAGTTATAGGCATCACGGGGTTGGCAGGGTCAGGGAAGGTTGAACTTGGGAAAGCTTTAATCGGCGATTTTCCTATCAATTCAGGTCAGGTCTTTCTACAAGGAATACCCTTCAAACCCTCTCCTGCTAAGGCAAAATCAGCCCATATTGGGTATATGCCTGAAGACCGAAAAAAAGAGGGGGTGCTTGAGGAACTTTCTGTTCAAAGAAATATCTCGCTGCCCTCACTATCGGACCTTACCCAATTTCCAGGTTTCATCCTTTTTAACAAAGAACGAGAATTAGCGCAACAAGGAGTAGAAGAACTGGACATCAAAACGCCATCCTTAAAACAGATTGTACGTAATCTGAGTGGCGGAAACCAGCAAAAGGTATCCTTGGCTAAATGGCTTGCAACTAATTCGGAAATCCTTTTATTGATTGAGCCCACGCAAGGGATTGATGTCGGCGTGAAGTTTGAAATTTATGAATTAATCCACAAACTATCAGCGCAGGGAAAAACGATTATCCTGGTATCATCAGAGATCTCCGAGATCATTGGGTTGGCACATTCCATCGTTGTGTTATTTAATGGTCAGATTCAAGCTATCCTTGACGGAAACCAAACAAATGAAGAGGAAGTTCTCCAGGCTACTTTCGGAAAATAGTTGGGTTAGGATAAATCCCATAGGGAGTAATAACCTAAGGGAAACGGAACAGGATAAAAAATGAGGAATTAATGCCACAAAAGATACAAAAATTTATTTGAAGGAAAAGCATTGTGCATGGTCGTGTATAGTTCACTGAGCACGGAATTCAATACTAAATATTCTTTCAATCTTTATGTCGATATTTGGATCGAAGTCAAGGTACAATCTGAGATTCAATGAAATAAAACAAAAATATGAAATTAAGCGCGAACACCCAGTTTCTATTGATCTTTGTCTATACTGAGATGAACATATTTTCGGCTTGATGCTTCTACGGTCTTGGTGTTAATACTTATATCATCATCAGCCCGCTCTTGTATTGAGTGGGCTTGATTATTTAGCGGATTGAGATTCTGTTTAATTTCAATGAACTTGATGATTTAGATTTCCAACATTTATAAAAAAAGTTCATATGGATAATTATATGGCACATAGAACCGTGTTCATACCTAACTAGGAAAGAATAGGAATTGACCGCTTTTCTTGTATTAGAGAGGTTTCTTTCTGCGTTGTAAATTTCTATTGTTTATCTTTTTAACGTTTTTATAGACACCTTAACTAACCCGACCAAAAGCAACGTAATGATAACAATACCGACCAGGTATTTCCCGGTTGTAAAAATACTGGCAAGCTAACCAAGAAACTTTGATCTGGAAAGATACATCCAGATATTTTCCATTCCATCGAACAGACCACCCACAAGCGGGATCACATTCAATTTCTGTATGCTGCTTTCCGATTCATATCCACGCCGGAATAACCACGATAGAGATAAGCTTGTATACAAGGATGATCAATATAAAATCGCCCAGATGGATCTAGATCATCTGGGTGCGCTGGAAATGTGCTTAACGATGATTAATATATAGATATCTTATGCGCCATATACCTGGATTGCTATTCCTTACCTGAATATTGAATTAATCAGGCTTATATACCCCTTCTGGATTAATGCCCAGCGTACCCGCGCGGAAGGAACGTTCATCTACTATGGAAAGATACTTAGCCTGCTCCGGTGAGATCAATGGAGTCAGTTCTGCCGATTTTAGATAAATTTCAATCGCATCCACACCGGAGGATTTCGTCATCCAGTGCAAGTCATCGAATGTTTCGAGGTTGATCAGTGTGGTGTATGTTCGCAGGGTTTTCTGACTTTTTATATTGAAGAAATCGTTGAAATAAGAAAGCGCCAGCTCTCGGACGGTTGCATATACCGGTTCGCGATAACGCAACCCGCTGAAATTCGATTTTGCCACCGCACCCC
Organism: Anaerolineaceae bacterium; assembly: GCA_003446605.1. GTDB lineage: Bacteria > Chloroflexota > Anaerolineae > Anaerolineales > Anaerolineaceae > UBA4781. The sequence continues at coordinate 7,850 of DMDF01000166.1, forward strand.
AGCAGTCGAATTCCTTGAAAACGGCGAGCACATGGTCGTCATCCAGACCAGGTTCAGGCTGTAGATCTACTATTAAAGGAAGATATCCAATACGGCGCAAAAGCGCTGCGGCAAACAGACCTCCATCCAGGCAGTGTGCCTGGCGCCTGCGCAAGACATCGACCGGCGAGCGATTTTCTTCCCCGGCAGGATAGATCACGCTATCCAGAAATTCCTGGATCTTATACGGGGTGTTCATTTCCTGCACTTGTTTCAGCTCATCAGGTGAGAGAGAATGTTCAAACTCTATGATCACATGAGACATGGTTGACATATCCTTTCGAGGGAAAAAGAGAGGGATCAGAAAAAACAATGGATCTATTTCTGTGATTATAATCGTGTCTGAAGTTTTTACTGTTAGAATTGCACAGATACTGACATGACCTGTGTAAAGTTTGGTTTATCAAAAGGATAATTTCATGGCTGAAAACGCGCGCTTCACCAAAACGAGAACCGCTGTGCTGGCGGCATTTTTTATTAATGGTGCTTTAATGGCTACCTGGGTCTCGCGTATTCCAGCCGTGCAGAGTAAATTTCAATTGACAGAAGGCACCCTGGGATTATTGCTTCTCGCACCATCTGGTGGGATACTGCTGGCGTTATTGTTTGCGGGTGGGTTGATCGCAAAGCTCGGCAGCCATAGGGTAGTTTTGATTGCAGCATTATCGAACTCAATCATGCTGCCTTTGATAGCCTTGGCACCTGGTCCATTTCTATTGGGCTTCTGCCTGATGATCTTTGGTGCGGGCATCAGTTTGATGGACGTGGCTATGAATGAGCAGGCTGTTCTGGTGGAACGAAAAGCTGGCAAGCCGATGATGTCATCTTTCCATGCCGGTTATAGTGTGGGGAGTGTGGTCGGAGCGCTGATCGGAGCCGGAATGGCTGCTCTTCCGCATGCAACCATATTTCAGCATTTCATACTGGTGGCAGTGTGCGCTGCGGTCGTTTCATACTTTTCCACCCGTAATCTACAACCTGTAAAAGCAGAGGAGACCAAAAAACGTGTGGTATTTCAATTACCAGAACAGGCTCTATGGGTGTTGGGTGCCATTGCTTTTGCTTCGGCATTGGGTGAGAGCACATCATCAGATTGGAGTGGGGTGTATCTGAAGAATGTACTTGGCACAGATTCCTCCACAGCCGCGTTAGGATATGCCGCCTTTTCGGCGATGATGACACTGGGTCGATTGATGGGCGATTGGCTTACCAGAAAATTGAAGCCTGCTGTGATCATTCGCGTGGGAGGTATTACGGCGGCAATGGGTTTTGTAGTGGCAGGCATGACCAGTATACCCTGGCTCGCCATCAGCGGGTTTGCGTTGACCGGGTTTGGATTAGCAAATATTATCCCTTTGTTGTATAGCACCGCTGGCAATTTACACGGTTCTGAACCTGGCAGAGGCATTGCCGGTGTGGCAACCATTGGTTATGCAGGGTTCTTGTTGGGTCCACCGTTGGTTGGGATGCTTGCGGATGCGTATTCTTTACGGGTTGCGCTGTACGTCATTGCTCTTATCGTAGCGACATTGTTTATTTCTGGAAGAGCCGTTAACCGCAGGGTGGGTAAGTAAGGTTTTAGAAAATGCGCCCTATGTGTCCTATTCTACTGGTGTGCAATGATCTTGTATCGAGAAAAAATACATACTGGATACTATACTAAAATCTTTCTATATATGGTATATGCAAGGAGTTCATAAATGATTGAACTACCAGATCCTATAAATCAGGAATGGCTGCATCATGCTCTGTCAAAATCACACCTCTTGGAAAAAGGGGATATTAAATCGATTTCTATACGGAACTCATCCCTGACATTTTTTAGTAATCCCAAAATATTTATATTGAATATAGAGACATCAAATCCTAAAGCTCAGCTGGATGTTGTTCTGAAAATGGCAAATGGATTGAAAGAATATGTATTTTTATCAGAAATTGCGCCTGTAATGAACAACGATGAAATCATCAAATGTTATTACTCTGAATTCAATTCTGCGAGCGATAAATCATTTTTTGTTTTAGAAAACATAGAAACAACACATGACCAAACTGATTGGCCTATTCCTCCCACGATTGATAAATGCGTGACCGCAATTAACTGTTTGGCTTGTATCCATGCTTTTTGGTGGGATCACCATGATTTAGAAGACGATCTTTATCGAAAAAGCAATTTGGGAAATACATGGAAAAATCGGATTGAACTGGCAGTCACTCATATCCCAGTTTTTTTCAATTTCATCGGAGACAGGTTGCCCCAAGAAAGAAAAAATTTATATGAGTTGGTATTATCTTCCCAAAATCAAACCTGGCTTCCGGGGAATACGGATATTGCAAAAACATTGTTGCATGGTGACGCCCATTTCTGGAATTTTATGTATCCGATCGAACCTGGTAAAGGAAGTATTCGTATTATTGATTGGAATTCGTGGGATATTGGCAGACCTATGGATGACTTGGCTTACATGATCGGATTACACTGGTATCCATCGCGACGTAAAGTTTACGAGGAATTTTTACTGGAGAATTATCATCAAAAATTGAGGAGCTGTGGTCTATCGGTCAAGTTGAACGACTTACAAAATGAATATAAAAAATCTCTTATCATGAATCTCTTCATACCAATCTGGCAGTGGCAAAAGGGGATTAATCCTGTGGTATGGTGGTCACATTTGGAAAGAAGCTTCATGGCTTTTGAAGACAATAAATGTATAGAAATGTTATGATCTGTGTGTGCATTGAAAATGCAGCTCATGTTTAATCGCAGGGTGACTCATCGGTATGTTCAGAGAACGCGTTCATTTTATTAATGGGAGAAGACATTAAGCGTTGTGCTGATGATAAAAAGGAATGCGTAAACAAACCATAATGGGCGGCTGATAAGAGCAAGCGACCACCAATAGAACATGATGGTAGCTAAGTAAAGGGTCACATAGGGGAACATGATACGCAGCATCAACGGATTTCTCCACGGGATGTGTTGCACATAATCGACATAGTAGCCGTAGATGGCAAAGATGACGAAGAGGAACCCTCCCAACCAAAACGACCACGATTTTCCACCCTTCAAGAGCACAATGCTGATGATTGCTGCTGGAATGCACAGGGCATAGATGATCCATCCAAATTGAAGTGTATAGCTTTCGAAGAATGGTTTGCGGAGTGCAAAGTGGATGATCAGGGCGATCTGTAAGAAGAATGCCCAACCAACAAATATTGCATCCATTTTCTTTAGTCCCAACATGTTTCTTCCCATTCAATGTACATGCTCAACGCAATTTAGTTTCGTTGAAAAGGTGGAATCTCGGTACATTAAAGTCTAGCAGAATGTGACCGGAAAACATCCCACAGGTGGAGCGTTATGGTATTGTACAGATATCAAGAATGGGAACGTATCAACTGAATAATGTCGTCTTTTCCACTTCGGCGCGGAATGTAGGCATATCGATCACGCTTCCTGTGGTGCGAGCTTGTTCTGCGGCGAATGCCATCAGGTGGCTTTCCAAAGAAGAGCGCGCATCGGTGAGGGTGGCATCATGAACGCCGTCCAATGCTTTCACAAAATGCTCCATCAGACCGCTATCCCCCCCACCGTGTCCTCCCTGCTCGATATTGTTAGGCATCTCTATCCGCTGGTATTTTCCTCCCCTGTGTTTATGGATCTCGATAAAGGTTTGGTTCCAACCAAACTTGCCAAGCAGGGTTGCCTGCGAGCCGTCAATGCGGATGGTGCGGCATTCTTCGAAACTGTGCCCGTGCATGGTAAAGGAAACCGAGACGCCATTTTCCAATTCCATCAATACGATCTGGTGATCGACCACATCATTGTCGCAGTGGTATACGCAGCGCCCATAGGGTCCAGATCGCAGCGCTTCATACACGCTGGCAGGGTCAGAGGGTTGATCGGTGATGATCGATCGTGGCCAACCGGTATAGTCGGTAATCTGACGCAGCGGTGGGATGATCGTTGCGGCGGCGCGCACCACACCCGGGCTGCGCTGCATCATGTGTCCTGTCAAGCGAATGATTCTGTTCTGTGCGTGGGATAACCCAATATAAATTGGTTCAAGGTCTATGTATACAGCTGGCGCATAAAAGGGACAGGTGGCAGCCGCAGGGCAGCCATCCAAGCAGCGCTGCGGAGCGCCGCTGGGTGCGTTCTCTGGGCGGAAATGTTTCAACCCGCCAACCGAGCTCAAGCTTTTTGGGCGGCTGCTCAGAATCCAATACAGGATATCCAGATCATGGCACGATTTTGCCAGGATCATCGGGCTGGAATCCTCTGTGCGCCGCCAGTTGCCGCGCACGTAGCTGTGTGCCATGTGCCAGGCGGAAACGTTCTCGCGATGCGAGACGGTGATGATCTGACCAAGCGCACCTGACTGCACGATGTGGTAGACGCGCTGGAAGAAATCTGTGTAGCGCAGTACGTGGGCAATTTGTAACAGTTTGCCATGACGTTCGGCAGCCTGCACCAGCGTCACACAATCCGATAAACGGGATGCCATCGGTTTTTCAAGCAGCACATCATACCCGCATTCGAGTGCCTTCAGGGCTGGCAGAGTATGCTGCTGATCGAGGGTACAGATGATGGCTGCATCCGCTAACCGCCCTTTGCTCAGCGCTTCTTCCCAGCCTGTAAACTGGCGTGAGGGTGGGATGGCATGATCTTTTGCTGCTGTTTCCCGTCGCAAATCGACTGGTTCGGCAACTGCTGTGATCTTGAGCTGATCGGGATGAGAGCGAATCCATTTTCCATACACTTCGGCGCCGCGGTTACCTGCGCCGATCAACAGGATTTCGTAGGGTCTTTTCGGCATGATGAAGATGATTATATCAGCGAGTGTTCTGAATAGACCATTTCTTCGCTAACAAGGCTGGAGGGTTTATTTTTAACCCTCCATTTTTACAGGATGTTTTTTAAGATGCTCTTTGATCGTTGACAATGTGTTCTAAGGTGCACAACTCGCAGGCCAATCGGGATTGCGGTCATTTCCTGGATTATTGGTGAGGTTGAAGAACATGTCTGGGTAGATTTCACCAACCAGGTAGATCTCATCATTTCCATTGTTAATATCAGCTGAAGTCAATTCCACGCTGTCTCCGTCTGGAGTCCAGAAAGGTACATAGCGCTGCAATTCTCCCTTGCCACCTGCATCAATGACATTCGACCCGTCAGCATCCATCACGCAGTTGAAGCAGCCATATTCCTCATTTCTCCAATGGAGGAACAACTGCCCATCAATTGTCCATGTGATATCATAAACCCCACCGTTCTCGGTGAGGTTTTTCACGTCGCTGCCATCGGCATTCATGACGAAGAGATCCCAATTTTCATTATTCCCTGAAAGCCACGCGATCTGGCTGCCATCCGGCGACCAGGTGGGTTGGATATCCTGTGCAGCGCTGTTGGTCAGGTTTGTTGGATCTATGCTGGCATCCATATTAATGACATAAATATCACTATTGCCATTCACCTCACTGGAGAAAACGATGGCACTGCCATCATGTGACCAATCCGGATAATTACTGATGTTAAAATTGCTATTGGTGATCTGCTGTATATTATTACCATCAGCATCCATGATATAGATATGTTGTCCACCGCCCTGCTCATTTTCACGATTAGAAACAAAGGCGATCTGGCTGCCATCTGGCGACCACGCTGCATTCCAATCATCCCCCGAATTATTCGTGAGATTGCGCAGATTGTTCCCGTCAGCATCCATCACGTAGATCTCCAAATTTCCATCGCGATCAGAATCAAATGCGATCGTACAGGGGATGATCTCTGGCATCTCGGTAGGGGGGACAGGCGCTGTGTTTTCAGGAGTTACTACGATGGAAGATGTTTCCACTGTATCCTGCTCTTCAATGTTGGGGGTAGTTACGCTAGGTTTGCTGCTGCAAGCGGATAGTATGAACGATGTAATTAGGAATAGGCTGATGAGCGGTAAATATTTTGTTTTCATGATGATGTATTTTTATTTCAAATCCTTCTCGTATGTTTGATGTTTTTTAGAAAAACTTGTTGATATAGTGTTGCCAGATTTTTAATCTTGCACTGACAAGATTATTTAAGATAGGGCGGTTTTTCTCCCAACTGTTCAATGATCTGTGCTTTTTGTTCTTCATCCACCGACAGCGTGTTCAAGAGAGGCAATTCCTTTAAAAATGAAAAATCGAAGCATTTTGTTCTGGCAAGTGCCAGGACGCTCAGATTTTTTAATTTCGCGATTTCGTCAAACTCAAAAATCACACCATCGTTAATACTTAACCAGGTGAGGCTTTTCAGGTTTGAGATACCGGCTAAACTTTCTAATTTGCTGTTGGGGATATGTAATGTCTGTAGATTGGGAAGATCGAGCTGGCATAATTCGTGGAATGCCTGGTACGAGATATCATACATTGATAAAAAACGGAGTGTTTTCGCTTTACCAAGTGGGGCGAGGCTGTTGAATGTTGTAAAATCCAGACTCAAGTTGGTCATTTGTGTTAATTCTCCCAGGGGGGAGAGGTCTGCCAGCTGGTTGCAGGAGAGATCGAGGATTTTAAGGGGGAGGTTTGCCAGGGGCTCCAGGTCTGAAAACGTATGAAAGATCAAGCGGAGGTCTTGCAAATTACGAAAATAGGAAAAATCAGAGAGATCAGTGATGCTGCCTCTCTCAAAGAAGAATACAGGTTGACTTTCCTTTTTATACACCATCAGCCGCTCTTTATCCTTCGAACAAGCCAGATACTGTTTGCCAAAAGCATCTGCAAAGAGCGTCAATTCAGTGACAACGTTGATATGCTTTTGCTCCAATGGTTTGTCTTCGGGCAATCCAAGTTTTTCACAGGCAGCCTTGCGTATAATATCGCAGACAAAGGGAATCGCTCCGGTCGCAGGTGGAGTAGTCGGAATCACAGCAGGTCTATCGGTATGTGGAGGGTTTTTTTGGTCTTCAGGTATGGGGAGTTCGGGTTCCTTCTCTGGCTTGTGAAAAATGCTGTCAAAGGAGTAAGAATATTTTCTTCTAAATGAATCATCATCCAGAATGTATTTTCGGATATCTTGTTTGGATCCGATCTGCAGCTGCAAACCAGGGGTCAATGAGGTTTCACACAGGTAAATAGCGATAAAGGGTAGTTTTTTTGCCAACGCGAAATTAATTTCATTACGTACATTTTCGGAGGCGACGGAATTGGGGGTGATGAACACCACAAAAAGGCTGGAGGAATTGAGCGCATTTGCGATTTCTTCTGGCCATTCAATGCCTGGTTCGATACCTTCATCGTACCAGATGTTGTAGCTTTGGTCATTGAATTGAGTGATGATCGGATATACCATCGCAGAATCTTTATGCGCATAGCTAATAAATATATAAGGGTTATCTCCTTTATATGCAGCAAAGGGAATGCGGGGAGTAATAAAAGAATGGGAGGTTGTGTCCATCTCGTCCGATTTTAAAGTATTGTTCTCGCTTTTTTCTGAATTCAACATTTTCAATCCTCTGGTTGATGATTGTGATTTTCCTGTCAAGACATATATGAAAATCATGTCTGCGGCACCAGGAAAATTATAGTAGTCAATGGAGTTTGTTTTTTGGCTTGTACCTTCTCTAGTAATAAAGAAATATTAAGAAATGACCAGAATAATCCCTGCTGCATTCTACCCCACTACTGGATATCTCTCCGATACGCATAAGTTGAGCTTTCTTGTATGCACTAGAGTTATCAGGTGATGAGGATTAATGTGGATGATGTGGTCTGCTGTATTCTACAACTTATCCAAGTGTGCAGTCAATACGCTCTCCTATCTTTGAGAAGAGTATGGAAAAATAGAAGGGAATTCGTAAATCCATTTCAAGCGAAATTCTCTGCGCGCTCTCGGCAGTCTTGATTCCTTTAAACTAGCGATACATCAGGCAAGAAACGTATATGGCACGTTGAATCCATTCACCGAGTGGATTTCTTTTCTTGCTTCATCTGATCTCGGCAGATCTGCTGCCAGGTGCCCTTGATCTTGTTTTGTTCTGGAGGTCGTAGATCATCCGCTTTATCGAAACATTGGATGGCGTATTTGTAATCCTTACGACTCATTGCGATATCTCCAAGGAGGAAGTGGTAACTGATTTGATTATATTGACCTTCTAGCTTTCCAAGTTTCTCTGCGATCTGCTCCGCCTGCCCTGGATCGGATTTTCGAACAAAGGCGCTACCTAACTTGTACAAGAGGCGCGGATTTTCACCCAGCTCTTTCAGCCCCTTTTGCAGAAATGCAATGGCTTCATCAAACTGACCTTTGTAAAAGAATTGATCGCATGCGAATTCCCAGTAACACACTTCTTTCGGGTTCAGACTGGCAGCCTTTTTAAAATGAGGCAGTGATTGGGCATATTTCCCGTCATACCACAGCTCCAATCCCTGCAGGAAAACCTTGCGGTCTTCGGTCAATTCGTCCCATCCGTAATTTTTGCAGAAGGTGGCGGAATATTCTTTGAAACTGGGTCGCTGAGGAATGGCAGCGGGTTTGGGTTGTGGTGGAGGAGTTGTCTTGCGTGGAGTACCGGCTGTGGCTTTGGCTCGTACAGGCGTGACTTTTTGGCTGCTGGCAGCTTCGATCGTTTCTCCGCGCATGGATTGCCCGCTCTGGCTGTAGCGGAAAATTTCCGAACGGGAGGTCGCCAGGAAGGTTTTTGTCACTTCATCGTAGATCTGAGCGATAAAGCTGAACTTGTAATCACCATCCTTTTGATCCAGTTCGCTGTAAGGCATGAAAAGGATGTAATTGTTGTAATACGTTTCAACGAACCCCGGTTTGAAGGTGGAGCCAACCGAGACCTTGTTATCTACTGTATGGTAGCGCTGGTTGATATCTTGCAAGGGATTGTGCTTTTCATCATAGAAATAGACGATCGTCCGGCATTGGATATCCTTGCGGTTCTTGATAACGAAATTCAACCGTATTTGGATGCCGGGCTGGTTCGATTGAAAGACATTGTGGGTCACTTCCATTTCTCGAATGGTTACGCTGGGGGGATCGGCGGGGATGGGAACTGGCGGTTGGGCTTGATTCGTTGTTTCGCTGGTTTTTGGGGGAACCTGAGCGGGTATTGATTGTGGGCGGGATTGTTGTTTACCGCGTTTCAGCAGAGCATTCCCCTCAGTGAAGCATGCTTGCACTGCCTGGCGCTCCGACCAGCGACTCTCGTTTTTCTTGTCTTCCCGGGCGCAGCGATTCAGATACGCGGGTGTGGCGGCAAAAAAGCGCTTTTCAATTTCATTTAACTCATTACGGTAAGGGATGGCTGCATCGCGGAAAAAAGTGATGGTCAGGCTGGTCTCCACATCCGTGACCTCCGTGTTCATCTGACTGCCCCAACCATAGTTGTGAGAATATCCATACGTGTGGGCGCTGTTGGTATACGGGTGAAAATAAGTCGTGGCGTTCATGCGACCAGAATTGGTATTGTGTGAAAAACCCATCGAGCGGTTGACCACCCGGTCCACGCTTTCCTGTATGTTTTGTACCTGCCAGCCAAAAGAAGACATAAAACTGCAATAATACACTTGTTGAATAAGAGGGATCTTGATCACTTTGTATTCGTATTGTGCCATAGTATTATTCCTCCATTATGGGTGATCGTTCAATTCACACATGATTGTACAACCGGATAGAAAAAACACAATCATGGTTTTAAAAGGATTATGATATATCGGTTTTGTTTTCTTAAATAGAAAATTGGTTTAATATCTTGATCAGATTGTTTCTTCTACATGAACTAGATATATTCTCAATAATTCAGAATGGGAAGGTTGATATATGCCCCGCTCTTATTTGACTTACTAAGAAACAATTAATGATTGTAAATTTCCCAATTATTTTGAAATCTCCAAGATGAATAGAAAAACAGATAAATTACACCATGATCCAAATGTATATTAGCTAGGATCGTTAACCAATAAACAAATATTGACTGGGGGTTGATATTATGCTAATATAATGATATAACATTATATATTACAATTTGATCTGACAGAGGTAGTTAATTCATGGGTTATCTTATAAATCCTGTAAGGTTCGATGATCGAGACGCTGTGAATTCAATCTCCGGTCTACCTTACTCCAGTGATTCAATACTCCAAGGAAAAAACAAAATTGTGGAATTGATCAGTTCTCAATTTCATAAGGGATTGCTCGTTGTTGATGGATACCTAACGGCGAATATGGAAGAAATTGCTACGCTGTTATTTTCCAAATGTGAAGCAGATTCTATAATAGACGTCAAAGCGTTCTATAAAACGAATGATGAAATAGAAGCCCTGATTTCTGATTGCCTACCAGAAAACAGAGATATTGATCCGGAATTAATTTATGGAAGGTTATTCTCTGGTAGCATCCAGGATTTCCTTGACCCAATTAAAGTAAAAGACTTTATTAGTACCTTAAAACCAGACGAAAAGACAATTGTCTACGGTCACGGCTGTCTTTGTGACCATTTTGCTGAAATTGCGAACAAAACGATTTATATCGACGTCACTCCAAGAGATACTGCTTTTTGTGTAAATGAAAAAAGATATACGAATATTGGCAATGATCAGGAACTTGATTTCGATGCCATGGCTCGCAGGACATATTTCGTTGATGTGGAGATCGCAACGAAATTAAGACGCGATGTGATTACAAGAAATCTAATTAATTACTATATTCTCGAAAATTATCAAGGACAGTTTACATATATCAATCCTTCGTTTTTGCAAACTCTTCTTCAAGAGGTCACCAAGCGTCCATTCAGACCGAAACCGGTATATATTGATGGCGTATGGGGCGGGCAATTTATAAAAAAACTTCGGAACATCCCTGATGAAGTTGCGGATAAGATTGCATGGTCATTTGAATTAATTGCAACGGAAGCTAGTGTAGCTTTCGACATAAACTCACATTACCTGGATATCCCTTTTCTCACCATGATGGATGCTGTTGGGAAACAGATGATTGGAGAGGATCTGTATTCTCGTTTTAACGGATACTTTCCCATCCGGTTTAATTATGATGATACATGGCATAGTAATGGAAATATGTCCATTCAATGCCATCCAACGGATACACTTGCGCGAAATTTGCATGGGGATTATGCTGGTCAGTGCGAAGCGTACTATGTTGTAAATACCGGGCATGACGCAAAAACCTATTGTGGTTTTAGATCTGATGCTGATGGCAGGGAATTTTTACAGCTTTGTATGCAATCCGAATTGTCGGGTCAAATGATTCCTTATAGAGACTACATTAATGCACTTGAATCAAAACCCGGTTTGCAGGTGTTTATACCAGCAGGTACTGTGCATGGATCAGGAAGAAATCAGGTTGTTTTAGAATTGGGAAGCCTGACAATAAATGCATATACCTACAAGATATATGACTATATTAGAAAAGATGACAATGGAAAGCTGCGACCCATTCATACAAAACTTGCAGAAAAATCATTGGATTTTGACAGGGATGAGAAATGGGTCAGAGAAAACGTAGCTTTTGATCCGATTTTAGTGGATGCTCAAGAAGAGTATCAGGAATTTCTGGTTGGACGTAACGATCTGATGTACTTTGAAACGTATAAAGTAAACTTGCGTACAGATGGATCGTATCTTGGTCGCAACCAGAATGGTTTTAGTGTCATTACAATAGTGGATGGTGAAGAAGTAGAAATCAGTTCCAAAGAAAATCCAGATTACCGATATACAGCAAAATATCTCGATGTAGTTGTTATCCCTGCAGGAGTCAAAGAATTCATTGTAAAGGCAAAAGGCAGACAACCGGTAGTACTGCATAAAGCAGTTATGCGTCAATAAACGGAGTTGAATTGTGAAAAATAAAGTCATCGCACATTGCATTCACCATACTCACTGGGACCCATTCTGGTATTTCACGTCACAGGATTCAATGGTTGTTTTTTCTTACAATGTCAAGGAGATGCTGCGTGCATTTGACAATGATGAAATTAAAGATTTTTTCCTTGATGGACAAACCGCAGCGATCGATGAGTATGTAGATATCCATCCTGAAGATGAAGAAAAGATTCGGCAGTTGGTTGAAAAAGACAAGCTCATCATTGGACCATTTGTCTCTCAGCTTGATCCTTTTATTTGTAGTGGGGAATCAGTAATAAATAATTTGCGTTTGGGTATTAAGCATGCGAACAATCTTGGCAAGGCATCTTTAATTGCCTATCTGGCGGATCCTTTTGGACAATCTATTGATTTTCCTAAAATCTTCGCACAATTTGGAATACACGATTTCGTTTTTACACGGGGGGTTGGGGATATTTACGATCTTGGCAATGAGTTTTACCTTGAGTCAAATGACGGCAGCCAAGTGCTGTGCCATACTCTGCTGGCAGGTTATGGCTATGGTACCTATGCATTTATGAGTAAAACCTTGTTCACCACACAAGCTGAGGATTACAACAAGATCAATGTTGATAAACTCATCGAGCGATTGTTGGAAAGGTCTACATTACCCAATGAATTTGTCTTTCCATTAGGTTTCGATCAGAACCCGATTATGCTCCATATTCCGGAATTAATTTCTTATTACAACCAAAAATATCCCGATGTGGAATTCCGTTATACCAATTGGGAGGAATATTTAACCAGGGTTCGTGAGCATGGCAAAGGAATTAAAACATTTCGATCTGAGTTGACCTCACCTCAGTATCACCGGCTTCATTTATCAGGCATGAATTCGGCGCGGGCAGATATAAAGACCATCTTGGATAAAGCCGAGAGGTCATTGACGTATGAGACGCAACCCTTGATGGCGATGCTCGATTCTTTAGGTATACCCTATGATCAGGGCATTATTGATAAAGCTTGGTACACATTAGTTAACTCTCAAACTCATGCATCTGCAACCCATGGGGATGTTACCAACCGCTGGGTAAAAGAAAATGGATTGGCTGCTCTGAATTATTCAGAGGCATCAAAGATCTACTTGATGCGCCTGATGGCAGCCTCATTGCCAGATTTTCCTTTGGGAACCATGCCGTTGGTTGTCTTTAATACCATCCCATGGAAACGGAATATTGTTGCAAGGATGACTGTTGTATCCACTCACCCCGGCTTTCAGCTGCTGGATAAAGATGTACCCGTTGAATACTCGATCTTGAAACAGGAAAAAATCTACGGTGGCGTCATGCGCAAAGATGTAAGCCTTATGAACGAAGATAAATGGTTTTTCAAGACCGACATAATAGCGAATGTTGGTCCATTCGATGGCATTTCCTATAAAACCTTTACCATCAAAGAAACAGACAATAGTATGGCTGTTCCAGTCAGTTCAAGCAACGCAACTCGTTCTATCTACAATGAACGTTATAGTATCGAATACACCTCTAATGGCATACATATCACCGACAAGAAACTAGGGAATACTTTTAAGAACATACTATTCTTGCAGGATGGGGGGGATGAAGGTGACAGCTATGATTATTCCTATCCAGACAAAGAAAAGGAAATGATAATTATTGACCAATTCTGCAATGCTGAGGCGGAATGCATACAAACGCCAGATTATGCGGCTATGCATATAAAAGGCGAAATTCTTATCCCTGAATCGTTGGAAGCGCGAACCGAGCGCCGGGCGGATTCACCCCTGCAATATGAGATCGTCCTGGAGCTGAACTCATCATCACAAATCATACGAATCTATGGCTCTATTCTCAACCAGGCTAAGGATCACCGGACCAGGTTGGGGATACGGACTGGTCTTAAAAATCAATATTCATATGCGGGAACGCAGTTTGGCTATGTGAAACGCGCTTGTGATCCTATCGAAATGAAGGAATGGCGACAGAAGGGATATTTCGAAGAACCATGCAGCACCAGACCATTGTTGAATCATGTTTCTGCAGTGGGGAAAGAGTATACCCTGACAGTATATACACGCAGTCTTAAAGAATATGATTTCACGGATGACGGTTTTTCAAATATCCAAGTGACCTTGTTCCGATCGGTGGGATTTGTTGGACTTCCTGATTTGAATAGACGACCGGGAAGACCGAGTGGACTTGCAAATAAGATAATTTCGGCACCCGAGCATCAAATGCTTGGTGCAAATACCTTTGACATTGGTATAAGTTTTTACACTAATTTTGATGGTAACCAGATCATGCGTGACTATGCTGAATTTGCTGTGGGATCAATGTGTTACCAAAATCAGGATATTGATAAGACAATCTATCCCATTTCATATTTCCCGATCAATCCGTTGCGTGTTGATTTACCCCTTGAGTATAAATTCCTTGAACTTGGATCTTTTACGGGTAGTTATGGGACAGTAAAGAAAGCGGAAAAAGAGAATGGTTATATTCTACAGATTTTCAATAGTGAACAAAATTTGGTTGAAGGAGGTGAAGTGAAAATTGGTTTCGATTGCAGCCGCATCATCCATATCGATCTTATGGAACAGGAAATTCAACCTGCGTATCAGAATCCAGTCACATTAAAACATGGAGAATTGAAAAATTTGTTACTACTGATTGACGAAGAGGAAGCATAAATGAAAACAATTGTTGCTGTTGCATCGTGCCCGGCTGGTATTGCGCATACATACCTTGCAGCAGAAAGCCTTGAGAAGGTCGGGAAGAAACATGGCTACGTGGTTAAGGTTGAAACTGATGGCGCTGGGGGTGTCATGAACAGATTAACCAAAGAAGATATCACGGAAGCTGTGGCTGTAATTGTCGCTGCAGATACCACTGTACCTATGGAACGGTTTCGTGGCAAACCTGTTCTCAGTATCTCAACAGGTGATGCTATTCGCAGCGCTGAGAAATGTTTCCAACTCATTGAAGAAGGAAAAGTCGAAATTTACTAAATCTACTGGAGGTAAATATGAAAAGCAAGAGTACTGTTTATCGTGACTTAATGTCGGGAGTGTCTCACTTCATCCCATTTGTGGTTGCGGGTGGTGTGCTCATCTCCTTTGCATTTTTGTTTGATGCCGGTAATGCAAGCGCAGCTAGCTTTGGCGCCACCAACCCGGTTTCTGCCTGGTTATTAAATATTGGTAGTATTGCGATGGGATTGATGTTGCCTATCCTTGCTGGGTACATTGCATTCTCCATTGCAGATCGCCCTGGTCTTCTCGCCGGTATGGTCGCAGGCATGCTTGCCAAGGACGGTGGTTCTGGTTTTCTGGGAGCGATTGTTGGTGGTTTTGCTGCGGGTTACTTGATTAAATTTCTAAAAAATGCTACGAAAGGGCTGCCAAGATCATTTGAGGGCGCGAAAACACTTATCATTTTCCCAGTTGTTGGGGTTATGCTGACTGGGCTGGTAATGGTAGCAGTCAACTTTGTGGTTGGTCCAATCAACATAGTTCTTAATAATTTCCTTCAAAATTTGAGTGAGGGCAGTGCGATTATTTTAGGCGCAGTACTCGGCGCCATGCTGGCTTTAGATATGGGTGGTCCGGTCAATAAAGTTGCCTACTTATTCTCCGTAGCTTCATTGACCAGTGAAGCGGGTACTACCATCCCCTCTATTGCGATGGCTGCCGCTGGCTGTTCTGGCATGACGGTCAGTACAAGCTGTGCTCTGGCAACGGTTTTGTTCCCCAAGAAATTCTCGCAGCAGCTCAAGGACTCGGGGAAAGCTGCCTGGATCATGGGATTGAGCTATATTGCCGAAGGTGCAATCCCGTTTGCGATTGAGCATCCAAAAGAGGTAATTCCTTCTATTGTTACAGGAGCAGCAGTCGCAGGGGCATTATCTGGTTTGTTTAGACTCACGCTAACCGCGCCTATTGGTGGAGTTTTTACTTTACCTCTAACTAACAACGTATTACTATATTTACTCTGCTTCGTCATTGGAACTTTGGTTTCTGCTTTCATGATGGGTGCTCTATTGAAAGATCATGTTGAAGTGGAAGAAGCTGAATTTGCTGATTGATAAGTTTTATTTGTAGATCGACAGTGGCTCCCACTCCAAATATAAATGGAATAAAAGGGAGAAAGAAGTGGGAGCCACCTGGTACTCAGTATTATAAATAGTCTTTTAAAAAACTTACAGATGGATCAAGATGGAACTACTGAATGAATCGTTAATGGCTCTTGATATTGATTTACCTTCAAAGCTATCTGTGATTGAGAAAATTGCAGATATTCTTGAAAAACCGGGTAGAGTAATAGATCGGCAGCAATACATCAAAGATGTGGTTGAACGCGAAGAAATCATCTCAACCTATGTTGGTGACTTGATCGCGATTCCACACGCCAGATCGTGCGCGGTTACCTATGCTTCTCTTGTTTATCTCAGGCTGAATAAACCAGTTGATTGGAATTCTTCTGAAAAAGCACAATATATTTTTGGAATTGCTGTTCCTGCCGATAATATTGGGAATTCCCATCTCACCATTCTCTCTTCTATAGCGAGGAAATTGCTTGATGATAAAATAAGAGCAACGTTTTTTAACTCTAATTCAAAAGGGGCTATCATAGCTGCATTGCTTAGTTGAGGAATGCGGCGGGGAGATATATTATTAAAGCGTATGGTAAAACGAGATAGCTATAATAAAAGTGATTTAGAAAAAAAACTTCCAAAATATCGACAAGTAGAAGAAGACCTCAAGTATAGAATTTTGTTGGGTGAATGGAAACCTGGGGATAGACTTCTATCTGAAGAGGAATTCTGCAAAGTATACAATGTTAGTCGAATTACCATCAAGAGAGCGATATCAGAATTGGAATTAGCGGGCTACCTTTATCAGATTAGTGGGAAAGGTACTTTCGTTAAAAATTATCAGGAAGAGACACAAGAAAATAATTCTGTCGTGAAAAGCTTTACAAATGAAATGCGGGAACGCGGCATGAATGCAATCACCGTGAGCGTCACTCTCGATTTGGTCCCAGCAGATCGTTCATTTGCTGGTTTGTTAAACATCAATCAAGGGGCAAAGATCATCCAGCTGAAAAGGGTTAGAGCAGTCAATGATGGCGATATCATTGCTTATTCAATTAATTCTTTCCCATATTCGGAACGACTTTCAACCGATCCGAAAGATTATCAGAACTCATTCTACGATTATCTTGCTACATTCGGTATTATTCTGACATCTACAAAGGAATACCTCGAAGCGATGTTGCCTACCCCATTTGTAGCTGAAAAGTTGCAGATTCCACAATCAGAGCCAGTCTTAAAGTTTGTCAGGGTCAGCCACAATTCTGACTACAGTTTCAGCGAGCATAATCTCTGTTACTATATTGGAAGCAAGTATCGCTTCTATGTGAATACCTAGCTTGTTGTAGGAAATACCCCGTTCATTTTTAAATTAGATAAACCAAATTATCTTTATCTGGTGGAACTGTTCTTTTCGTTGTAAAGAGAGCAGTTTTAGAAGTCGAAATCTTCTCACTGCTTAAACATAACGGAACATTACGGAGGGGGAGGCAGCCAGAAAAGCTTTGGTCACTTCCATTTCTCGAATGGTTACGCTGGGGGTTCAGCGGAATGGGGCGGCGGGTTGCGCCTAAGCATACTAGCACTGCCTGGCGCTCCGACCGGCGATTCTCGTTCTTCTTGTCCTCCCGAGCGCAGCAGAGCATCTTCTCACCATATCAAACCAATCACCTAGCCATCCACCCCAAACCTCTGCACCCTGTCAACCTGAGTGCACACACAGGATCTTACAGGACATAATCACCCATCGTCTGACTTGGAGCTCATGCCTCGATCGAAACTACCCAACAAACTGTCTGCCTATAAACCTTACAAGCCATCGCCAATACCTCAGGAAAAGTGAGAAATCTCCACCATAGGTCAATTAAAAACCTATTTTAACTTGACTTTTTCGAGAATCTAATTTATAATAATTATAAATAAAGAATAATTCTAATAAAAATGCAAAATATTGACGAACTTATCGAAGAGGCTCAGAAACAGGGTTATAAAATTACTCCGCAGCGCCGTGAGATATTTAAGATTCTTGTGAATAATGACAGCCATCCCAAAGCCGAGGATATTTATAACATCTTGAAAGACAGGATGCCGGATGTTTCATTGGCGACGGTTTATAACACCTTGAATATGCTGAAGGAATTAGGCATGATCGATGCGATTGCTCTCTTTGAAGACGACTCCGTTCGATATGATCCAACCACCAAAGCTCATGATCACTTGTACTGTCTGCATTGCAATCGCATCGTGGATGTTGAAAAAGATCAGGATGATTTGGGCTTCACCGAAAAGGAAATTTCAGGTTTTCAGATTGTCAAACGACAGGTTACATATTATGGATACTGTCCGGAGTGTCGGGATATATTGAAAACAACTTGAGATGTGTGCACGGGATGTTGAATTAGAAATGTCCTATAAAAAGCACGAAGAATATTAACCAAGGTAACCAAAACTAAAAAAGGAGTGAGAAATGGAAGAAACAAAAATTAATATGCCGTTATTAGGGGATGATTTTCCCCAGATGACAGTGCAAACAACCCATGGGAAAATGAATATCCCCGATGACTTCAAAGGAAAATGGTTTGTCCTCTTCAGCCATCCAGCAGACTTTACCCCCGTTTGTACAACCGAATTCGTAGCTTTTCAAAAACGATTTGATGAGTTTGAAAAGATGGATTGCCAGTTGATCGGAATGTCTGTGGATCAGGTCTATTCTCATATAAAATGGGTGGAGTGGATCAAAGAAAATTTAGATGTCGAAATAAAATTCCCTATTGTCGCAGCCAACGACACGATTGCCAATAAACTGGGCATGCTTCATCCGGGCAAAGGGACGAATACCGTCCGAGCGGTTTTCATCGTTGACCCGAAAGGAAAAGTGCGATTGATCATGTATTATCCCCAGGAAATCGGTCGCAACATGGATGAGATCGTAAGGGCAGTCAAAGTATTGCAGATCTCTGAAAAACAGGGTGCCGTTCCTGCAGGTTGGCCGAATAATGAGCTGATCAAAGATCGGATCATTGTCTCCCCCGCCTCGGACATGAAAATGGTCAAACAGCGCTTGGGTGACAAATCCTTGGAATGTTTTGACTGGTGGTTCTGTCATAAGCCCTATGAAGAATAGTCTTTTCTACAAAAAGTCTTGGTAAAAAACACGAAGAGGGCGTTTCATGACGAAACGCCCTCTTCTGTTTAGATCAATAGACTCATGTTTTTTGCAACATATCTAAGTCCATTGTGTCCGCACAGTACGCAATTAAGTGTCAAAACTGTCCATTATTGCCACCCGATACTGCCGGTGTTCCATCAGCGTTGCACCCAATGGAAAGGTAACTCAAGTGATCGTATAAAAGGTTCTAATCTAAATCCAGATAGTTCAGTGCATACCCACTATTTAACCAGTTTCAGGTCAACCTGCTCCCAAAATTCTTGAAATTTTTCTACCCTCTTTTTCTGGTCTTGACTAATAAGAAATGGAGCGACGTCATCCGCAAGTTGTATAAAATTAAAATTTTTAATCCGTTCTAAGTATTCAGTTCTTAATTGTTCATCTGTTTCGGTACCCATCTTTAGTTTTAGAAAGCCATAATCCGGGTTTGTCATTGAAAACAAATAAGTTATATCGTAGAAGTCTTTCCCCTTTGGTCGTTTTCTGTTTATTGAAGTGAAGATCTTTTGAGAAAGCAAGATGCTCAGGGGAGCCACGCGAATTTCAGAGAAAACATCAAACTTGTTTATTATTCTTATATCTGGTTGATATTCATAACCTTGAGTTATCGTGTCTAATTTGATGATTAATTTTTCTTGTTGAATAGTAGATAGACCCTGTTCATATAAAAGCTCTGGGAATTTTATTCTGCAGTGGTATGCTCCTTTTTCAACTTTTGTTATCTCCACCTCGAATCCCTCGAGTTCCAATTGTCGTTGAACGCTTTGAGCTATCAAGTCAAATTCATCCCCGCTTAATCCGAAATTATCCAGATCAATATCCTCTGAAAATCGATGATTTCCATAGACGATACGTAGGGCGGTTCCACCTATAAAAGTAATCTTACTGGCTAATTTACTTTCAAAGAGCGCCTGCAATACTTTATATTGCAGATACTCACGAAATAAACTGCGTTCGAAAGCTTGCAGATGGTTAGGATATGCTTCTTTAATTTGCTGGATATCAAGCATGAATATACTCCAATAATCGTTGGGCTCGCTGCGCCAGTGCCTTGTTATTAAATATCGCCAGATAACTATTGAACAGTTGATCATCCATCTGCCCTAATAATTGGTCCTTATTCCAGCGTAAACTTTCAATGTCTTCTCTGGTAGCTACTTCTGTGTTCAAATACAGATAATCAAGGATAGCCTTTTCGATCAAAGCAATCTTATACTTAATATTCTTTCTTACTTCTATGACCTTATAACCAAACATCAGAGTTGGCTTTATACTTTGGTAACGCAATATTCCCCAGGCACTCTGAAATTGCTTGGTCTTTCTGGAGCTGATACTGGTTACACCTAACACAGATTCCGGAATGATTTGATACTTTTCTAAAGCTGATTCGAGACTGATATAGGAAGGCTCATATATTCTATTAGCCATCATATATAAAAATCCTTCATCCACCGGCTGATCTGCCAAGTAATAGTAGCGCCCTGCAAAGTGCTTAATGAACTCCTTCGTTTGCCAATAACTTAATTGCTCCTTATAAAAATCAGGGGCAAACTTGCGGATATCATTGAGATTAAATGCCGGTAAATCCTTCACTTGGGATTCAAACTCTCTGATCTTCATTTTTATTTCCTAATATTAATAATTATATTAACTATCGGAAATATAATATACAGAATTGAACTATTTGTCAAGATAGTCTTTATATATATAGTTTTTGTGTTTACGGTTCTGAATTTTATCCTATCGATATCCTTTTTTGAGCCGAGGTTAATATTTTGCAATCTTAGCCACTTCCCACTTTGTCAAGTCATCGGGGTTTGTGCCGCTTCGCTCACCATCTGGCAAAGTGTTTGCGGAGCATTTTTTACCTTTCTGTGAATTCACCCTTTTTCCCCTCATCCATCCCCTATAGATCCCCCCAGTATTGTTAAACTGTCAACTTCTGTCCGGTTTTGTCACTTTGACCAAAAACATGACACACAAAGAATATCAACAATGACAAAAATGAGGGATTAGAGTGTTTCGTAAATTAAAAAGTTACATGACGCACCAAGGAATCGAACCCTGAACCTGCTGATTAAGAATCAGGTTTCATGCCTGTTTCACCCCAATTGCATCCCGAATTGCACCAGAAAAGGCAACTTGCGTTAATTTCCTTCACGCCTTCAAAGAAAATATTTTTTTAAAGGATTGAGCTTAATAATCACTGGATGATTTTGTTGCGTTACCTGTTTTTAAGGAAAACAATGAAAAAAGAATCCCCTTACAACAATAGAAAAGTTGGTCGATGCGCTTGAAGTATCGGCAGTGAACTTTTGAAATCAATTTAGGCAATTATATGCTTGACCCACCTATTCAACAGAGATACTATAAAAGTATGGACAACATTAATGGCAATAAAAAGGAGTTGTCACCAGAACAACGTGAAGAACTGCTCAGAGCATTGAAAGCCCGTTTTGAGAAAAACATGAACCGCCATAAAGGTCTTGAGTGGACTAAAGTACAAGCAAAGCTGGAAGCTCATACTGAAAAACTGTGGTCGCTCAATGAAACGGAAAGAACTGGCGGTGAACCGGATGTTGTTGGGCATGATAAAAAGACGGGCGAATACATTTTTTATGATTGTTCAGCGGAAAGTCCTGAAGGTCGCAGAAACCTTTGTTACGACCGTGAAGCGCTGGAGGCAAGAAAAGCAAATAAACCAGAAGATAACGTTATTGATGTAGCAGTTGCCATAGGCATTGAGCTTTTAACGGAAGAACAATATCGAGAGTTACAGAAACTTGGAAATTTCGATAGAAAAACGTCGAGCTGGGTGAAAACACCTTCTGATATTAGAAAACTAGGCGGCGCCATCTTTTGTGATCGCCGCTACGGCAGGGTCTTCGTGTATCACAACGGTGCGGACTCATACTATGGCGCTAGGGGGTTCCGCGGCGCGCTAAGGGTCTAAATTTTGCACAGACAGCGAAGTGGGGTGTTCCTTGTTATGCGTTTCAGAAAAGTAGCATAGTTATACTTATTGGATTAAAAGAATACTGCGCGCTTTTGGGTTTCAAACATCAAGCCATTGTGACCCTGGTAGATCAGAAAAGCAGAGCACTGAGGATAGCGGAAAAAGTTAGAGAAGCCACTGTTATCCAATGAGGTGTGCAAAACTTTGACATCAGATAATGGTAAAGAATTTGTTTATCACGAACTGGTGGCTGAAGCCCTGGGTGCAGATTGATACTGTAATGCATAAGTTAAAAAACAGACCGCGAAAACGTCTTGGTTACAAAACACCAAATGAGGCTTATCTATCAGATCCAATTGCACTTGCTAGTTGAATTCGGGATATTATTGGTACACAGTGTGACAATTTTAATTGGGAGGTGGATATATGCCTGTACTTATTGTCGGTTTAATATTAATAGGTTTATGCATTTTTTTTGCTGTGATTTACTTTAAAAAAACAGGAAAAGAAGTAAATCTTGAAAAAAGAGAACTCGACATAGTAATTTTTGTTTTGAGCTTAATTTCTTTAGTAATTTCCTTAAAGTTATTTTGGAATATGGGTGTGTATGCGGATGAATACGGTTCATCCCCTGACCTTGTATGTGGCGGATGGTTTTGGCTCTGTATGGATTGGATTAGGTTAGGTTTGCTTCTTGTTCTCTGCATAATTTCTGGATTCAAACTAATTAAGCGTTCAAAATAAGCGTTTAGCTGTACATAGTGGAAAGTAGGTGCGCTGCCAACGCCCGGCATGCTCCTCAAGAGATTCACTATGTGATCTTGTTTCTCACTAAGGGAAATGCTTCTTTCAATTGCTTGGATATGCTCTGTCAGGTGATCAATCATGGCAAGATGATCTGTAATAACCTGACTTGCTGCTGGACGTATGTCCTTTTCCATCATTTCGTGCAGATATCCCCGTCCTGCTACACCAAACAGATCCGTTACTGGTGAGACCAGATTGTATGCAGCCAGTACAGCATGGATGCGATTCTTGGCTTTGCTGCGTTGATTCACTATCCATTCTCTGTGTCTCAGTAACTGGCGCAGGTCACGGATCTCTTGAGGAGCAGCGTACGACTTTGGAATGTAGTTCATGTGTGCAAGGTGCGCCAAGGTAGAGGCGTCGATCTGATCCGTTTTTACCGCAGCGTTGGCTATTGCCCGCACCCTTTGGCATGTACCAGGTCTACTTGTTGGACATGCTCATTTAACAGGTCATACATGAATGGCCAATTGCGCGTCGCTTCCAAGACCGCATAGGTTTCTTGGGGTACTTTTTCCTGAAGATACTCCCTGATTTCTTGGTTGGATATGCGTTCCTTTTCTATCAAATCCCCTTTCGCATTCATCAGTACCATATAGGTGCGTTTGAGATGCAGGTCTATTCCAAGGTAGAATGGATACATAAGCGGTCCTCCTTTGCTAACTTGCTTTTCTCTTACTTCAAGTTTAGCAATTCGGCAGGCACGCTTTCATAGTATCACCTAAATCGGGATAGGTGATTCTCAACACAAGAATGATATTTCGATACTAGCAAATTTGGAACATTACCTCGTGCTTTTTTAGGAGCCTTCTTCCTTAAATATGGTTGTAGTTTTGCCAGCCCAGGTAATTGTTAAAAGCTTCGTCAAGTGCGTCGGCGACATTTCCCATGGTGATGGCAACATGATGTTCAAATCCATTTCGGCAGATAAAAGTTAGCAGCTTTTGAAGATTTCTTGTATGAACCACAGCGCGATTGCCAAAGGTATCTAATGGATCAGTGGTAATTTCTCCTTCTCCTGTATACGCACGGATGATCCCGTTTGGATCGTCAGTGCTGACACGAGCATACGTCATTTTTCCGGAAGCGGCATGACCTGCCATTGCGCCATAAGTGTTTTCTTCACCAAGTGTAGTGCCTAAGATCGGTGCAGTTTTGATTTCGAGATTTGGGACGAATGATTTCGCCCAGTTTCCACAATGGAACAAGACGCACTTATCAGGATCATCCGCGTAATTATTATTCCAATCAACCAGAGCGCTGGGGAAATGAGAAGCAAGTTGCAGCACATACATTGAAATCACCCCTGCGATATCTGTCTCACAGGCGGATGGCATTAGTTTGTCGCTCATCATACTCATTAGTGTACAGGCATTGATTCCATAGTTCTTTTGGATGGATGGCCAGCATTGGATTGCAGTCGCTTGGATTTCATTGGTTTGCATCCAATCTGAAATGACAACGCCAAGCTTTGCCATTCGCAGCATGGATGTAGAAGGAACGCTGTCATGTTTGGCGTATGCATTGAGTTCTTCTAACTTGGCTTTTACGCGTGGTGAATCATCACTCAGCCGCGCAACATCTCCAAAGATATCTGATAGATCTACTGTTATTACGGTTATACCTGAAGCTTGCAATAACTTCTCACTGTAACGGACAGTGTTGAATGCGCCCGTGCGCGCTCCAATAGAGCCTAAGCGGGTGCTGCGTAATCCATTTACAACTTTGCAGACACTTACAAAATTCATCAGATCTTCTTTGAACGACTCTGAGGATGGATGTATGGTATGCATTTTTGTAAGAGAGTAATGATAACCATACTGTCTTAGATTATTGCAGACTGAGATCTTGCCGCAGAAAGCATCGCGGCGGCTTTCAACGTTGAATTTTTCTAAATCGTCGGGGTAGGCTTGCACCAGTATTGGCACATTCAATCCGGATAGCTTGATCGTATCTGCGACTCCCTTTTCATCACCGAAATTGGGTAAGACAACGAGGATGCCCTCTATGCGTTCGCCATTGGCTTTGAAGAGGTCCGCGCAGGCTTTAGCATGGGTATAGGTTTCCACCGATCCCAGTTTGGTTTCATTCTCACCAAGCATAATCCCATCGATTTTTATTTCTTTGAATAAAGACAGGATATCCCGCCTTGCTTCTGTTACTAGATGATCGGGAAAAAAGTCCCGATTGCCAAAGATTACTCCCAAACATGTATTCATTGCTCTCTCCTCTACTTGATGATATTTCCTTAATTAATTAAAGTTTAATCCTTGCTTATAAATTGAATCCCCAAGCTCCAGCCACTAGAATGACATTGGCGAAGGGTGTAAATTCTGCGGTACGGATGATGGCTTTGGTTGATCCCGTAAGTTTTTTGAATTCCGAGTGCGGCAGCGTTTCGATCTGCACATCCCCGAGTAATTTCTGTATCCCGGCATATATGTGCGGGCTCTTTACTAAGATATCTTCCGACACATAAGCCTTTTCAACATACATTTCACTCAATACTACTTCGAGGGTTTCCAAAAAACCGGGCACGCCCTTTTTCAGCGCCAGATCAATTCGCTTTGTTGTCTCAGGGACGGGTAATCCAGCATCGCTAACTGTCACCATATCAGAGTGCTCAAGATGGGCTATCACAGTAGAGATGGGTGCGTTAATGATTCCAGTCTTTTTCATTTATTTTTGCTTCTCTCTTTTATCAATGTATAATTTCTTTACGATGGGGAAGATTCAGCATTTCCCCATCGAGGGTTCGGAGGTGGCTGGCGTTTTTTACCAGCCACCTTGGTCGTTATTACACTGAATAGGTTTACTCCTAATTATGGACAACTCGTCTTGCCGTTGGGGGCGTATTCTGTATACATACAGGCATTTTCAGGAGTGAGCAGAACCATATCGACGGATTGTTTCTCCGGCTTTCCGGTGCTGCCTGTCCTGATGTATTGATCTGCCTGGATCACAGCCTGGATTGCCATTTCCGCGACGGGCTGCAAACCGCCGACATCGATCTTGCCAGCCAACATCGATTCGTTCACATCATCAGAACCATCGAAACCGGCGACAAAGACGTCATCACCCAACCCGGCTGCGTCCAAGGCAGCCTGAGCGCCCAGCGCCATCGTGTCGTTGCCGCAGATGACGCCTTTGATATCTGAATGGGACTGTAGCAGGCTTTCGATCACTGTGAAAGCTTCATCCTGGTCCCAGTTAGCTGTCTGCTGCGCTACCATTTCCATATCTGGTAGTGCATCGAGGATGTCATGATAACCCTGTGAGCGAACGTGGGCGTTCGTATCGGTATCGCGTCCGGTCAATTCAATGTATTTGCCCTCCTCACCCATCAAGCGGGCGAATTCCTCAGCCACAAGTGTAGCGCCCTGGTAGTTGTTAGACACGATCTGGGAAACGGCTATACCCTCCTGGGTGATTTCACGATCGATCAGGAATGATGGTATTCCCGCATCCTTGGCTTTTTGGATAGCGGCAATGCTTGCATCTGCGCCTGCGTTGTCGAGAATGATTGCCACAGCATCTTTGGCGATACAGTTCTCAATAAGCTCCAGTTCCTTGTTGGCGTCGTCATCGTGCACAAGCTTCAAGGTTTCATAGCCAAGTTCCTCGGCTTTGGCTGCGGCGATCTTCTGCTCTGAACCAAAGAATGGGTTCTCAACTCCTGGTACGATGATGCACATCAGCCCCCCTCCTTCAGAAGCCGCATCGGGCGAATCTGCAGCCGGTTGGCAAGCGCTAATTGCTATGCTCAACACTGTAAATATGCTGAGAATTAAAATGAACCTTTTCTTACACATTTTCATCTCCTTACTTTCATCTTGGATTTTGCAACATACTACAATGCATAGTATGTCTTCAAGCATATTTATTCGATGGTTCCTCCTCCTTTCCGTGAGAAAATTCTCCCTCTCTCGTTTTTGCTTATTTCAATTCCTCTTGCTTTTGAAGGGCGATTCGTTCTTGCATTCGTGCTTGCACTTGGTCAAGGATCACCGTAAATACAATGACCGCTCCTTTGATTACTTTCTGCCAGAATGATGAAACACCCATCATGACAAGACCATCTCCCAGGATTCCGATGACAAACGCTCCGATCAAAGTACCTCCCACGCCTCCCTGTCCGCCAGCCAGTGAAGTACCTCCTAAGACCACTGCTGCAATTGCGGTCATTTCAGCGGCGTCACCTGACATGGGATGGGACGCGAGTAGCTGCGAAGCCCAGATTAGACCAACAAGAGCAGAACAGAAACCACTGATGCTGTAAACAATGATCTTTACAGAACCAACTCGTACACCTGAAAGCTTTGCTGCGTTTTCGTTGCCGCCAATTGCGTATACATGTCTGCCAAATGGCGAACGCGTTGTGATGATGTAAGCTACTATGGCAAAAAGAACCATCAGCCAAATGGAATAGTTAATACCCAATAATTCTCCAGAGCCAAGGATGCCGAAACCGGTGTTGCCGTACTCTGGGCGTCCGACCAGGTTCGGAAAGGTATAACCATCATTGCGCAAACCGGCAATTCCGCGCGCCACATAGAGCATACCAAGCGTGGCAATAAAAGGGGCGACATTGAATCGTGCGATAATGAAGCCATTAATCGCTCCCATGAGGGTTCCCAATGCAAGTGATATGACTATGACCATCCACGTGTGCGGGTAGACGATGATGCCGAGTCTCGGCAGGTTGATCCCCTCGTTGATCAAACCGCCTGCGATCATAGCGATCATGCCTACAATCGAGCCAACGGATAGGTCGATTCCACCTGTGAGAATAACGAAAGTCATACCGATCGCCAACAAGGCGTTGATAGCGACGTGCTTGGACATGATCACGATATTGCTTGTTGTGAGGAATTGTGGGGTCAAAACTGCAAAAACAACTAAAACTATGATCAGCGCAATAAACGCCCTACCGCGAAGAAGGAATTGCTGAATGTCTGTTTTTGTGACCCGTTTTTTCCCTTCGGTACTCTGCGTTGCTTTCTTCATTTTTTTATTTTCCATTGTGATTGCCTCCGTTAGTTGGACCGTGACCAATTGCTGAAGCGGTGACTAGCTTTTCTTCAGTTGCCTCGCTGTATGTGAATTCACCCGTGATCTTGCCTTTTGACATGACCAGGATCCGGTCCGACATTGCCAGGACCTCTTTTAATTCAGATGAAACGAAAATTACGCCGTAGTGTTGTCCCGCCATGCGATTCATGATCTCAAAGATTTCCGACTTGGCGCCGACATCGATCCCACGAGTTGGTTCATCCAGCAACAGGATTTTAGGTTCTGTCAGCAATCCTTTAGCAACCACCACTTTTTGCTGGTTGCCGCCGCTTAATGAGGTGATCAATTGCTGAGGATCTGCAACCCGGATGGATAGATCCTTGATTTTTGAGTCTGTGGCAGCCTTCTCTTTTTTGTGATCCAGAAGTGTTCCTTTGAGATATTTCTGCAAACTTGCGAGCAGGATATTATGCCCTACGGATAAGGTTGGCACGAGTCCATATCGCTGACGGTCTTCTGGGACGAGCACGAATCCGGAATGGATCCGTCCTGAAATGGTTGAGGTTGTTACGGGTTCACCATTTAACCAGATGGAACCCGTCGCCTGTGGTCGAGCGCCTGCCAGGCAATCAACAAGATCAGAACGTCCAGCGCCCATTAACCCATAAAATCCTAGAATTTCACCCTCTCGCAAAGTGAATGAAACATGATCAAGCAGATAACCGCCGCCCAACCTCGGCAGAGTCAGGTCTTCTACTTTAAGTAGTACATTTCCTAGCTTGCGTTCTTTTCTCGTGAATAGGGCAGCCGGATTTCGCCCTACCATTTTTTCGATCATCCAGCGAATATTGACATTTTCACTTTTATCTTCAGCTACTTTGCGTCCATCTCGCAGAACGGTTATGTAATCGCCGATTTGTAGCAGTTCCTCAAGTTTATGGGAGATATAAATGATGGAAACTCCTCGCGATGTTAGCTCGCGGATTATGCGGAATAAGACCTCCACTTCAGCAGCACTAAGTGCGGATGTCGGTTCATCCATGATGAGAATTTTCACATCTTGCGCGAGTGCCTTGGATATCTCTACAATTTGTTGTTGACCAATTCGTAAATCTGCAACCAGTTCTTCCGGATCGATCTTTTGCTCAAGCTTGCTTATTAGTTCGCGGGCGCGCTGTTTCTGGATTTTCTGATTTAATAAACCGCTCTTGGTTATTTCACGCGCTAGGAATATGTTATCAACCACGCTCAAATTGGCGCATAAATTCAATTCCTGATAGATTATTCCAATCCCATGCCGGTTGGCGTCAAGTGGTGAGCGAGGGTGAATTTCTTTTCCATTAAGGTATATTTTTCCGCTGGTAGGCTGTTCCACCCCCGCCAGGATCTTCATGAGGGTGGTTTTTCCAGCCCCATTTTCTCCAATTAGAACATTGACCTTCCCTCTGTGAACATGGAACGATACATCTTCAAGCGCGACCGTTCCGGGAAATACCTTGGTGATCTTTTCGGTGGTCAGGATCACATCTTCCGCCACACTCGTTTTTTCATCAAGGGCAGGTGTCTTGTCGAGCATTTTTTATTCTCCCAACTCAATTTCCACTGGTACGATTCGGATTTCATTTACGTCGATTTGTACAAGATTGAACGTACGGATGGTAAAAGCACCATTGAATGTGATGGTTTTTCCAACCAGATTATCTTTATCGATCCCTTCAAGAGTAGTTTCTAGGATGTGTTTGTTAATTTCAGATGCCGCTTTGCCATATTCAGTTTGCTCTCTGAAATCACCAAACGAAATGAACCCCACCGCATCGCGCACAGAGGTTTCATCACTTGGGATTCGGGGACCGATGTAGATCAACGTTTTCACTGGTCCGTCATAACAATCGAGTGCTACCTCTATCGTGCCTAAACTTGTTTCAGTATTGACACTTACGATTTCCCCGCTGCCCTTTATCATGTACACATGCGCTTCCCCAACTGTGATCAACCCATATTTGTCTGCAATAGTGATCAGATCATCCTTGGGAACCGTACCATTGGAATCCAGTTCCATTTTGGAGAGTATTTGCGATAATTCTTCCGAATTCTCGTTGTAAGCCGGTAGCATTTTTGATTCCCATATGCTTTCAACATACGCAACAGGGTCGAAGGTTTCATCTTGAACGAGCTGTTCAGCTTCTTCAATGCGAACAACCGTAAAGCCGTAACGAACCGCGAGAAATAGGAACAGCAGAATTAGTATAGTGATGACGATTGATGAGTTTTTTGGTTTCATAGGCGTATCCTTATTCATATTTGTATAAAACTTGCTGTACGGCTGACTGCCAGCCTTTAAAAAGTTCTTTGGCACGAGTGGAACTCATTGAAGGTTTATACTCGCTAAAATTGAATTGAAGACTGGATAGATCATCCAGCGATGAGTAAATTTCCAATCCAAGGCACCCGTTGAAGACTGCGCCCAATGCTGAAAGCTCGGGAGAGTGCGCGGCGTGCACCTTTAATTGGTTTAGATCGGCTACGAATTGCATCAGGTATGTATTTCGGACGGCGCCGCCGTCAGCGTGGATCAGATCCAATTCCACACCAGTTTCATCGATCATTGCGTTGAGCGTATCGGTAACGATATAGCCGATTGACTCCAAACCTGCCCGGACCACATGCGCGCGTGTTGTGGCAGGTGACATCCCTAAGATCGCTGCTCGCGCGTCCGACCGCCAGTATGGGGAACCCAAACCAACAAACGCTGGAACCAGATAGACGCCATCGCTATCCTCAACTGATCGCGCCAGAGCTTCAGATTCAGATGGGTCTTGAATGAGCTGCAATTGATCCCGCATCCATGCAATGGTCGCTCCAGTGAAATTCGTGATTCCCTCAAATGCGTAGGTGGGTTTTCCCCGATGGACCCAGGCAAGTGCGGTCACACTTCCGCGATCTGATAATCGCTTTTGATGACCAATGTTGAGCATTAATGAAGAACCTGTACCAAATGTGACTTTTGCATCGCCTGTTGAAAAACAGTGCTGGGCGAATAACGCGGATTGTGAATCTCCCATCACGCCGCAAATTGGGATCCTCTTTTCCAGGGAACCGCCCAGGTCGGTATCTCCGAACCAGGCAGAGCTTTCACGGATATCTGGCAATCTTCCGAATTCCAGCTCAAAAACATCACATAATTCCTGACTCCATCCCAGTTTCTCGATATCGTAGAATAATGTGCGGGAAGCATTCGTATGGTCAGTAGCATAAACTTTGCCGCGCGTCAAACGGTAGATAAGGTAGGTATCTATGGTGCCGAACAGCACTGTTCCTTCTTTTAATTTGCTGCGCACATCTGGGTAATTGCTGAGTAGCCAGTGAAGTTTGCTGGCGGGGAAATAAGTGTCGATTTTTAAACCAGTTAAGTGGTGGATGGTCTCCTCATTCCCGTTTGCGATGAGCTGATTGCAGAATCCATTGCCTCTTCGGCATTGCCACACAATCGCGTTATATACAGGTTTTCCGGTTTTCTGATCGAATATAACGAACGTCTCGCGTTGGTTAGTGATGCATATCGCCAGCAGTTTATCCAGCTTGTCGGAATTGCGCTGCAGTAATTCCGTGGCTGCCTTTAATACATTATGATATATTTCCTCAGCATCATGTTCTACCCAGCCCGCTTTCGGATAGATCTGTGTATGGGTAAGTGCTAATTGGTCAAGAACGCGTCCATCCGTAGAGCACAACATCACCTTGGATGATGCGGTGCTCTGATCAATAGCTAGGAACACGCTATCTGGGCTCATGTGTCTGGTCCCTTCTCAAGCAGGTTTTGAGCGCTTTCCATAAGACCTTCTTGGGTTATGCCGTAGTGGCGAAAGATTTCGAGCTGGTTTCCGGTTATAGTGTGCTCATCCGGAATCCCCGCGATTTTTAATGGACGAAAGATGCCTGCTTCCATCAGGAAGGAAGCAATATGGCAGCCAAGACCGCCGTTGATGCTGTGCTCCTCAACGGTGATAACGACTTTTGATCGCGATGCTGCCTGCTCCACCGCTTCCTTGTCAAAAGGTCTGATACTGTGAAAACTGAGCACGCAAGAAGTGATCCCCAATTCTGAAAGCCCAACGCTCGCGAAATATGCCTGCGCAACGGTCTCACCTGTAGCGATGAAGGCAACATCATACTGCTCTCGTTTTGGAGTTAATAGGATTGCTTTTCCTATTTCAAAGTGGGTTCCGTTTTCATGCAAATTAAGTAAAGGCTTTTTGCCAAAACGGATATAAATGGGACGAGGATGGTCGACAGAGGCTCTTATTGCCGCGATCGTCTCAAAATTATCTGCTGGTGCGACGATATCGATATTATGGATGGCTTGCAATACGGCAAAATCATGCAGCGAATGGTGGGTTGACCCCAATGAACCATAACTGACCCCTGCGCTGATGCCGATTATTTTGACCGGTCGGTTGGAATATGCGATATCGTTTTTTATTTGTTCTAGTGCGCGAGCTGTCAGGAAACACGCGGGAGAAATTGCGAACACCTTTTTGCCGCTCGCGGCAAGCCCGGCAGAAATTCCGACCAGGTTTTGCTCGGCAATTCCGATCTCGATCATCTGGTTGGGGAATTTTTTGCCGAATGGGGTCAACTTCCCTGACGCGCGGGAATCACTTGTTACAACTAGGATATCCTGATCTTTTTCTGCCAGGTCTATCAGCGTTTTGGAGAATATGTCCAAATTGGCGCTTCCCAATGATAATTGGCTTTTACTCATCAATCCCCTATTCTTCCAGTTTCTTTTCGGCTTCATCCAGTTCTTGCATGGCGATGCGATATTCCTGCTCGGATGGTACATGGTGATGCCATTCGACTTTGTTTTCCATAAAGCTAATTCCTTTGCCTTTAATAGTATGTGCGATGATCATATTTGGTTTTCCTTCTTGAAAAGGAAGTTCTTCAAATATGTGTATGAGATCAGGGATGCTGTGCCCATTCACATTCCGTACCGCAAAACCAAACGCGCTGAATTTCTCTTCCAATGGTTCCATCGCCATAATGTCTTCAGTTTTTCCACTGATTTGAAGGGAGTTGCGGTCAACGATTGCCACCAGGTTATCCAAATGGTAGTGCGCTGCGCTTGTTGATGCCTCCCAGATTGAACCTTCTGTAAGTTCCCCATCCCCCATGATCGTGAACACCCTGTTGTTCCGCCCATCTCGCTTCGCTGCTAACGCCATTCCTACAGCGACAGAAAGTCCATGTCCTAGCGCGCCGGTGTTTTGCTCTATACCGGGAACGCTGCGGCTTGGATGACCGATAAAATCTGAGCCGTATTTTTCGATCGAGTTAAGTTCTTCGCGGTCGTAAAAACCTTTTTCGGCTAATATAGCATATAAAGCCTCTACAGAATGACCTTTGCTGTGGATGTAATGATCGCGATTGATGTCTGCGAAATTCTCAGGACTGATGTTCATCACATGGTTATAAAGAACGTTCAAGAGATCGACACACGACAAACTGCCCCCCGTATGCCCCGCATTCGCGTTAAGGATCATTTCCAATATGAGTTTGCGATATAAGATAGATTTCCGCTCAAGCATTCTTAGATATTCATCGTTATTCAATCTTTTTGTCTGCTCCGTTGACGTGAATATTTATTCCTTATTGCAAATCTATTCACTATAACCTATAATACAAAAAATACAAAAGCAGGGCAAGCGAAAACGGATAATAATTCATATATAAATATTTATTCATTATACAAATACAAAAATGTCAGGAATTGATGAGCTTCGATTGATCGCGCGCATAACGCGCATGTATTACGAGTGGGATATGACGCAGTTGGAAATTGCCCGCCAGCTTGGTCTTTCCCAGGCTTCGATTTCCCGCTTGCTTCGGCGTGCTAAAGAAGAGGGAATAATCCGAATCTCGGTCAACCTGCCCAATGGGGTCTATACCGAATTGGAAGAGATCCTCGTGAAGAAATATGGATTGCGCGATGTGATCGTCGTCGACAGTCTCGAAGATAATGAGATGATGATCCAGCGTGATTTGGGCGCTGCCGCTGCTTATTACCTGGAATCGGCGATCCGACCAAATGAAGTCATTGGGATTTCCTCCTGGAGTTCTACTCTGCTTAGTCTGGTGGATGCGCTGCATCCCATTCCCAAGAAACCGAACGTGAAAGTAGTCCAGATCCTCGGCGGGGTCGGCAATCCATCTGTGGAAGCGCATGCCACCCATCTCACCTCTCGCATAGCGCATCTGGTGAAAGGCGAAGCGATTTTCCTCCCGGTCGCGGGTGTGTTAGCCAGCGAAGCAGCCCGAGATATTCTAGCAGCGGATGAAGCCGCACAGCAGGCGATCCGCTTGTTCGACCATGTCACGATCGCATTGGTGGGAATAGGAGCTGTGGAACCATCCCCGTTGCTCGCCCAAAGCGGCAATATCTTTGCACCAAAGGAATATGAGATATTGCGTGAGGCGCATGCAGTTGGTGATCTATTGATGCGCTTCATCGATCAGAATGGGGATATAGTGAAAACGGGATTGGAAAATCGCGTGATCTCGATGTCCTTGGAGCAGTTGCGGAAGGTCGGCTGCGCAACGGGCGTGGCGGGTGGTTCCAGGAAATACAACGCCATCTTGGGGGCATTGCGTGGTCACTGGATAAATATCCTGGTAACGGATCATTTCACCGCCAAACGTTTGGCTGATGAATAGACGAGCGGATTGCTTTCATGCCCATCCCTTTTTATTAAAGGTGAAGAACACCTCTTATGTTGGGATAAGAATTCTGTGCTAAACATGCTGCCTCATCTATAGGTAACACGCTATACCTTAAATTGGAATTCCATTTGAAGGAATCTGTCTCGTGCCTGCTTTCATAAGTATAGCAGCGGGAAACAGTGCGGAAAAACAATTATTTGGATTATAGAAAAAGTTGGTATTAAATTGCACAAGGAGATTGCAGGGAATGGAACATAATCAATTTAAGAGTATTTAATGCGTAGTGGCTGATGAATCCTCTACCTTAATCAGAGTCCCTAATTACCCCCCGCATATGGCTTATTTTGTGGTTTTTATGCCTTCTTACACAGATATGCTGTTTATAAAGCTCTATACATTCAAAATATGAGATAATATGGTTAACTTCGACCTACTGATTAAGAGTCAGTTTTCAACACGTCCACATAGTAGTACAGTGTCCATTGTGTCCACGCTGTATACAAGTAAGGGTAAAAAACTGTCCATTGCGTCCATTGTTTCCACCCAATTTCATCCTGGTTGCACCAGCGATGCACCGGGAAAGGCGACTCAATCACTAAAAGCCCACCAATTCCAAATATGTAAGTATATAATGTTTTTAAGGACCTTATTAATTCAATAATTTGTAAAGGGATAATCATGAGCGAGACTGTATTCACGCAAGTAAATTACACCGTTCAAGCGCTGGTTGATCATATCGATTTGGGCATTATCGGTTTACCTGATATTCAACGTCCTTTTGTTTGGGGTAATTCAAAAGTAAGAGATCTTTTCGATTCAATGTATAGAGGATATCCAGTTGGATATTTACTGTTCTGGCAAAACGGTATTACAGATGATGCTAGTGTTATTGGCGTAGATAAAAAAGAAATTATTCCAAGTTTGCTGATTGTAGATGGACAACAACGTCTAACATCTCTCTTTTCGGTTATTCATGGAATTCCTATAACGAGAGAAGACTATACAACGGAGAAACTCAACATAGCCTTTAATCCACTAGAGGAAAAATTCGAAGTGGCCGATGCAGCTATTAGACGTGACAAGTCATATATCCCGGATATCTCAATATTATGGAGTGATAAACCCGGGATTATCAAAATCATCAATAATCATATTAAGAATTTAAAAACTACAAGAGAAATCTCGGATATTGATGAAGAAAAAATACAAAATGCAATTCTCAAACTTAAATCATTGCTTAGCTTTCCTCTTACTGCTTTGCAGCTTTCCAAGAATGTTAGCGAAGAAAGCGTGGCAGAAGTCTTTGTTCGCATTAATAGTAAAGGTATAACTTTGAATCAAGCAGATTTCATTCTCACGCTTATGTCTGTATTTTGGGATGATGGACGTACACAATTGGAAAACTTTTGTAAAGCATCTAAGAATCCCTCAAAAGGTGTACCTTCTCCTTTTAATTATTTTATTGAGCCTTCACCTGATCAATTGCTTCGTGTGAGTGTCGGACTGGCATTTAAGAGAGCAAGATTACACTATATATATTCAATCTTACGTGGAAAAGATTTAGAAACCGAACAATTCAGTGATGAAAGACGACATGAGCAATTTGAAAAACTGAAGCAAGCTCAAGCAAAAGTATTAAATCTCCAGTATTGGCAAGACTTTTTAAAATGCATTCATAAAGCAGGCTTTCGTAGCGGAAAAATGATCAGTTCACAAACCAACTTGCTTTACACATATGTTTTGTATTTGATAGGTCGTACTGAATATGGGATAGATGAGCACCACCTTAGAAGAGTGATTGCGCAATGGTTCTTCATGACAAGTCTTACTGGGAGATATACAGGCTCATCTGAGAGTGCGATGGAATCAGATCTTGCGAGATTTAGAGAAGTCACAGATAGAGAGGAATTTCTAAATATTTTACTGCGTATCTGCGATTTAGAATTAACTGAGGATTTCTGGAATATTACATTACCAAATGCCCTGGCAACATCTTCTCCAAGAAGCCCATCTTTGTTTGCTTATAATGCTGCCTTAGTTAATTTAGAAACTAATGCACTTTTCTCTGATATGAAGGTTTCAGATTTGTTTGAGCCCTCTATTACGGGTACAAAATCAGCAGTCGAAAGACATCACTTGTTTCCAAAAGGGTACCTTGCCACAATTGGAATTTCTGATTTAAGAGAAATGAATCAAATCGCTAATTATGCATATATGGAATATTTAGACAATATTGACATATCTGATCAAGCGCCAGCAGATTATATTCAAGAATATAAAAAACGCTTTGATCATAAGTTACTTAACAAAATGTATCATTGGCATGCATTACCTGAAAATTGGGAATATTTGGATTATTCTGAATTCTTAGAAAAGAGACGTGAGTTAATGGCACAGATTATTAGTGAGGGATACCAAAAATTAAAATTAAAAGAGTCGAGTCCAATAGACACACATGAACTCTCATTATCTGAAATAATTAACCTAGGAGAAACACATCAAATCGAGTTTAAAGCAACTTTAAGAACAAATTTACATACAAACGAGAGAGATCCACGAATGGAATATACTGTTTTGCGAACAATAGCGGGTTTCTTAAATACAAATGGTGGAATCCTAACAATAGGTGTCTATGATGATGGTACACCTTTAGGAATTGAAGTGGATGAATTTGAAAATGAAGATAAAATGTCACTCCACTTGGTAAATATAATTAAATCACGCTTGAATACTTTAGTAATGCCATTCGTTCATATTCATTTTGATAATTATGAAAAAACCCGAGTAATGGTCGTTGAATGTTCAAGAGCACATAAGCCAGTTTTCTTGAAGGACGAAAAGGAACAACGATTCTTTATTCGTACGGGTCCTTCAACAACAGAGCTTAAAGCTGACGAGATTATGGATTATACAAAAATTAGGTTTGTATAATATTGAGGATATTAAGAGAAAAGAACATATTATTTTCACTCTCGTAATTGAATAAAAGCATTTGCGACCCCCCTTGCGCCCCATTCAACGGCAGATCTGTCCACAGCGTAGTACAGTGTCCATTGCGTCCACACGTTACACGGAACGAAGAAAAAACTGTCCATTGTGTCCACTGGTAACCATCCCCTAAAATAAT
>DMDF01000135.1 GCA_003446605.1 Anaerolineaceae bacterium
TGATCTTCTGCCACCCCGTCATCATTCTCCTCCAACTAACCGTACATAAGCATCTTCCAGGGTCGGTTCACGCGTTGTGATCTTCCCCAGTTTAAGCCCCTGCAGTTCCCTTACCAAAATGGGGATTGCTTCGGCACCTTTTGAGGTATGTACTATCAACAGCTGGCGCTGGTCACGATCTTCCACGCTGGCACTTTCAACAACTGGCAGCGATTTTACCTTTTCAACCATATCAGGCGGAATCCCGAATACCTCTAGCTCCACCACAGATAGGTCATTCACGGTATCTTTGATGTTCGCAGGTGTATCCATTGCCACAATCTCACCTTTGTTGATAACGGCGATACGCTGGCAGAGTGCATCCGCTTCAAACATATAATGAGTGGTCAGCAGAATGGTTTTCTTCTCACTCTGTAAATTACGCACAGTTTGACGCAGTTCACGCGCACCCACCGGATCCAGTCCCATGGTGGGCTCATCTAAAAATAACACCTGGGGATCGTGCAGCAGTGCCCGGGCTATATGCAGCCGCTGGCGCATTCCACGCGAATACCCTTCTACTTTTTCATCCGCACGATCTTGCAACCCGACCATTTCCAACAAATAGGGGATACGCTTTTTAGCTACAGCCGGGTCCATGTAATACAGGCTGGCAAAATAGCGTAAATTATCATTTCCTGATAAACGCCAGTACAAACCCCGTTCACCACCAAAGATGAAGCCAATGCGAGGTCGTAATTGATCGGCTTCACTGATCACATCGTGACCCAAGATGCGTGCCGTTCCCCCAGTTGGGATCAATAAGGTTGTCAGCATTTTCACCGAGGTAGTCTTACCTGCCCCATTCGGTCCTAACAGCCCAAATAACTCCCCATTCAACACGTCAAATGAAATCCCGTTGACAGCATTAACGGTTTTTGTTTTCCTGCGGAAGACACCGGTAGTGGTATGGAATTCTCTCTGTAAATTAATGACTTCAATAGCGTCCATAGTTTCTCGTCGTTGGTGGAATTAAACCCTAATACTATAACTCATTTCTATTCATTTTTTAATGGGCAAATTTGTTAATGATATTTGCATTAAAAAGCCTCTTGAACAGCACGCTATAATTAAGATAACCACATACGGGAGGAAGAATGGAAGGCAAGAAAGTGGGAGAAGTTGTTCATTATTATGACCGCATTTCGGTAGCGGTCATTGATGTACGTGGGGCGTTAAAAATCGGGGATACTGTTCATTTCTTGGGGCACGGAAGCGATTTTCAACAATCTATCTCTTCCATGCAGATCGAGAATGAACCCATCCTGCAGGCAAATCTAGGCGATATGATCGCGCTTAAGACCATCAAACCCGTGAAACGTGGTACAACGCTCTACGTCATAACCGATTAAATGCATTGTTCTTAAATAAAACGCGTACTTGTCGCTATAATCGATACTAGCATTGGTTTGAACCTATCAACATTTTAAAAAGGACAATAGCACTATGAACCATGGTATTTCTTCTTGGCTGGAAGGTAAAAGCACCGGAAAAATCACTATCTTCGGATTCATCTTGTTCATCCTGTTTTCCATTCTATTCTTACCTGTTCAATCACAACTGGCAGAATCGTATTCACAGGGCATGGGTTCTCCAGACACATCCTTATTCTATACACAAACAGATTTGTACAAGATGGCAGATGCTTATGGCATGGAAGGTCGCCGTGCCTATATTAACGCACGGTTTTCTTTTGATATCGCTTTCCCAATGATCTACACCTTTTTCTTAACCACCAGCATCAGCTGGTTTGCCAGTCGTACGCTTACGGAACAAAGCAGCTTGCGCAGTGGCAATGTTCTACCACTGTATGCCTTCACCTTTGATATCCTGGAAAACATCAGCACTGCTGTAGTTTTTTCACAATTTCCAGAACAAAATAGGTTTTGGGCTTCGCTGGCACCCTTCTGTACGCTGGTGAAGTGGATCTATGTAGTGGCTTCCTTCATGTTTTTGATCGTGATGGTGATTGGGTATTTCATAAAGCGTATCAAGAAACCTGCTGAACCAGCCTGATCTGATTTCAGGTTTCTTTCAATCATTCTAATAATGATTGTGCCGCTGCGCTGCCTGCTAACCACCCGGTAGAAAAAGCAGCTTGCAGATTGTATCCCCCTGTATCCGCATTGACATCCAACACTTCTCCCGCAAAATATAACCCATTGATGATCTTCGACTGCATCGACCGCGGATCCACTTCATCCAATGCCACACCGCCTGCTGTGATGATGGCTGCCTCGATGGGTAAACTATCCACGATATGAAATCGAAAATCCTGCAACCAGTGCCGTAATTTCTTTCTCTCCACACTGCTGATCTGGCTGCATGTTTTTTCCGCGGGGATGTTCACCTGATCCACGCATACCGGAATGAGTTTTTGCGGGAGCAGCTGTTTCAGCATGGTGGAAAATTGCTGTTTTCCATGGGAATCGAGTTCACGCTGCAGGCGAGCATCGAGTATTTGTTCATTCAGGGCTGGTTTGAGATCAATAGATACTTCAACCTGTTGCCGGGCGCGCAACGCATCCACCGCTTTCCCACTCATGGTAAGGATAATAGGACCACTCAACCCAAAATGCGTGAACAGCATTTCACCGAATTGTTCCATCGCTTTTTGCCCATCCACCCATAAACCCACTCGCACATTACGCAAGCTGAGTCCCTGTAAACGCGCCGCGTCATTCCCTGCAGTTTTCAAAGGTACCAGCGCCGGGCGGATCGGAGTAATGGTATGCCCAATTTTTGCAGCCAGTGTGAACCCATCCCCAGTAGAACCCGTCCCGGTATAGGAAGCACCTCCGGTCGCAAGAATCACGGCATTTGCTTCCAGATATTCCGCTTGATCCAACATTACACCCGAAATGCTTCCCTTTCGAAAAACCAGCTCACGCACAGCCGAGCGCGTGCGGATATCCACACCCTGGTCAACAACCCAGGCAATTAATCGTCTAGTCACTTCATTGGCATCCATTTCAGAAGGAAAAACACGCCCACCCCGCTCAACGACTGTTTCAATACCCAGTGTACGCAAAAACGAGATGAGATCGGTTGTGAAATAACGTGAAAATGCCTGATAGAGGAATGGACCATTTTCACCAAAGTGAGAAATGAATTCCTGCAGATCGGTCTGGTTGGTCAGGTTGCAACGCCCTTTACCGGTAATACGCAATTTTCTACCCGGCTGCTCCATTTTTTCCAGAAGGAGAGTCGTAACACCCAACCTGGCAGCAGTCCCGGCTGCCAGCAATCCGGCT
>DMDF01000200.1 GCA_003446605.1 Anaerolineaceae bacterium
ACTTTTTATTTGAGGCAATTCGTATACATCGGGAAGGGTAAATGTTAAAGGATGAGCGATATCAAAAGATCGTAGATTGGGTAAACAAAAAAGGCGCGGTTACTGTGGAAGAATTGTGCGAGAAGTTTAGTATCTCACAATCTACAGTAAGTCGAGATCTGCAAGTGCTTAACCAAGCAGGCAAATTGATAAAAACACATGGTGGGGTTGTTTCAATCTCATCTGGCTTGGCAACTGAGCCCTCAGTCACATATCGGAAAACACAATTTACGGATGAAAAACAACGCATCGCAATGAAAGCCGTTGAATACATCAAATCCGGCGAAACGATCATACTGGATTCCGGAACCACCACTTTTTGCATGGCGGAACATCTCCACGACAACGAATTCATCAATGTGTGGACGAATGACCTATCCATTGCCCTTGAACTAACCAACCATGAACATGTGGAGATCACCGTTTTAGGTGGCAATTTGCGCAAGAAATATTACAACACGATGGGCGTATTGACCAATCAGCTGCTGAACAGTATCCATGTTGACCGGTTGTTCATGGGTGTGGATGCCATCAATGTTGACGGCGGCTTGATGGTTTACAGCCCGGATGAAGCTGAGTTAAAGCGTATGATGATCGAAACGGCAAAAGAAACGATCGTGGTCTGCGATCACAGCAAGTTCGAAAAAATGGCACTGATGAGTTTTTGCCCGGTCGAAAAAGTCCAAAGAATCATAACAGGAAAAGAAACGGATCAAGAATACATTGATCTGATCCGCCAGTTGAACATAAACATAGATGTTGTCTAAAAATATTTCGCTATTCATTTCCCGAAAGAAAAGGGTTTCGTGACCTCCTGACACGGGAGTTGCAGCGTATCAGGTCAATAACAATGAATTGGAGGAATGATGGATGACCACGAAGGAATTGTAAAAAAACAGGCGCAAACAAAAGTGCAGATGGACGAAAAAGAGATCGTTCGTCTCTACTTTTCAACGGAAAAGATCACTTTTGGCACATCCTTATTAAAACCAGGCGATGTCGGAGGATTGGACCCGGGCCACGCGGAAGCTGACGAAGTGTTTTTCTGTGTGAAAGGGCACGTGCTGTGTTATTTCCCTGAAAATGACACCTACTACGAATTATCCGAAGGAGATGCGCTCTTAATCCCACCGGCGACCGGTCATAAATTGTTCAACATTGGTGACGAAGATGCCTTGATCTCCTGGAGCTGTGCCCCTCACCCCTAGGAATAGAAGGAGATACGATGCGCGAATTGATCATTGGATTAGATCTCGGTACGACTGCCTTGAAAATCGCTTTGTTCGAAAAAAGCGGCAAGATCCTTGCAGTCAGCACACAGGAATATCCTTTACTAACACCAAAAACAGACCACGTTGAGGTTGAGCCGAAAACATACTGGCAATCCTTTAAAAATGGTTTGGATGAATTACGCCAAAAGACCCAATTCGACGCCGAGGAAATCAAAGCTCTGGGTTTTTCGGCGCAAGGAGAGACCTTGTTCTTCCTGGACGAGAATGGAGAGCCTTTGCGGAACGCCATCGTGTGGATGGATAATCGAGCTCAGGACGAAGCGCAGGAATTAAAAAAGAAATTCGGTGACGAGACCTGTTTCAAGGTAACCGGTCAGGTCAGTTTTGAACCCTGCTGGCCAGCTTCCAAAGTCCTCTGGATCAAGAAAAATGAACCCGAGGTCTTCGCAAAGATAGGCAAAGTCTTGTTAATTGAAGACTATTTTATCTACAAAATGACGGGCAAGTATGTCGCGGAAGGTTCTTTATTAACATCCACAACCTATTGGGATATCAACACGAAAGACTACTGGCAGGAGATGCTTGATTTCCTGGGCATTGCCAGGAAGCAGTTGCCTGAAATCAAAGAATCCGGAGAGGTTGTTGGAGCACTACAGGATGCCGCAGCAAAAGAGCTGGGTTTATCGCCCAATGTGGTGATTTGCACCGGCGCTCTAGACCAGGCGGCAGGTGCTATTGGTGTGGGCAACATCAAAGAAGGCGGCTTTTCGGAGAATATTGGCGCTGCGCTTGCAATTTGTGTGCCTGTCAATACACCAACCTTCGATCCGAATCGCAATATGCCCTTGCACTATTTCATTCAAAAAGATATGTACATGGTACACACGTTTACAACAGGTGGAATGACGCTCAAATGGTTTAGGGATGTCTTCTCGCAATCAGAGAAAGTCCTGGCGGAGCTGTTGAATACCGACGCGTATGACCTGCTGGGTCAGGAAGCCGCTTCGATCCCACCCGGATGTGAAGGATTAACCATGCTTCCCCATCTGACGGGATCATTCGCGCCGGATGTGAATTCAAAAGCCAAGGGTGTATTTTATGGATTCACTCTCAAACACACCCGCGCACATTTCGTTCGTGCCATTTTTGAGGCGATCGGATACATCATCAGACGCAACATTGACGCGCTGGCTGATATGAACATAGACGTCACAGAGCTTCGTTCTCTGGGCGGAGGATCAAAGAGCAAAGTATGGAATCAGATCAAAGCAGATATCACCGGAAAGACCCTCATCACGGTGGATTGTAAAGAATCCGCATGTCTGGGCGCGGCTATTTTAGCCGGTAAGGCGATCGGAATGTATTCCGATATAGAAATTGCCTGCCAGCAGATGATCCGGGAAAAAGAAAGATTCGAACCGAATCCGGAAAATCGAGCGATCTACGAGCGTGGATACAGCAATTACAAAAAGCTTTTCAAAGATCTTGAAAGCATGTTTGAAACAGCCTACT
Source organism: Anaerolineaceae bacterium (assembly GCA_003446605.1). Lineage (GTDB taxonomy): Bacteria > Chloroflexota > Anaerolineae > Anaerolineales > Anaerolineaceae > UBA4781. Next base: position 2,784 of record DMDF01000200.1, read on the forward strand.
AGACTGACAAAATGAAAGCAACCCAAGGATGATGAAATCGAATCTCATTGTGATGCTCACCCATGACGACAAAACGGTACCAGATGCTTTGGAAGTGTTCGAGAGTTGTCGGGACCTACCCGTATCATTCTGGGGTTTCAAGAATGTGGGATTGCCACGAGCTGAGATGCAGGACCTGATCAAGGCAATTAAAAATGCCGGAAAAACGACTTTCTTAGAGATCGTTTCCTACACTAAAGACGAATGTATGACCGGCGCGCAATTTGCTGTTGATTTTGGGTTTGATTATCTGATGGGAACGCTATTTTTCCCGGAAGTTTGGGATTTTCTCAAGAAGAAAGAGATCAAATATTTCCCATTTGTGGGAAAAGTCTCAGGAAGTCCCAGTATTCTTGAGGGGACAACAAGTTCAATGGTGGAAGAGTCTGAATTCTTCAGATCTCAGGGTGTTGATGGTGTTGATTTGCTGGCTTTCAGACATAAGGAAAACCCGGAAAGACTTGCCCGAGATTTTATTAGCCAGTCTAAGATCCCGGTCATTCTTGCCGGAAGCATTGAATCTTACGAACGGATCAATTTTGTAAACCAGGTCAATCCCTGGGGTTTCACCATGGGAAGCGCTTTGTTCAACAAGGATTTCTCACCCAATGGAAGTTTTAGAGAGAACCTGGAAAAAGTGGTCAATAGGATGGCTTCGATCAAGTAACAGCAAGAAATTCACTTTGATCGAATTTATGAAGAAAAGATAAAGCAGAAATGTCGAAAAGGAAAACGGAAGGCAATTGGAAATTTGCTAGGAGGTGAAGACCAATAATACATTATTCGTGCCACCAAATTAAACAAATACAAAAAAGGAGTTGAAAATGAAGAGCAAAAAAGATTCAATCATGAAGAAGATGCTGTTGATCGGATTATGCAGTGTCGTCATCATGACAGCTTTGGTCGGCTGCAACGGTACCGAAGCAACTTCTACCGACGCGGAACCAGAAAGTGCGGAAGCTGCGGTTTCGGAAGAAACAGGGGATTTTGAAGATTATATCTACTTTGGTCTTAACTATGAGCTGACCGGAGCCTTCCCCATCATTGGCGAATCCTCAATTCAAGGTATTGATATGGCAGTCAACGAAATCAACGCAGCCGGCGGTATCACCATTGACGGCAAGACATACGGTCTTGCATACAAAGCCCTTGATAATGCCTTCAACACAGATGAAGCCGCGGTCAATGCTCAGGAATTTGCAGATGATGAAGAGATTGTTGCTATGATCGGACCAAACGATTCCGATATGTGCATGGCTACCCAGGCGATCGTTACGGACGAACATCTTCCTGCGATCTCCCCCTGGTCAACTCTGGTCGTACTGACCGAGTCCCCGTGGTATTTCCGCGCATGCTTCACGGATGATTTCCAGGGCGAAATCTTGGCAAAGTATGCCTATGAATATGAAAATGCGAAGACAGCCGCCGTCCTTTATGATATGTCCAACCCATACAATGAGGGTATCGCCACCCGCTTCAAGGAAGTATACGAACAACTTGGCGGAACAGTGGTTGAATACTTGAGCTACAATGGCAAGACAGGCGAGACAGATTTCACTTCTCAAATGACGAAGATCGCAAGCGCCCAGCCTGATATTCTATTGCTCCCCAATTTCTACGAAGAGATCATTGCTCAGACAACGCAAGCCCGTGACATGGGATATACTGGCAAGTTCATGGGATCCGATACCTGGGGTGACACATCCCTGCTCGATTGGGATACGGATAACCTGCTTGAGGGTGCTCTGTGGGTAGGGCACTATCACAAAGATATTGCTTCCGACGTGGCGCTTGAATTCATTGATAACTACCACACCATCTACGGTACTGACAAAGATCCGAATGATATCGTCGCACTCAATTACGATGCCGTTTATCTGCTCAAGACCGCAATTGAGATCGCGCAGTCGTTTGACAGGACCGCAATTCGCGACGGTCTGAATGCCATCGAAGTATTCGAAGGCGTTACAGGAACCATGAACTTTGTCAATGGTAATGGAGACCCGACAAAATCCGCGGTAATCAATCAGATCTCAGGCGGCGAGTTCAAATACCTCGACACCGTGAATCCATAAACATAAACACGATTGGTAACATTGAACCGGTAAAAGAATTCGAGAAAGAGGATATCGGGCGAATTACTCGCCCGATATCCACCAAAACGAAATAAGTTGGTGTTATCAAATCAGATTAAACAGGATAAATGTCGTGAATACATTCGTTCAACAGATCATTAATTTCTTACAGCTTGGAAGTATATATGCCTTGTGCGCGCTATCTTTTACGATGGTGTATGGTGTTGCACGCCTGGTCAATTTTGCACATGGCAGCATTTTCGGTGTTTCCATGTATGTGTTGTTTTTCGCCAGCACCTATTTATTCAACGTCATTGAAAGCACGTGGCTTGTTTACGTAATTTCGCTTGTGATCTCGTGTATAGTGACTTCTCTGATTGCACTGTTGCTTGAAAGAGTAGCTTATACACCATTACGGAATGCGCCTAAAGTTGCGGTGGTTGTTTCCTCTGTGGGCGCTGGAATGGTCATCGAATATCTGATCTTAAATATTGCTGGTTCGAAGGCGCTGAGAATGCCGAGTTTGATCCCAAATATCAAGTTCGACCTGTTGGGGGTATCAGTCCCACTCTATAAGTTCATGATCATTATTATTGCAATTATTACGATGGTCGTTTTGAATATCGTGATCAAGAAAACCAAACTGGGTATCGCCATGCGCGCCGTATCGCAGGATAGGGTCGCTGCCGGTTTCATGGGTATTCAAACCAGTAAGGTAGTTAGCGCATCCTTTGTGTTTGGAGCCATCATCGCCGCTGTTGCTGCAAGTTTATATGGGACTGCATATAGCATCTTTGCCTATGATGTGGGTGAATCCATCATCTGGTGGTCCTTCATCGCTGCGGTGCTTGGCGGTATTGGAAGTATTAACGGCGCAGTTTTAGGTGGATACATTATTGGTGCGATCAGTGTTTTAGCGCCAATAATATTGCCTGTTTCGAGCTATAAGGATATCGTGGCTTTTGCGGTGCTGATCATTGTCTTGCTGGTAAAACCAACTGGTTTACTGGGCAAGAAGGGAATAGAGAAGATCTAAATAGGAATATGATGACTCAAAAAAAGAACAAAACAAATGGCAAAGGAACCATATTCTGGCAGGTAGCAGGTGTATCCGTATTTGCCCTAATCCTGGTGTTGGTGAAAGAATTAGGATTAGTGTCAACATCAGTATTGCTTATTTTGCAATATGTCGGCATCTATTCCATTTTGGCACTCGGGATCAATATCGTCAACGGATATTTAGGCGTCTTTTCCCTGGCACACGCTGGCTTCATGGCAATTGGTGCTTACGTATCTGCTACTTTAAGCAAATATGTATTTATGAATGATTGGATGTTCATCATTTCAATCTTTCTTGGAGGAATTGCTGCCTTACTGGTCGGCATCCTGGTTGCTATTCCATCATTCAAAACCAAGGGTGATTATCTTGCTATTATCACTCTTGGTTTTTCGTTGATCATCCAAAGTGTCCTGCAGAATGCGAATTTCGTTGGAGCATCTCAAGGTTTGAACAATATTCCAAAGTTCACAAATATCTACTGGGTATTTGGATGCCTTGGTGTTGCAGTGATTCTCGTCGATCGATTCATCCATTCAAAATATGGGCGAAGTTTAAAGGCAATACGTGAGGATCAAACTGCATCCATGCTGGTATCCGTGGATGTGAGGAGAATTAAAACGATCGCTTTCGCCTTATCCGCATTTCTGATTGGTGTATCCGGTGCGTTGATCAGCCATCTGCTGGGGTACACAAGCCCATCTGCATACGGGTTCACGAATATTGTAGATGGTCTCGTGATGGTCTATCTCGGCGGTATGGGCAGCATCATAGGCTCAATATTCGGCTCGACAGCCTGGCAGCTTATTGTCCAACTGCTGAAAAACCTTGGCACCTGGCGATGGGTTGTTGGAGGCGGTCTCCTGGTCGTCGTTATGATCTTCCTTCCCAAAGGTGTGTTTGGATACATGGAATTGAAAGATATTGGTCACAAAGTAAAAGGGTTTTTCAATGGATCAAAGCACAGGGAGGATCAATAATGGATACTGAAAAAATCATTTCCCTGAAAAATGTCTGTATGTATTTTGGTGGAATCAAAGCAATTGATGATGTGACCTTTGATATCGATAAGGGCAGGTTGTTTGGCATCATCGGTCCAAATGGTGCGGGGAAAACGACCATTTTCAATGTGATCACCGGCATGTATATCCCCACCTCAGGAGAGATCTATTATCGGGATCAACAATTGAATCGATTGATGCCGCACACGATCACCGGGAATGGCATCGCCAGGACTTTTCAGAACATACGGTTGTTCGAAGACCAAACAGTCCTGGATAATCTAAAGATCGCAAATTTCAGCCATACCAAATACGGATTACTGGATGTTTTTCTTCAATCCAGGAAGTTTAAACAGGAAGAAGAACGGATCGAAGAAACGAGCATGGAGATCTTGAAGTTTTTAAAGCTGGAAAGACTCGCAAATAAGCGAGCGGGTTCACTCCCCTACGGCGAACAAAGACGTGTAGAGATCGCACGTGCGCTCAGCTGCAATCCCGAAGTCCTGCTTCTGGATGAACCGGCTGCGGGTATGAATCCTGCCGAAATTCGCGATCTGAACCAATTAATTCTAAATATTCGCGACCATTATGACCTGACCATCATGGTTGTAGAACACCAGATGCGCCTGGTGATGGAGATATGTGAAGAAATCCTTGTTTTGAACTTTGGTAAGAAGCTCGCGATCGGTCAGCCTGAGCAGCTGAAAACCAATCCGGTAGTCTTGGAAGCATATCTAGGAAAGACGAGTTAGTCACATGAACACAAAAAATAGAGAACGTAGTGATCCAATCCTTAAAGTTGAAGACCTGTATGTTTCGTATGGAAAAATTGCTGCCCTGCGAGGGATATCCTTTGAGGTTCATAAAGGGGATATCGTAGCCATGCTCGGCGCAAATGGGGCTGGGAAGACCACCACACTCAACGCTCTCACGGGGGTGGTTCCCGTTAAGAGCGGATCCATTTCCTTCAAAGGGAAAACGATCAACAACCTACCCACCAGCAAGATCACAACAATGGGCATTGTACATGTGCCTGAAGGCAGGCGTATCTTCCCGGATCTGACGGTTGGTGAGAATCTCAGAATTGCTGCTTATCTATACGAAAATAAGGACAAAGATCTCTACCTTGAGAGACGCGAAAACGTATTCAAGCTTTTCCCAAGATTGGAGAAGAGGGTAAATCAGCTGGGGGGAACGCTGTCAGGTGGGGAACAGCAAATGCTGGCGATTGGTAGAGCTCTGATCACCGGAGGTGAAATCCTTTTGCTGGATGAACCATCCATGGGTCTTGCCCCCATGCTCGTCAAAGAGATCTTGAACACGGTGAAGAAAATCGCGGAGGATGGACAAACTATCATGCTGGTCGAGCAAAATGCAATGCTAGCAATGGATATTGCATCCTACTGCTATGTCCTCGAAACGGGCGAAATCGTTTATGAAGGGACTTCAGATTATATACGATCCCAGAAAAAGATCGCGGAAGTCTACTTAGGATAGAACAAGGAAAATCACAAAACACATTGGAGAGTTTAAATGGATTCAAAAATTATCATTATGCTAACAAACAACGATAGTACTGTTCCAAATGCATTAGAGGTGTTTGAAGAATGTAAAGACCTGCCAATCGATTTTTGGGGGTTCAAGGATGTTGGGCTGGAAAAGCCGAAAATGAAACAACTTGTCAGCAAAATGAAAGAAGCAGGAAAAACGACCTTTCTTGAAGTTGTGTCTTATCCTGAAGATGAATGTATGACAGGGGCAAAGACCGCTGTCGAATTTGGGTACGATTATCTGATGGGGACTGTTTTCCATCAATCCGTATTTGATTATCTCAGAACACAAGAAATTAAATTCTTGCCTTTTTGTGGAAAGATATATGGTCATCCCAGCATTCTCGATGGATCAATTGAAGAGATCATTTCCGACGCGAACTTCCTTCTGGATAAAGGGGTTGATGGAATTGATCTGCTTGCATTCCGCCATGAAACAGGCGCAAAGCTGGCAGAGGAATATTGCAAGCAAATCCAAAAACCGGTCGTAATAGCAGGAAGCATTAATAGCAAGGAAAAGATCGAGTTCATTAATAGGATCAACCCATGGGCATTCACGATGGGTACTGCCCTGTTTAATGAGAACTTTGCTCCGGGCAAAGGTTTCAGAAAAAATCTCGAAATTGTTATTGAATTTATGAATCGCTTAAATTAACTCTGATGCATTAAGAGAAAACCAATGGTGGTATTTATTATTTATGGGTATGGCAGCTGTAACATTTAAGAACGATGCGAAGATATGGATGAAAGATCAAGAAGTTTGCAGAGAAAAATAACGCCATTTTTGATTCGTTAAGAGAAGTGTAGGAACTCGACGCAAAAGATTAATTATGTTATATATCGTCTTACGAAGGCAGTAAAAAGATGGTTTTCCATCGAATTTGTAAAACATTTCAATCAATGCTTTCGTTCGGTTGATGCTTTTCCATTATTAATCTGAATAATCTGAGCTATACAGGGTTATCATTGAAACAATATTTCGTTCATTTACACCCTGGATATAATTGAATAAAGCGAATGGAGAGATCATGGCATTCTGGGATGAATCTGTATCCCCTGAAGTGCAGCAATGGCTGCTAGAAAGCCCTTTCCTGAGTGTGCGTTTTCTGACCCTGCGCGACCTGGTGGGTTGCCCCCCGGATGACCCTGCTCTGCTGGCAGCACAACGAGCCGCGCACAAAGGGGGGAAAATCCATGAAATTCTTTCCCATCTACTGCCCGGGAACTATTGGGTTGAGCCGGGTCCCGGCTACCTGGGCAAGTACCGTTCCAGCGTGTGGTCGTTGATCGCGCTGGCGCAATTGGGAGCTTCTGCCAAAATGGATGAGCGCCTTTCCCGTGCCTGCGCCTATCACCTGGATGTATCTCTTACACGCAATGGGCAGTTTACCATCAACGGTACTCCATCTTCCACGCTAGATTGCCTGCAGGGCAATATGTGCGCGGCGTTTCTTGACCTTGGCTATGCGGATGAGCGACTTACAAAAGCGTTCGAATGGATGGCTCGCAGTGTCACCGGCGAGGGCGTTGCACCCATGGAGGAACGCGGTGCGGAATTGCGCTACTACGCCGGCAAGATCGGACCTGATTTCCAATGCGGAGCGAATAACAAACTTCCATGCGCCTGGGGTGCGGTCAAAGTACTGCTGGCATTCAGCAAACTACCAACCGAGAAACGCCCTCCACTAATTCAAACCGCCATCCGGCGCACAGTTGATTTTCTCTTCAGTGTGGATCCCGCCACAGCGGATTATCCCTGCGGCTACAGCGCCAAACCCAGCCGCAACTGGCGGAAGTTTGGCTTTCCTGTTTTTTACATCACCGATCTGCTGCAGCTGGCAGAGGGATTGGTCACCATGGGGTATGGCAATGACCCGCGCTTAGCCAATACCATCCAGCTCATCCGCGAGAAACAGGATGCACACGGGCGTTGCAAGCTGGAATATGATTACACCGGAAAGACATGGACCAGTTTTGGAGAAAAAGATCAGCCTAATCCATGGGTAACAATCAGGGCACTGCGGGTTTTGAAAGGGTCCACGAAGGTAGGAAATGATTAATTGCAAAAAATGAGAGGGGATGGGTTTCATTTTAATTTTTGTTGGTAGCGGTTTAGCATCTGTTGAATGCTGAACACAAGATGATCAAACACCTGGGAGCGATTTGCTCAACAACATAGGGATTCACAACGTACCGATCTCTCAAACAATGCCTGGATCAATAAAAAGAGGAATATATTTCCACTTTAATACAAATACCCCCGCTGATTTGTGTCTGTTTCCATGAGTGCGTAAATTCTTCCATAAGAAATCAGCCAATCCTAAAAAAATAAATTAAACAATTTAGACCCTATTTGTTATTAAGAAAAGGTGCCTTAAAAGTTAAGGTTAATTTAACTTGGGCTCATGAGTTGTTAACCAATAGAAATTTTAATTTTGCTATCATCAATGTGAATTCACAAACCCCAAAAGGAGCAAAACAATGTCAAAAAAAACTTTCATTTCCACAATCTTACTCTTTATAATTTTCGCACTTTTTACAACTGCGTGGGTCTCAAGAAGTCCTGAACAACAGTCAATCGAGGAGAATGACACATATTTACAAATGGATGGCAATGCCAAATATGTTTTCCTTTTTATTGGTGATGGCATGGGCGTCGCTCAGCGAAACGCTGCTGAATTATATAAAGCCAATGTTAGTAATCCTGAAGGTCGCCCAGAAGATACAGATTTATTGATGAATACGTTCCCGGCTCAAGGGATGAATACTACGTATGATCTTACAAGTGTTATCCCAGACTCTGCTTCAACGGCAACAGCCATCTCCTCGGGTTACAAAACCGCTTCTGGTGTCATCGGGATGGATCCTGAAGGCACAACCTCTTATGAATACATTACAGAAGTTGCAAAACAGAACGGCTGGAAGGTTGGAATCATCTCCTCTGTTTCCATTGACCATGCTACCCCTGCAGCTTTTTACTCTCATCAACCCTCAAGAAGATTGATGTATGAAATTAATGTTGATCTGGCAAATTCTGATTTCGATTACTTTGCTGGCGGACAAATGAAGAGCAAGAATAAAAAAGATGCAGACGGTAATCCTTTACCGAATGCCATGGGGCTGGCGGTTGCCAATGGTTTCACCGTAGCTTATGGTCGTGATGATTTCGATTCACTTAAGGCAAGCGATGGAAAAGTAATTGCCGTTGATGACGTGGTCGATGGTGACGCTGCAATGTACTATACGATTGATCAAACAAAGGATTATATTACTTTAGCCGAATTTGTTGAAAAAGGCATCGAACTTCTCGAAAATCCTACTGGTTTCGTGATGGTTGTCGAAGGGGGGAAAATAGACTGGGCATGCCATGCAAATGATGCCGCTGCCTCTATTCTTGATACGCTTGCATTTGACGATGCAATTGCAGTTGCCTATGAATTCTATGAACAGCATCCTGATGAAACTCTGATCGTTGTCACCGGTGATCATGAAACAGGAGGGTTAACCATTGGCTTTGCTGGAACTGGATATTCTACATACTTCAATCGAATTCAAAACCAGGAGATGTCATATATTGAATTCGGAAAGAAACTTGAGGAATTTAAACAGGAATATGGTGCAGATGCGGATTTTGAGAATGTTCTTCCTCTTGTTGAAGAAGCCTTTGGTATGTATGTCATCCCTGCAGAAGAAAAAGAAGTATTGTTGAAAGCTATCGAAGAAGGAGCTTTAGAAGGTGCCAGCGAAGAGGCTGTTGCTGCAGCCGCTGCGGCTGAAACAGAACTCTACAACAGTATGGCATTGACAGATATGGAGATCGAGGTCCTTGAGCAAGCATTTGAACAAAGGATGCTGGGCATAGAAGAACGAGCATCGGATGATTATACCTATATGCTGTATGGTGGATCTGATCCCTTGAGCATTAAGTTGAAGACTATACTCAATCAGAAATCTGGTTTGGGTTGGGGATCACATTCTTACA
>DMDF01000033.1 GCA_003446605.1 Anaerolineaceae bacterium
CTGCAGTACTGCTGGACCACCTCCTGGGGACTTTCAACCCGCTTTGTGGGCGCCATCATCATGACACACGGTGATGATCAAGGATTGATATTACCCCCCAGATTGGCACCTATCCAGGTTGTAATTGTACCTATCTTCCGCAATGAGGATGAGCAGCAAAAGGTCATGGAGTATGCCGAGAAAGTGAAAAATGCCCTCTCCGCTTTTCGTATCACATTGGATGATCGTTTTGAACAGACACCCGGGTACAAATTCAACGACTGGGAAATGCGTGGGGTTCCACTGCGCATTGAAATTGGTCCTCGCGATGTAGCAAATGATAAAGTGGTCATCGCCCGCAGAGATATACCTGGGAAAGCAGGCAAGAGCTTTGTGGAATTCAATGCCTTACCACAAACCGTACAACAGCTACTGGACGAGCTGCATCTTTCGATGCTGCAAAAAGCTACTGATTTCCGCGATGAGCACATCATCAATGCTGCAAGTTATGATGAACTGAAAGAAGCTGTACAAAATGGGTGGGCATACAGTCACTGGTGTGAAAGCAAAGCGTGTGAAGCGAAGATAAAAGAAGACACCAAAGCCACCATACGGTGTATCCCGCTTTCACAGGAGCATACCAAAGGCACTTGTGTGGTGTGTGGTAAAGCAACCAACACAAAAGCCTATTTTGCTAAAGCATATTGATGAAAAGAAAATGCCCGCAGTTGAACTAACGTCACTAAACACACGCATCCAATCTCTGCAGCTATACCGCAATGATCCGCGTGTGTATCTGACCAAGTTAGAGGATCTCTTAGCTCTGTATGCATCTGATAAGGTAAAGCAGGGTGAAAACGTTCCTATAAAAACCCTGCTCCCCCAGATGCATATCCCTGATCTGGTATTGCAAAAGATCATTGATACATTCCCCACGCTCGCAAACACCATGCCAGACAACGCTCTCGTCATCATGGATACTCTATGGGGAAGAGCACAACTTGAATACAAGATCCTGGCAATCCATCTATTAGCAGACCTACCGGCTTCTCATTCAGATGAGATCAGCAAACGTCTCCCTCAATGGACCATCACGACAGATGATGTTATCTTGCATAATGTGATCCTCGACCAGTTAACCAAATTTGACATCGTCAACTCCACCCCTATACGCCCCTTCATTGAGGAAATGCTACATGCCGAAACTCTCGATTTACGCAGGATGGCTTATGCAGCACTAGCAAACATGATCCAGCAAAATAGTTTTACCGACCTACCCTGGGCATTTAACCTGGTCACACCCATCCTCTGTAACGCATCTTTAAATATCTACCGAGAATTAAACCTGATATTCGATGCATTCATTCAAAAATCAGAAGTTGAAACTACCGCTTATCTGGCAGAACTATACATACAATCAGGCAGCGAAAAAGCCAAAAAGTATATTCGTAAGATCATCCCACGCTTTTCAAGCGACAACCAGACATTTTTGATCAACATCACCCAACAAAACTGAAATCTAGCTCACTATTCGAGACAGTGCTCATCTGGTATAATGGGACGCATGACTGGTCCCTTCTGCGGTAACAGGTGAAGCCTGTACTGCACAAGAGGAGACTTGCTTAGAAAAGGAGATAGCAACGTCATGGGAATGACAAAAGAGGAAAAACAGAAGATTATTGACAATTATAAGAAACATGAAAGCGATACAGGTTCAACTGAAGTGCAGATTGCTCTTCTCACCAACCGTATCATCCAATTAACAGAACATTTAAAAGTTCACAAACACGATGAATCCTCACGTCGAGGATTGCTCAAACTGGTCGGTCAACGTCGTAGATTTCTTGCGTATCTGAAGAAAAAAGATTACCCAAAATATCTTGAAATGACCGAGAGTTTAAAGATCAGAACAAAATAAAGTAAAACCCCAAAAAGAGTAGGTGGTTTAGAACCCATCTACTCTTTTTGGGGCAATTTCCCGCAAGTTGGGCATTGAGAGATGATGAAAAACCGTTTTTCTTTATTTCTCAGTTCCTAACTATGTGGGGAGAAAGAGAGTAATACATAATGCAACAGAAAGCTTTTAGCTATAGTGGTACCATTGGTAACCACGAATTTACGTTCGAAACAGGAAAACTAGCCGGACAGGCAGGCGGTGCAGTCACCATGCGAGTTGGTGATACCGTCCTCTTTGCTTCCGCTACCATGTCAAATGAAACCCGTGAGGGGATTGATTTCTTCCCTCTTAGTGTGGAATACGAAGAGAAAATGTATGCGGGCGGTCGCATTCCCGGTGGTTTCTTCCGCCGTGAAGGACGCCCCAGTGATGACGCAGTATTGGTCGCACGGCTGACCGATAGACCCCTGCGTCCCTTGTTTGACCAGAACATGCGTAATGAAGTCCAGATCATTATGTTCCCCATCTCCTCTGACGGTGAAAACCCGCTGGATGTCATGGCGATCAATACAGCTTCGGCAGCACTCATCATTTCAGATATTCCCTGGGCTGGTCCCGTAGGTGCAGTACGCATTGGAAGAATTGATGGCGAATTTGTCATTGATCCTACCTTTGAACAAATGGAGATCTCAGATCTCGACCTGCGTCTGGCAGGCACCAAGGATGCCATTTTGATGGTGGAATGTGGTTCAAACGAGGTTACTGAAGACGACATGGTCGCTGCGATCAGTTTTGGACATGAATCCATCCAG
>DMDF01000057.1 GCA_003446605.1 Anaerolineaceae bacterium
CTGGTTCAATTCCTCAGTGGGAACTGCATAGTAATCAGCCCAGGTTGCGCAGTCGCCATCCCAACCACCGTTAGCGCCTACCCAAGCTTTGCTTTCGATGGCTGCCCAACCGCCATTAGCGAGGGTGGGGATGAAAGGAGCCCAAGCTTGTGCCAGGTTGAAGGTAACAGTACCAGCAGCAGCATCAGCTACTACCGTTGATTTTACTGTTTCACAAACAGCTGCCAGTGTCTCGGCATCATAAGCTTTCAAGGCTTCTTGATCGTCATAGGGTGGATTCTCTGGATCAACCAGTTCGACAACGTCAACCAGACCGGCGCCTAACAATGGTTCAACAACCATCCACTGGGGTGAGTTGGTGCCACCAGCCAAAATACGGCGCTGGAAACTAAACGCAACATCCTCAACGGTCATATCGGTACCGTCATGGAATTTCACACCATCGCGAATCTTGAAAGTCACAGTTTTGCCATCTTCAGAGATGCCACCATTTTCGAGGGAAGGAACTTCCAAAGCCAACATTGGAACAAATGTTGAAGCTTGGTCTTTTTCCATGAAAATAAGGGTGTCATAAACGTTTGCCATAATCTCGCCACCTGCGGTTTCATAATCTCTTGAGGTGTCGAGAGTTTCGGGATCACCAAACGTTGTTTCTACCCAGGTGGTAGGATCCTTGGACGCTCGCCAGAATGTATCGGCATCGGCAGCTTCCTCTACTACTGCTTCCTCGCCGGGTGTAACTTCAGCTTCTTCAGCTGCAGTTTCGGCGGGTTGGCAAGCAACGAGGAGTGTCGCAAGGACTACCAGGGCAGTTAATAAAACATACCATTTTGAACGCATCTTGCTCCTCCATATTTTTTTTAGCTTATTTTACTTACACGTTAAACACAATATTATCTCTCTCCTTTTCCATCACCTCCTTTGTTGTAGAGATTTTGAATTATACCAAAAGTGGCATGCCACATAGTGATCAGGCTCCACTTCTTTCCATTCAGGACGTTCCTCAGCACAAATAGGCTGCGCTAACGGGCAACGGGTACGGAACCGACAACCCGATGGTGGATTAATAGGCGAGGGAACATCTCCCTCCAAGATGATCCTCTTCCTTTTTTCTTCCACTTTTGGATCGGGGATGGGCACTGCGGATAACAACGCAATGGAATAAGGATGTAACGGATTTTCATACAGTGTTGTTCGGTCTGCTAATTCCACCAAAACACCCAGATACATCACGATCACGCGATTGCTGATGTGGCGCACCATGGAAAGATCATGAGCTATGAACAAATAGGTCAGACCAATCTCTTTCTGGAGATCTTCAAGAAGATTGACCACCTGAGCCTGGATGGAGACATCCAGAGCTGAAATAGGTTCATCACAAACAATCAGATCAGGCTGTAATGCTAGAGAGCGTGCCACACCGATACGCTGTCGCTGACCACCAGAGAATTCATGGGGGTAGCGATCCACATAGGCGGGGTTTAAACCCACCAATTCAAGCAGTTCTTTAACGCGATTGCGAACTTCTTTTCCATGAGCCATATTATGCACCACCAAAGGCTCACCAATGATCTCTTCCACCGTCATACGTGGATTCAAGCTGGCGTATGGGTCTTGAAAAATCATTTGTATCTGGCGGCGTGATTGGCGCATCTCTTCACTTTTTAGTTTTACCAGGTCTTTTCCTTCAAAAATGACTTTCCCTGCTGTTGGTTTGTACAATTGTAAAATCGTGCGTCCTGTGGTTGTTTTACCACAACCTGACTCGCCAACCAATCCCAGCGTTTCGCCTCGATAGATATCAAAAGTAATACCATCAACAGCATGAACATAACCAACAGTTCTTTGAATAACACCCCTTTTAATGGGGAAGTACATTACTAAATCTTCAACATGGAGGATTACTTCTTTTTCTGGCATTAGCGCTCCTTCTCAGTTTTGGTGTCAACCCAACATGCTACTCGATGGTTTTCACCAACCAGCATCAGCTGTGGATTTTCGTCTAAGCATTTTTCAATGCGATAGGGGCAACGTGATGCAAATGGGCAAAATGTTGGTCTTTTGAAAAGAACCGGAGGAACGCCTTCAATAGATACAAGTCGTTTCTTCTCATCTAAATCCAGGCGGGGCAAACTGCGCAGCAAACCTAACGTATAAGGATGCTCAGGGGATGCATATAAATCAGTCACGTTGGCTTCTTCCACAATATATCCCGCATACATCACAACCACCCGGTCAGCCAATCCCGCAATCACGCCCAGGTCGTGGGTAATCCAGATAATTGACATACCCAATTCTTCGCGCAAATTAAGCACAAGATCCATGATCTGCGCCTGAATGGTCACATCCAGAGCAGTGGTAGGTTCATCAGCAATTAAGATCTGGGGTGAACAGGTAAGCGCCATAGCAATCATCGCACGCTGGCGCATACCACCAGAAAATTGATGGGGGTAGTCTTTCATACGATCTTCAGGATTGGGGATTCGAACCAGATTGAGCATTTCGACTGCACGATCCCAAGCTTGCTTTTTATCCATGCCAAGGTGAATTTCCAGCGGTTCCATTATTTGCTTCCCGATGGTTTGAACGGGATTAAAGGAAGTCATCGGGTCTTGAAAAACGAACCCAATCTGTGCACCACGAACATGTCTTAATTCTTCACGAGATAATTTTAGGAGATCTCTGCCCTGGAATATTGCTTCTCCTGATACGATCTCACCTGGAGGTTGGGGGATTAATCGTAAGGTAGATAACATTGAGACACTTTTACCGCATCCGCTTTCCCCAACGATGCCGAGTGTCTCACCTTCTTGAAGAGAGAATGAAACCCCATTGACAGCATGTACTGTCCCTTCCCTTGTGTGAAATTGTGTTTCCAGGTCTTTTACACTGAATAGTTCTGCCATTTATAATGCCCTTTACTGTGGGATTTTTGCCAGGCAAATATGAATATTTGCCGGACCTGGTCAAAAGTTCGGATTATTTTACAATACATAAAATTGCATGTCAACTGTTCACCTATCCAACGAAAAAATGCAACATGACCAATGTTTCGATATTGTATCCGTTTTTTCATTATACATCTAATTACAAGTGTCACGAAATTCCCAATACTCTAGCGAAGAATAGGGATATTTTTCACTAGCATAATTGGTGGGGAGGCAAAGCGACCCAGTACTTACAAACACTCTTGGATTGAATGACAATGCAACGAAAGGGACATCCTGCTGTAAAATTTTGCCTGCCTCGACGTGATTTTGCAGCGCTTGTTCCGATTCTGTACTGCCAAACCGAGCTAGCCAACAATAGGAATCATAGGCGGAATTCTGATAGCCAGTTATATTGCCACCACCATCGTTTGTACCGATCCAGTAATTCGCTTCTGATGGAATTTCCTCACTTTCAAATAACTGGCAAGGAAGCAAATCACCCGCCTTCCAGGAAAGTAAAGCCAAATCAAAATTACGCCCAAAGAGAACTCCATCAGCACCGGGCTCATATAATTCTGTAAGTGGCAAGGATACAATATTCACCTGTACGCCACAAGGCTGCAAGGATGTTTGAATGGTTTGTGCAGTTCGAATCCTCAGATCACTTTGCGATGTATATAAATTCAATACCAGCGCCGTACCATCCGGGACATTCGCCACACTGTAAGACAGGCGTGGAGTTGCCGTGTTCCCATCGTGATCTTTCCAACCAAGAGCATCCAATGCCGCTGCTCCTGCCAGAGGGTCGTAGGAATAGCCCGATACAGCCGATCCGTCTTGAGGAGAGAATGGAAAATAAGCGAAGGGTACACTTAATTCTGAAATACCCCTTTGAGAAGAGATGGACTCTACATCAATGCATTGGCGCAGCGCTGATCGCACTGCAACATCCCCCAAAATATCGGGGCGATCAGAACCATAGGGATAATATCCATCATCATAAGATGAGGGTTGAATACCGAACAATAAAACTTCCCAATCAGATCCTGCAGTGACCTTCACCTGAAAATCAGGATCGTTTTTCAGGTTCTCGATCTCCGCATACTGGCTGCTAGTGATGAGTGAATCATCCACAACATCACAACCTGCTGTTGCAACCATGGAGCGGATAGATTTTTCCCCATCAATGAATTTCACTGTAATGCGATCGAGCATTGGGTATCCCTCTGAGGAATGAAAATAATATTCATTTCTATCCAGCACAATATGATCTCCGCTCACCCAGGAAGAGATCTTAAACGGTCCCCAGCCAATTGGCATGCGAGCAGCAATATCCTGTTTGGTCAGTTCCTGTGGAGTATAAGATCCCCAGACATGCTGCGGTAGAGGGGAGAAAAAGAAGGTTTCATATTGGGATGTAACTAAACCAGGTAAGGTAATCACCTGTACTGTTTGTTCATCAAGCGCCTGATAAGTGGATATTTTTGTTAGGATCGTTTTAAACTTCGATGGAGCAAGTTCTGAGGCAAGATTCTGGCTGTACACCGAATCAGCAGCTTTCACCTTTTCCCCATCCGACCAGAAAACTCCCTCTTTAATAACGAAATTCATTGCAAGAGCATCCATCTGAATTTGGCTCACTCCATCCCACGTGATAGCACAATCCAAGGCATGGCAATCACGAGGAAAAAGCTGCACACCCTGTGTCAATGTTGTAACATTTCCATTTATATCAATGATCAAATCGCCAGTATTCACTCCAACAGGCTGGTAAACAGCGCTTCCACTTTCTAATGAAGGAACTTCCTCTATAATGACTGGAACAGGCTGATAATCCACTTTGTCAAAAGGTCCATCGTAGATTGCGTCAAAAATGATCTCCGTATCGGAAGTGACAGCATCAAAATAAAACAGAGTCTCCGGTTCATGTGCAGTACAGAGCGTAATTTCCTTTAAAGGAACCGGAGTGGGTGTTGGTTCAACCACCGTCGGGGTTGGTGAGCTGATGGATGCAGCACCACAGGAAGTTAGAATAAATCCTACTGCGAGGATTAGGAGGATGGATCTATATAATGGTAGATGGCTCATACATACTCTCTCTTCTTTGATTTCTTTGTCAATTAATATAGGTGCGAAGTCTCAAGTTCTTCTCTCAACCTCAAATACGAATCATATCTTGCTTGACTGATTTCCCCATTTTCCACCGCGGCTTTGATGCCACATTGGGGTTCCTGATCGTGACTACAATTGCTAAATTGGCATTTTTCCACAGAAGATCGGAATTCACAAAAGTACCCATCCAATTCTTCCGGCTCGACATCCCATATTGATAATTGCCGGATACCGGGCAGGTCTGCTACATAACTATCCTCATCTAATGGAAATAACTGGCGAACAGTGGTGGTGTGGCGACCTTTTTGTGAACTTTTTTTAAGGGTACGTACCTCCAACCCCAAACCAGGGCGAAGTGCATTCAATAAGCTTGTCTTTCCCACCCCAGAAGGACCAGCAAAAGCGGATATTTTACCCTGCAGTTGTTCACGTAATAATTCGATCCCGACCCGCCCATTAGCTGATGTGTACAGAACAGGATAGCCAATATCGGTATAATTGGAAAAGATCTGTTCGGCATCCATCTGATTCATCAAATCCACTTTGTTTGCCACAATAATTGGCGTTATCTGTTGTTTTTCTGCAATGACCAGAAAACGATCCAGCATTCTCAAACTAGGATCGGGGTCCGTACAGGAAAACACAAATACAGCCTGATCAGCATTGGCTACCAGTATCTGTTTATAATCACCTCGCGTGGTGGGCGCCATGCGCACCAAGGCATGTTCTCTTGGTTGGATATCTTCGATCACACCTTCTTTTTCATTGAGTGCACTGACAATAACCTGGTCACCGATCGCAACCAGATCTTCCAATTTTCGGTTCTGTTTAATACGCCCACGTAGCTGACATAGTAGCAGTCTATCTTCTGTTTTAACTGTAAAAAAACCTGCCTGCATGCGGATAACAAGACCAGAAATCAATTCGCTCGTCATCCTGCAATGGTTGGTGTAGGTTCAGGTTCCACTGGTTCTCGATAGGGTGTCTGGGTTGGGGTCAATGTAAACTCGAGTGTAGGGGTGCGCGTTACATTAAACTCTGTTTCCCAAGGATAAAGTTTTTGTGGCTCTCCAAAATAATAGGTTTCAATAATACGACGGAAGATAGGAGCCGCAATTTCTGATCCCTCACCACCATTTTCTACCAGCACCACAACGGCAATATCTGGCTTATCCTCCCGGTTGGTCTCGGTATACCCGGTAAACCAAGCATGGGCATCCCCCATCGGATTCTGTGCCGTACCGGTTTTACCGTACATGGTAATATTCAAACCACTCAACTCATCATGCGCCGTACCTCGGCGAGAACTCACCACCAAGCCCATACCCTCGCGCACTGCCTCGAGCGTTGTTTCGCTGATAGGTAATGTTCCCTGGGATTCAGGCTCAAAGGTATAGGTCGTTACGTCGGTTGAACTGGTCATGCTTTCAATCAGCTGGGGACGATAGAGAGTGCCACCATTCGCGATGGCAGCAACGAAGCGCACCACCTGCAAAGGTGTAACCAGCATCTCTCCCTGACCAATACCCTGCTGCACCGCATCCCCATCCGTTTGGGGGTCGGGGATGGAACCAGCGTCTTCAGCGATCTGTTCAATGCCAGTTGCACTTCCCAATCCAAAACCGCGTGCCATATCCGACAGGTATGTAGCACCCATCTGGCGGAAAAGGTCCAATCCGAGATGATAGAACCAGGGGTTGCAAGATCGCATCAGCCCTTCAACAAGGGTCAGGTCTCCACTAGGGTCATAGCCCTTTTCGAGAGTCCAATCTTCGAATTTTTCACCTGGAAGTTCTTCGAAATAATAATCACAGTAATAAGAAGAATCAGGAGTATAGAGGTCACTCTCCAGCGCGGCAGACATGGTAATGATCTTGAAGACTGATCCGAGCGGATAAGTACCCTGTGCCGCTCGATTGAGCAGACGCTGTTCCCCATCATTTAATATATCAGTAAGCAACTCCGCACTGTTGATGTTATTCTGGTCGAACAGGTTCGGGTCGTAACTTGGAGAAGATGCTATGGCTAGGATACGCCCTGTTTCCACTTCCATTACGATCGCTGCACCTGTAAAACCAGCAATAGCATTTTGTGTCTGGAGCTGTAAGTCTTTATCAAGTGTGGTTGTGATCGATTGAGCGGGTTGAGGGTCAGCCTGTGAGATACGCGTCACCACCTGTCCCTCAGTATTTACAACATACAAGGATGCGGAAGGTTTTCCTGCCAGTGCTTCTTCGGCAAATTTTTCCAAACCAGCTTGCCCCACACTTTCATCCCCAAGGTAACCTCGCTGGGCATATTCATCCTGCTGATCTTCAGAAATTCCCAGCACATAGCCTATAGCCTGCGGTGCAATTCCGCCGTTGTAGTAATAACGTGATTCATATTCTGAAAGAACCATTCCACCCAAGTTGGCAATGCTCGTCCAGCGCGCGCCAACTTCTTCAGAAGATGCTTCCCCGATAGGAACATACCAGGTTGGACCCGCATCTTCATAAGCTTCATAGATAGATTGCGTGGTTTTTCCGGTCAACTGGGAAAGATTGTAAACCAGGGCTCCTTCTTTTCCATCTTCAATCTCTCCGGGGGTGATACCAAGCGCATATGCAGTCGTTTCTTCCACAATAGGTTCACCATTTACATCATAGATATCGCCACGTTCCTGGGTGCGAACTTCGAGCGCGAGGGTGTTCCCACCGCTCAATTCTGGTAAAAAAGCGCCATTATCCCAGACCATCTTCCAACCACCTTCTTCCAGCACCCAGTTGGTTTGCATCTCACGATCAAACTCACCGAACAAGGAAGTGGTGTATTTGACTTGAAAGGTCGCTGAGGCGGCGGTAGGATTGGTTGTCGTTGCAAGTATGGAAGGGGATAGGGTCTGTAATGTCATGTTTTTTGAAAATTCAGTCAGCAACGTGGAAAAGGCTTCTTCCGTGATTGCACTCTGGCTTGGCTGGGAGAGATAATCATACATGGTACTGTAATCACGCTCAGCCCAAGCAGCTTGATAGGCTTGTGCCGCGCCATCCACATCTGGCGTTAGCGTCTTGGCAACCATGGGGGTAGGTAAAACTTCTTCCTCATTTGAGCTACACCCTGCAAACAGGAATGCTGCAATCACTACAATCGATAGAAAACGTGTTATCTTCTTCATAGTTTCATCCTATATCTTCACCATTCAATACTCTGGAAAAAATGGGGCATGCATAGTGGAGATTCCGCTGGCAGATTTCTGCCACTGGTAAACAATTATACCCATCTATCTTGCGCAGATTCCTTTCAATATGGCAAAAGGGAAATCCCATGACGCTGGCAAAACATCCGGAGAAATGCGGCACCGGGTTAAAACTTCCGTTTTGTATAGCATATGCCCCCGCTTTATCCATGGGGTCGCCCGAATCAACATACGCGCGAATCTCATCATCCCCATATTCCCGCATTTTTACTAGAGAGATACAAAGGTCCTGAAGCAGCAGATTTCCAGGTGCAATGATGCACACCGCTGTAGCTACCTGGTGAACCCGCCCTCTTAACGCTTGCAGCATTTCCACTGCGTGGCGGTTATCCTTTGGTTTCCCAAGAATATGCTCGTCATTAATCACGATTGTATCGGCAGCAAGGATGACCACGTTAGCACTTCCCTTCAGTGCAATTTTTTGTGCTTTTTCACGTGCCAGACGCTTTACATGGAAAAGGGGAGACTCGTTCTCCTGCAACCTTTCGTCAATATCAGCCGGGGAAATTTCAAATGAGATACCCATCCAGGCGATCATCTCTTTGCGACGGGGTGAAGATGATGCCAGGATTATTTTTGTTTTCTGCATATCGCAAAGATTTTATCATGATGTACCCGTTATAATAACGAAGCAAATAAATTGTAGCTATCAAAAACCTATGAAAATACAAACCCTTGATCGTTTTTCCGATGAATTGAAGTGCGAATGGGATGCTCTTCTGGCACGCAGCACCACTAACGTACCCTTCCTACGTTTTGGATACCTTGAACAGTGGTGGCAAACCATGGGTGGTGGGGAATGGGATTCGGGTGAACTGTTTATCCATTTGGGATACGAAGACGATAACCTCATAGGAATAGCTCCACTTTTCAGAACCATAGTAGAAGGAACGCCCATCGTTGCGTTTATTGGAAGTGTGGAGATATCCGATTATCTGGATATCATTGCCGCTCCTGAAGATTACCGGGCATTCCTGGCTGCTTTGCTTGAGCATCTGGAAAATGAAGACTATGCTGTATGGAAAAAAGCAGTATTCGCCAACGTGCCAGAGAGTTCTCCCTTTCTTTCCCATTTCACGAAATCCACCATCTCCAACGCGACGTTTCAGCTTAAGAAAACTTTTGTTGCACCCCTGCTCACTCTGCCAACGAATTGGGAAGAATACCTAGTAGGACTTGATAAAAAACAACGCCATGAGATCAGGAGAAAAATACGGCGCGTTCAGCAGGAAGCTATTGACCAGCGCTTCTATTTCGTTGAAGGGAATCAAGACCTATACCGATATGGAAATGTTTTTCTCGATCTAATGAAAGAAGATGAGGAAAAGAAGGGATTTCTTACACCGAGCATGCAAGAAACCCTGCTGGCTATGATGCAATGGGGAAGCGATGAAGGAATTTTACGGTTATGTTTTCTCGATATCAACGGGGTCACAGCAGCAGGCTATTTCTGCTTCGATGATGGAAACACTATTTTTATATACAACTCCGGTTTCAAGAAGGATATGCAGTATTTCTCTCCCGGCTGGGTGCTGTTGAGTTATCTGATTGAATGGGCTATTAAAAACTCCCGCCAGAAAATCGACTTCATGCGCGGGAGTGAATCCTACAAGTATAAGTTTGGTGGAGTAGATACGTCTCTCTATCAGGGATCAATCGAAAGAATCCCGAATCCCTAAAATTCCGCTTCTCCCCAAACCCGCATCAGCCTGGCATAAAACCCGACCATATCAGCCATGGCATTCACACTGATACGTTCATCAATACCATGCATCCTGCTTATATCTTCTGATCCCAATGCAACCGGCGAAAAATGATACAGCTGATCACTGACATCCTGGTAATGGCGTGCATCCGTAGCAAACATAAGCAGATAGGGGGCAACCGGCATATCCCCAAATACCTGCCTGATGACCAGCGCCAACGTGTTATAGGCAGGTGTATCCAACTGTGAAACCCGGCTTGGTCCCCAGGCATCTGCCATATCAATCTCGACTTCCACACGGGGATCATCCACCACTTTATGAATGTGCTGCAGCACGGTCTCCTGCGAGTCCCCCGGCAGCAGGCGAAAATTTATTTTCGCTTTGGCTTCGGCGGGCAGAATATTATCCTTGATCCCACCCTGAATAACAGTAGCTGCATGGGTGGTGCGGATAAGCGCGTTTGTTTGAACTGCTTTCTCTAATTCTTTGATCAATAGCGGCTTGAGTAGCCAGGTATTCGCCAGCACCAACCTTGTTGAAAATGGGAACAGGAACGCCACCCGTTTCAATGTCTCAATTGCCAAGTCAGGTCGTGCGGGGAAAGGATTGTCATCCATTAATGCGATCGCCCGTGCCAGTATGCCGATGGCTGTTTGGCGAGGAGGATTGGACGAATGCCCCGGAACGCCTTTAGCCGTAAGGTTAACCGTCACATATTCTTTTTCTCCAACACCAATCAGCCCGACAGGAGCTTCTACCCCCGGTACCAAACCACGGCTTATCATGCCACCCTCATCAAGAACTGCCGCAAGCCGTATACCTTTCTTTTTTAGATGTGCAGCAATACTCTTGGCACCATTCTTCCCGGAAATCTCTTCGTCATGTCCAAATCCAAAGTAGATATCGCGCTTGGGCTGAAATCCTTCGGCTAGCAATACCTCGACTGCTTCAAATAATCCGATGGTATGGTTCTTCATATCGATCGTGCCGCGCCCCCACACAAAACCTTGCTTGATCTCTCCCTTAAAGGGGTCGGCATGCCATGCAGGAAGCGTTGCTTCATCGACAGGTACCACATCCAGATGGCTGGCAAAAAGAACCGGTTTCAATTTCCTGTCGCTGCCTTTCCAGCGGTACAACAAGCTGTACTGATTGATGGTCTCTTTATCCAGGTTTTTATGAATCAGGGGATAGGTTTTTTCAAGCCACTGGTGATATTCCGGAAACGCGTGAAAATCGGAATCTAGCATAGATTCTTTCGAGATGGTCTTAATCCGGATCGCTTCAGCCAAGTGCGCAGCAACTTTTGTGGAATCCACCTTGATCAAATCCACTGCTGCACTTTGATAGGCAGGTTCACTCAGTTGAAGTGCCCTTAGCACCATAATCAAGATGAGAAGGATGAATATTCCAAGAACGATCAATACAATTAGCATTGTTTTAATCCTTTATTACAAGATCAAAAAGATTATAAGTTGCTTTAAATAGAAAAGCCAATCCTTTATCACAGATTGGCTCTTCCAGTATTTTTACTTCGTCATCAAACCTGAGAGCGCCTGCAGTACCGTGTTTGTGACCAGTTCACTGGATTGCGAGCGATAGGTCTTTTCACCAGTTTGGGTAGAATTCACCAGAGCTTTTGTGAGCGCTTCAATATCCGAACTACCGCTTTGTTTGGACTGCATATAGGATAGCCCTGCACCCAATAAATCACTAATATCCAAACCCTGGTCAGAACTCTCAGCTGCCTGTGCGGTTGTTCCTCCACCCAGCAACGAACCCAATAGATCGCCCAAACCTGAATCTTTTGATGCGGCAGCAGTAGTTTTTGCTTCCCCACCGCTCAATAATGTCTGAAGAAGGGGAACAACGGTATTGAGATCAACCGATTTTCCGCTGATTTCCTTGGATGCCTCGGTCAGACCTTTGGCATACATCTGCGCGGAACCACTGGTTGACTTGTTGCGCAGCAGTTGAGCAGCATATTCAAGCTGGTCGGCAGGGTCGGCGTTTTTCTTTTCTTTCATGGCAGCGGTGATCACCTCGAAAATCTCCACCATGTGGTCACCATGATCATGGTTATAATCATCCGCCTCATTGAGTTCGCTTTGATTATTTTTCATTGTTTTAGAAACTTGTTTAAAAATATCAAGCAAATTTACTTGTTCACCGCTCATAGAATTACCTCTTTTTCCTTTTTATCTATTGTACAAGGTTTTTTAAATCTTTATTATAAAATTGGATTCTATTTATATTTCCCAGGAAAACACCCAATCAATAACAGAATTTTCAAACGTCTACAAGAATAGATGTTCGTTTTACACATCCGTGTATACAATACATGTCATAAAACGTTTTATGATTCGGTTCAGCTTTTTTCAAGGATAAATCTATGAGTCAAAAAATACATCTTATCTTTAAAACTCACCTGGATATTGGTTTTACAGATTTTGCTTCCTCTGTTATCCAAAAATATTTTACGGAATATATCCCCTCTGCGTTACACATAGCGCGTGAAATGCGCAGAACGGACCAATCTGAAAAGTTCATCTGGACTACCGGTTCCTGGCTCATCTATGAATATCTCGAGCAAGCCCCACCCGCACAACGCAAGGAAATGGAAACTGCTATCCTGGCTGGAGATATAACCTGGCACGCACTTCCATTCACCACCCACACTGAATTGATGGATGCGGAACTTTTTCGATTTGGTCTTTCGCTCTCTCAAGAGCTTGATCAGCGCTTTGGAAAACATACCATTGCGGCAAAGATGACAGATGTACCCGGTCACACCCGGGGGATTATCCCCCTCATGGTTGAAGCAGATATTAAATTTTTACACATCGGAGTAAACCCCGGTTCCTCCATTCCTTGTGTCCCAGCACTGTTTCGCTGGCAAGATCCCTCAGGAAAAGAGCTTATCGTAATGTACGAGAGCGGTTACGGAAATATCTTTGCTGTGGATGGTATTGAGGATGCATTGGCATTTGCGCATACGATCGACAACCTGGGTCCGCAATCATCCAAGCAAGTGCTTGATATTTATCACTCTTTACAAAAATCCTTTCCCAATGCGAAGATTTTTGCCTCCTCACTCAATGATTTCGCAATAAAATTGGAGCCGATCCGCCAGCGACTTCCGATAATTACCCAGGAAATTGGGGATACCTGGATACATGGAATTGGCAGTGATCCTCTCAAGGTCAGTCAATTTCGCGAGCTACTACGCTTGCGTCATACATGGCTTATCCACAATCCGGCAATCTGCGATGAAAAATGGTTTAAAGCTTTTCAACGGCGCCTGCTTCTAGTACCCGAACATACCTGGGGAATGGACGAGAAAACATTCCTGCGTGACCATGATAACTATGAGGCAAATAAATTTAATGCTGCACGCAGTCAAGCCAACTTTAAAAAATTCGAGTCTTCCTGGGCAGAGAAGCGTGCCTATATCCAGTCGGCAGTAGAAGAACTGGGTAATTCACCATTCGCAAATTCTGCTCGAAAACACCTTGAGAGCATCTGCCCCTCCCATACCGATCTCTCCGGGTGGAATTCGGTTACTGATGCAGGTCAACCAATTGAGCTGACTCATTTCACCATACGATTTAATCCTTCTACTTGTGCTCTGGTTTCGCTAGTTTCTCATAACACCTCCAAAGAATGGGCTAGTGAATATCATCCTGTGGGTTTCCTGCGTTACCAGACTTTTTCATCTGAGGATTATGAACGTTTCTTCCACCAATATATTCTCCCCTCTGAACAAAAAAATAGCTGGAGTCGAGAAGATTTCACCAAGCCAGGCATGGAGCTAGCGGATCCTCCCAGCCGTTTCTGGCATCTCCCAGTAAATGATCAATACATAAAAACGTCTAACGGAGACACCCAATATTTATTTCGTCTGATTGCTGAACCCCCAAGCAATCAAGAATATGGTTGCCCGCAAGAATTTTATCTGCAATATACATTTCATCAGAATGTAGCTGACATAGATATTGATCTGCAGTGGTTCAACAAGCCCGCTTGCCGTCTTCCGGAAGCGCTATGGTTTACCTTCAATCCCCAACTTTCACAAAATGCAGAATGGAGTATTGAAAAACTTGGTGAAAAGATATCTCCTCTTGACGTCGTGAAAAATGGCAATCGCCATCTGCATGCAGCAGGGGAAAGCGTCACATTTATGGATACAGGAGAACAAATCGAAATCATGGCGCTTGACTCTCCATTGATTGCTCCAGGGCAACCCTCTCTGCTCAACTTTACGAATGATCAACCGGATATCACAGGCGGCATGCACTTCAATCTGTTGAATAACGTATGGGGAACAAATTTTCCCATGTGGTTTGAGGATGATTGCCGGTTTCGTTTTACACTTCGCTTTTCAAAAATTGAATTTTAAAGCATACACAAAACTGATTTCCATCGACCCTTTAAATCAGTTATCTCGCTTATTTACGCATCTATAAAGTAGATGGGGTTGGAAATCAAAACAGGGAACATAGGCAGCCCTGGAATCAATGAACGGTAAATCTCGATTCGAGCAAATCCCGGGGACTCCATCGTATACAGTAAATGACTCTTCCCCGCAGATGGAGCTTCCAGGATGGACACGTTTCCCTCTGCTGTGACCAACCGGATGCTATCGCCAGTCAATAAACAGTCGGCATTGATTTGAAGTTCTTTAACCTGAGACCAATCTACTGTATCTCCAAGAATGGCATCTCCAGCCGTCACTTCCAATGATGGTCCGTCGGGAGCAAAACTGATATAAGCATGCCCCTGTCTCAACGCGTCAAGGATGTCTGGGGCGCTGGAAGACAGCGCATAAACACAGGTAGTAGGTCCACCTAAAAATATAAAGGGAGTATCTCGATGGTAGTCACTTCCACCACAGATCGGAATTTTCCTCCCCGCTTTAAGCATGCTTTGCCACAAACCAATCGCCTTCAGGTTTGATTCCCGCATAGGACCATTCCAGATTTCCAGGCAATCAAAAGGGAGCGCATTCAAATCAAATTCAAATTCATTCCCTTCGGCAAAAGGATGATTAATGATAATGAGCGCTCCACGTTCTCGAGCTGATTCAAAACGATCACACACTTCTGAAAAAGTATTGGTGGCAAACGTATCATCGAATGGCTTATCAACGCCCAAAAAATTTGCGTGACCCTGATAGTGGGTCCATTCCAACCCGGGAATCAGGGTAAATCCCGGCACCCGAGGCAGGGCATCTGCAGAAACCATTTGATTATGGTCGGTGATAGCAATAAAATCCAATCCGTGTCGTTGCGCTCGCACAGCAAGTTCTTCCGCCGTGAAAATGCCATCTGAAGCAAGTGTATGAGCATGAAAATCCCCTTTGAAAAGCCTCCTGTGTTTTTGTGAAAATGTGATTTCATAGAAGACAGCTACACCTTCTTGGGCTACTTTATAGGCTCCCACCAGAATTCGCCATTCACCAGGAACCAGAATACACGGCTTGTACCCGGGGGTAGCATGAGTTTCACTGATATCAATTTCGTTTTTATTTGAACCGGAAACTCCAACCTGGGTACCATCAGGAGCAATCAGACCCAAATCAATGATATTGATTTCCTGTCGCGATACAAAGGATCCGTTTTCATACCGGATTTCTTCCTCTTCATAACGCTCATATTTATATATGAGGTTCATTGATTCAGCGTCAACTGGCACTGAAAATGGAAGGGTTAAGTAAGCGCCCTCTTTTTCATGTTCTATAAAAAGAGATAGTTCAATTTTATTTTGCGTTTTATTCTTCATCTTTTTATGTCAAGGATAAACTATCCAAGAACGTCATTAAGAAACCTGTGGATCTGCATATTCCAGAAGAACCAATCATGCTTTGCATCTTCTTCCTGATAATCGACCGCAATCCCCAATGAAAGGCAAGCTTTATAGTAAAGAAGGCTTAGCGGGTATAAATCGTCTTGCCGCCCACAGGCAATGAAGAGTTTGGGCAATGTAGATGGATGTTCTGATGCTCTTTTTAACCAGACCGCTGGATCGTGTTCACTTCCTGCAAGTTCTTGCAAATCCCCAAAAAGATAGGTGAATTCCTCATAACGTGAATCGTCAGGATTTATTTTGAAAATATCCAAAGACAAAACACCCGAAAAGCTTGCTGCGGCAAAAAAACGTTCGGGGTAGGAGAAAGCTGCCTTGAAAGCGCCGTACCCACCCATCGAAACACCTGCGATCATGGTGTCTTCCCTCTGTGGGGCAAGGTCGAAAACATCCGAAAGATATTGGGGGAGTTCTTCCATAAGGTATGAAAAATAGCGCTGTCCATTGGGTTGATCAGTATAAAAGCTGCGCCCTGCCGATGGCATTATCACCACCAGACCAAAAGTGTTTGCAATTGTTTCAATGGATGAATAACGTTGCCAGGCACTGGCATCATCGCTAAGACCATGCAGTAAGTACAGCACCTTACGTTTTCTTACCGGCAATTCTTCCATCTGCCCAGGGTCAGGAACGATAATATTCAAGGGCATATTGACTTTAACGGTCTCAGATAAATGGTCGATATGAATATACGCCATTCTGGCACCTCCGTTTTAATTAACGCTTATGGGTTCTTTGTCGTTCTTTGTTTTATTGAAGTCAATAAAGAACGAGAATATAAAACTAATGACCATTAAAATAAAAGGAAAAACTGTCAGCAGGAATCTGGCAGCACTATCTGGTGCCGCGCCAGGATTATCACCGCTTTCAAAGCCAAAAAGAACAAATACCAGATAAAATGCGAAGCTGGTGAATAATCCATTGAGCCGGTTCATGAAACCCAGCGCGTTGGAAATAATCCCTTCACGCCGTACATTGTATTTCAGTCTATCCTCGTCGATGATTTTTGCGCCAATCAAATCCATGGTAACAATCACACCGGATATACCAAAACCTACTAAAGCACCGCTGATGATGGCTGATGTCAAAGAATTCGCAAAGTACATGGGGATAAAGGCTACAGCTAAAACAAGCAAAGCCGCCCGCCAAACAGGAATCACCGAGTATTTTTTAACCATCTTCGCCCAAATGGATACACAACCGATGGCTACCAATAAAACTGAACCGAATAGAAGTGTCTGCTGACCAGCAGAAATACCTAACGTGTATTTGGCAAAAAATGGCACTGCGGCTAGAACAAGGGATACCGCAGCGCTATAGAAAGCATTAGCGAACCCTGCAATCCAGAATTTTTTGTTAATGAACAGGCTTTTTAAGCTATCCCATAACTTAGGTTGCTCTTCATCCGGTTGGATCCCTGCATCCTTGCAAGAGAGCGACATGTACATGATGACGATTCCCCCCAGGATTCCATAGATGATAGATGTTTTTGAGTACCCGATAGCATTGGTTACAACTGGTGTCAATGCAATGCTGATGATCATCGCTACTAGTTGAAATGCCTGTCGCATGGCATTGGTTTTTGCGCGGCTCTCATCAGTTGTGAAAAGTTCCGGGAAGAGAGCTGCATAGTTCGCATTGATGATCGAATCGATGGTACCTGTCAGAATATAAAAAACCAGACAATACATGAACAATTCGTTCCCCGAGGATTGTGCTGGGGGGTTATAAAATGCGATCAAACAAAGCACCAGCAATGGTGTGCTGATTACCAACCATGGACGCCTTCTGCCCCATTTCGAATGCGTGCGATCTGATAAATAGCCATAGACCGGGTTATCAATCGCGTCGATAAATGTATAAATAAAAAGAATTTGAGCTAATTGAACTGTGGACATTCCTAACAGGTCAACATAAAAAACCGCCGCATAAGTTTTTAACATGTTGATTGGAATCGAAGTACCAAACATCCCAATGGCATAACTGAAGGTTTTTGAACGTTTTTCACTCATTGTAAATTTCCTCCTTTTTCTATTTCAATTTAACTGCACACATCGCCTTTTGTTTTCTCTTATGTAAATTTAAAACAATTTTGAGGAGCAAAGAAATTGGAGTCTGTGATGGGGGGGATAATTCCACAAGAAGATTATTAACCCTGATGGTTGGGATGAAAGGTTAATTTTCCATTTCTCCAACTTAGAATTCTCTATTCTATTATTGATGTGCTTAGAAATTCACATAAGCGATATGTTAATCATATATCGGATTTTGTAAAGGCATACAATTTTCATTTACTCTTAACAAAGATAACCTTACGCTTTAACAAACTCTTTTACATACATAACAGAACCATTCCAACTAATCGTCATTTTTCTGCCAAACGTGATACAAGCCTACATTGCCTTCTTTCCCATCTGAATAGAAATTTTCAAGGATCGTAAAACCAAGGTCTGTGGCTATTAGCTGTAATTCTCCCGGTGTAAAAATGTGCACATAACGATAACCCACCTCATCCATTGTTGAGGTGGTTGATTTCCAATCTAATAAAACATCGCCTGATTCCACATCTGATTCCGACATACCTATTACATTCCATGATTGAAACCTTTTGACCAAACGCGTACTATTCTGTGGCTGCCAAACACTAAAAATAAATTTAGTGGCAGGGTACATGCATTTCCGAACATGCTGAAATAAAATCCGTCGATTCTCACTACCAGGGATATGGTGAAATACAGCAAACGCACAGATCACTTCCCAAGGTTTATAGGTGGAGATGCTCCGCCAATCAGATGCAACGAGATCAAATGCAGAAAATTGCGCTTTAAATAAACATTTTCCCTGTAATGTTGCATACAATTGCTGTGCATCATTAATAAGATTTGGACTAAAATCTACTCCCATATACATGCCAGAGAATTTCTGGGCGCAAAGGTTGCGAAGAATATTCCCATTCCCGCAGCCAAGATCCAGAATATTACCCGGAAGT
>DMDF01000088.1 GCA_003446605.1 Anaerolineaceae bacterium
GGTTGAAGCGGGTACTGGAACCGGGAAATCCTTTGCTTATCTGGTTCCGGCAGCTTTATGGGCAAGTTGCAACCAGGCAAGAGTGATCGTTTCTACCAATACCATCGCTTTGCAAGATCAGCTTATCAAAAAAGATATTCCTGATACGCGCGCAGCTCTCAATATTGATCTAACCGCTACCGTTCTTAAAGGAAGGCGCAATTATCTCTGCCCGCGCCGCTTGGAGGGCATGCGATTCCGCGGACCGCGTACAAATGAGGAAATGCGCATTCTTGCCAAAGTTCTGGTGTGGCTGCAACAGGGCGGCAGCGGTGACCGCGGAGAGTTGAATTTAAATGGGGGTCAGGAGTGGGAAGTATGGTCAAAACTTTCTGCCGAAGAGGAAAATTGCGGTGCAGAAGCCTGCATGTCCCGTTTGGGCGGGGTTTGTCCCTATTTCAAGGCTCGCCAACAAGCCCTGCGCTCGCATATCATTGTCGTCAATCATGCTCTCTTACTGGCAGATGTGATTACAGAAAATCGTGTGTTGCCTGAGTATGAGTATCTCATTGTGGATGAAGCACATCATCTTGAAGATGCTTCTACCAACGCTCTTACTTATCGGGTCTCCAATAGTGATATCAAACGTAGTATTGAAGAATTGGGCAGCATCAAAACCGGTGCTCTGGGAAACCTGGCTATGAGCTTGCAAAGCCGCATGAACCAGGAACAGTACAGTGCTTTCCACGATGTGCTTGAAGAAATTACAGACCTCTCTTTTCGCCTTGAACATGAATTCAACCAGGTTATCCTTTCACTGGAAACCTTTATGGAAGAAATGCGTGAGGGAAAAGAGGTAAGCGATTATGGTCAACGCCAGCGTGTGGAGCTTTCTACCACGCGCCAGCCGATTTGGTCGGAGATCGAAGTGGATTGGCAAAAAACCAGTATCACACTGGAAAGCATGCTCAATGATATATCCCGCGTGGTACGGGATGTGGCAGATCTTGATTTCTCAGAAGAGCTGGAGGTGGAGGAGAGCATTTCTGATCTGGCGCGGCTGGCGAGACGATTCCAAGAAATACATACTAATTTCTCATCTCTCATTTATGAGCCTGACCCTGCAAATGTGTACTGGTTGGAGATCAACCCACGTTCTGAGAGATTAACGGTCAACGTAGCACCGTTAAATATTGGTCCTTTAATGGAAAAATATCTTTGGCATGAAAAACAGAGTGTCATCCTAACCTCTGCTACGCTGACTACCAACGGTGAGTTTGATTATTTACGCAGCCGGTTGAACGCGGACGAGGCGGATGAGCTGCTGTTGGGGTCTCCCTTTGATTTTGAGACATCTACGTTGCTGTATCTACCTACCGATATGCCGGAACCTTTTGACCATAATCAATACCAAATGTGGGTGGAACGTACCATCCTGCGTCTGGCAAAAGCGACCGGCGGTAGGATGCTGGCTTTGTTCACCTCGTATAAACAGCTCCGCTTGACTTCCCGCAAGATCTCGCCCTTGCTCAATAAAGAGCATATTCAGGTTTTCGAACAAGGAGAAGGTGCATCTGCCAATGCACTGCTGGAGACATTCCGTAGTACCGAGAGTGCAGTCTTGCTTGGTACCCGCTCCTTTTGGGAAGGTGTGGATGTTCCTGGTCAGGCGCTCTCTGTACTGGTGATCGTCAGATTGCCATTTGATGTGCCAAGCGATCCCATCATCACGGCTCGCTCGGAGACATTTGAAAATCCATTTCAGGAATACCAGATCCCGGAAGCGATCCTGCGTTTCAGGCAGGGTTTTGGGCGCTTGATCCGCACCAAATCGGATAGGGGAGTTGTAACTGTGCTGGATCGCAGAATTATCAGCAAGCAATATGGGCAATTATTCCTCAATTCACTACCCATTTGTACACAACAAAGAGGACCGGTTGAGGATCTGCCTGATATGGCTGCCAGATGGCTTGATCTATAAATCTTACGCTTATGCTTCGTTGATGGTGATGACCAGATCAATCGGGGCGATCTTGCTGAACATAGCCTGTGCCGGGCAATATTTGGTTGCTGAAAGTTCGACCGCTCTATCGACCGCATTGCGATCAATTTCTTTCCCGGAAAGAATATATTCAATGGTTAGATGGGTAAAAACTTTGGGATGCTCTTCTGCTCGTTCTGCATGAACCTGTACCTCAAAAGCACGCACATCCTGTTTTTTCTTATTGAGAATAGAGATGACATCCATAGCTGTGCACCCCGCCAAACCGATGGCAAGCAATTCCAGCGGGCGAAAGCCATCGTTATCTCCTCCCACGGCGGGGGTGGTACCCAGGGGAACGAAAAACCCGCTGTCGGATGTCCCTTCGAAGCTCATTTTATTCTTCCAGATGACTTTTGCTTCCATTTGTTCTCCTTTGTTCGTGTGTAATGCCCCACCGGGGCAGCAAGATGTTATCAGGTGAATCCATATCCGTTTTCAAACCCGCATATCGGGCATTGCAAATTCAACATACCGTTATAATCGAGAATTCCCTGCTTGCATTTTGGGCATCGCGCCCCGGCGAAAAAACCACAGATCGGTTCATTTTCATGTGGATGAGAATTCTGCTCATCCTTCTCATCGGTTTGCGGTAGCGAGCGCTTGAGCATCATGCTGGTTCTGCCAGCTCCCAGTTGGGAAGGACATCCATGTCCAGATCGTCGCGGAACCCATTGATGAAACGGTAGTGACCTGCAGTAGCGATCATGACTGCATTATCGGTGCATAGCTTGAGGGGTGGGATGTGCATGCGGAATTCTGTTTGATCAAAAAATGCTTTGCGCAGGGCGCGGTTGGCTGAGACCCCTCCTGCTACGATGATGTCTTTCGCTTCAAATTGGCGCGCCGCCTGCACCGTCTTGGTGAACAGCACATCTACCACCGCCTGCTGAAAACTGGCAGCGATGTTTTCTACGGATACGGGGCGTCCATCTGCGTGCAGTTCCTGGATGGTGCGCAACACGGCTGTTTTCAATCCGCTGAATGAAAAATTATAGCTATCCTCCAGCCAGGCTCGTGGGAAGTTGAAAGCATGTACATTGCCTGTTTCCGCTGCTTTTTGGATGGAAGGACCTCCTGGGTAGGGCAGGTCAAGCAGGCGCGCAACCTTGTCAAACGCTTCACCGGCGGCATCATCCAGTGTGCGCCCCAATTGCGTATAGGTAAGGTGATCTTTCATCAGGATCAATGAGGAATGACCCCCCGATACGATTAAAGCCACTGTGGGGAATTGGGGTTCCTGGTAATCAGGATTTTCCTGGGGAATCCAGGCGGAGTAAAGATGCCCTTCCAGATGGTTGATCCCGATGATGGGTATACCGCTTGCCAGGCTGAGCCCTTTTGCCATGTTCATCCCTACCACCAGTGATCCTGCCAATCCGGGTCCACGGGTTACGGCAATGGCATCGATCTCCCTAATATCCACATGAGCGTCGTTGAGCGCTTGCTCCACCACACTATAGATTGTTTTGATATGTTCCCTGGAGGCAACTTCAGGGAATATTCCCCCAAAACGAGCATGCAGATCTGCCTGGGATGCTACGATATTGCTGAGAACTTGATTCCCATTTTCCAGCACCGATGCGGCAGTCTCATCACAGGATGTTTCAATACCCAGAATGCGAATGATTTTTTCCCCTTCAAACGTTTCTTCCATACCTGTTCACTCTTTCACAGGGAGGACCAATTCATACGGGAATTCCGCTAGAATTTCGCTCTCTCCTTCTTCATTTAAATAGACGGTATCCTCGATGCGAACGCCCATTCCTTTAGAGGGATAATACAACCCTGGTTCAAGGGTGAATACCGTTCCTGGTTGCAAGATGTCTTTGTTGCTTGAACCCATCCCACAATAGGGGTTTTCATGTACATCCAATCCTAATCCATGCCCCAGGCTGTGAACGTACCCTTCCGTCAATCCGGGGTGCTCATCGATGGTTTCATATCCCATCGCTTTGAACATATTACAGGTTTGAACCTGATACTCACGGAAGGGGGTGTTGGTTTTGATGGATTTCAACATGCTTTGATGTACGCTGAAAACATCATCATAGATCCTCTGGATCTCGTCAGAAGCATGACCCAGGCACCAGGTGCGGGTGAAATCGTAAAAATATCCACCACCCGTTTCACAGGGGAAAATGTCAAAAACGATGGTCTTGCCGAGTTCCATCACGCTATCTTTCTCACCCGCGCTGTGGGGAATGCCGGCATCCCTTCCGATCGCGAAAATGGTCTCTTCAGGGTTATCCGCGCCATATTCTGCCAACCAGCGTCGGATGAGGGATTTTACTTTCCCGACCGTAATGGCATCCCCATGCCTATCTACCAGGGTGGTTCCCCTTACTCTATTGCTGCTGAGGTAATCTGCCACATTGCCCACCACCCGCGTGGTGATCTTTCCCATTTTACGGATGTGCTCTACTTCTTCTTTGCTCTTGGTCATGCGTGCTAGATCAAGCACATTATCCATAAAATATCCTGCAAAGATCACGTCCGGCAGAACTTTTTGCCGGGCATTGATGAGTGTGTATGCATTGTTAAAATCTACTTTTCCACCCAGCGCAATGGTTTTATTTTGAATCCCAAGGTCGTTGAAGATATCCTGATATCGCAGGATGATCGTTTGAAGCGTATCACCATTTGCTTTTTTGAAGTATTCCCGTATCGGATATTTTTCATCCAAACTGATGGTGTTAAGTCCGGTTTTTGCGGCTTCTTCCCGTTCCATACTATTGTAAAAAAGGATCGGCTCTTGATCCCGGA
>DMDF01000124.1 GCA_003446605.1 Anaerolineaceae bacterium
AAAAGGTTGCCCAATTTACGGATGAAGATTTTGATCAGTTGATTCATAACTCAGAAATCATCCGCAATAAACTCAAAATATGTTCAACCATCAATAACGCAAAAAGATTTCTAGAAGTGCAAAAGGAATTTGGAAGTTTCGATACCTATATTTGGCAATTTGTCGGAAATAAGCCGATCATCAATAGGTGGGAACACATGAACCAGATTCCGTCAGTAACAGAAGAATCCGAGACTCTTAGTAAGGACCTGAAGAAAAGAGGTTTTACTTTTGTCGGTCCAACGATCATATATGCGCACATGCAGGCAGTCGGCATGGTAAATGACCACGAAGTATCCTGCTTTCGCTATAAAGAAGTGCAGAGTTATTAAGTGATGGGTATTAACTGTCTCTTGATCAATAGATTCCGTTTGGAGGGTGCTTACTACTTGGTATGATCATGAGCATAGAATTATTAGAACTTAACATGCCGCCATATCTGAGTAAAAAGGTGTAAAAACTACGAAAAAGGCTGTGTAGGGGGTGGAGAAAGCCTTTCTTAACAGGGGTCTCATAAGCCCTTGGTCGAACATTCCAATCTCACAAGGGCTATCTCTTTATTTCATACACGTTACTCTGTATATATTCTCATGGAGAACCAGAATTATTTCGCATTGGGAGGTATTTCGTTATCTGGAAGAAACATGAAAAACCCACCATTATCATTCACGGTGATTTCTCCAATAGATAGCTCTCCAAATACAGAAGTGACCGCATAGTCTCCCTCCGGGAATGTACTGGTATGCAGCGATAATTCAACATTCGCGATGGATCGGTCAGACAGTTTTCCTTTGAGGTGTGTGAGATCTGGAATTATTGGATCGATCATGCTTCGGATTTGAACGAAGATGGTGCGCCTGGCTTGGATGATTCTGCTGAGATGAATTCTCTGGTGAACGGTTACCATAATCAAAACCGGGTAAACGTTCGCGCTCGATCCTGGCACCCAGTATTTTTTCGATATCACGGATCATTTTTCCATCCTCCGGCATACAGAAGGTGAATGCTTTCCCTGTTGCTTGAGCGCGCCCGGTGCGACCGATGCGGTGAATATAAGCGTCTACTGTATCTGGCATATCAAAATTGATGACATGGGATATATCCGATACGTCGATACCACGTGCCGCGATATCGGTAGCAACCAGGATATCATACTTGCCCCTGCGAAAACCATCCAGCGCCGCTTGGCGTTGACTCTGGGACATATTTCCCTGCAGCGCCGAAGTACGAAAGCCCGCCATTGCTAATTTCTGTGCCAGATTGCGTGCCCGATGCTTGGTACGGGTGAAGATCAGTACCCGATCTGTCTTTAGCTGGTGCAACAGAGAAGTGACCAGTGCTGTTTTCTGCGTCTGGGTGATAGGATACAGTGCATGCGACACGGTCTTTGTTGGCGCAATCATACCGATCTGTACGGTTTCCGGATCATGGAGAATACTATCTGCCAGTGTACGAATTTCGTCTGGCATGGTGGCTGCAAAGAACAGCGTCTGGCGCTGTGACGGAATGTGTTTCAGAATGCGGCGAACATCAGGCAGGAAGCCCATATCACACATGTGATCGGCTTCATCCAGTACCAATACCTCAACGTGTGAAAGATCAATAGATTTGGTGTTCAGCAGGTCAAGCAGTCGACCGGGACATGCCACGACAATATCCACACCGCGCCGCAATGACTCTAACTGTGGTCCCTTGCTTACCCCACCGTAAATGGTGGTACTGCGCACATGCGTGTTTTTACCCAGAGTGATCGCTGTCTGGTGGATCTGTTCGGCGAGTTCACGCGTCGGCACGATGATGAGCGCCCGGATCTTGCGAGATGGATTGCTGCTGAGAAGCTGCAGGATGGGGAGCAAAAAAGCTGCTGTTTTGCCTGTGCCGGTTTGTGCCAGACCAAGCAGGTCGTGCCTTTTGAGCACAACAGGAATGGCTTGTTGCTGAATAGGGGTTGGTGTGGTATAACCCGCGTGCTTAATACCTGCAGTGATGCGCGGGTCAAATGAAAACTGATCGAAATACATAAGAATACTCCTTGACTCTTTAGAGCCAAGTGGTACTCTTGACCCGATTGAATTGTGCGAATGTCTTCGCTTTTAATATCTTGAATGGATTGTTCACAAACAAGTAAGCTTCATTATACTCATTATTAGGAATTCCGTAGCGAGTTCGGATAGAAAGAAAAGGGGACTTAGTGGTCTCTCTTCAGCCTGTTGTACGGAAACGTACCTGTGTGATGGCAGCAAAATGACATGCAAATACAAGATCGTGGGTTCAATTTTTTCCCAGTATCACTCATTTTAGTCTCTCCTTTATATATTTATTTACAAATTCCTTTGTTCAAGGATAGGTTATTATTTTTATAGAATTGTTCTTGTTATGATTTAGTGCCCAGGAATATTGCAACTTTACAACTGCTACGTCATATACGGGATGAAACTAATTATACAAGGGGTAAGAAAAAGGTACATAATCATTAAACTTGATTTGGTAGTGACAAGCACCTTTTCTTTCCTGAGTTGAAAATCGCCAGATTTTTTACCCGTGATTTTTTCTTACCGGAAATTAATTTGAACTGATTGTTAAATTTCAGGTTCTTTCGCTACGAGCATTGCTGGCACCATAAAGAGGGCAGTAAGGATAAAGAAAATAAATTCAAATATTATGTTACTGTTTTCAGCTTTATTTCCTCTTAACCTGCTTAAAAATGCATCAAAAGTGTTACCCATTAAATTACCAAAGAATATCATTCTTATAAGAAGAATAATGTGTTTTGCAGTTTTATCTCCGTAATATTCATATAATTTAATGGTCATTTCATCATCTGGGTTTCTGTTGGTTTCCGCGTAATGCTGGGCATATAACAAGCCTACTATCTCGAACTCAGATGCATCTGCCTGAAATTGTAGATTAAGCATATTCAAAACTTCTTCTTGAGTTATTCCGCTTGAGACCGCTTGCTTAGCATGAAACCATGTACAATATGTACAGCCATTGACTGCGGTTACCACAGACATAATTTTTTCTCTAAAGGCTTTGCTAATATTCTTGTTTCGTAACGCCCCAATAATTTCAGGGAACTTATATATAAGAAAACCTAAATCCTTCATTAACAAACCAGCAGTAAAGATTTTTCTATCAAATTTCTGTTCCATCTTAATCCTTTTTTGGCATTCTTGCTGGGGGGTTTACCCTAATTGCTAGTGCAAAGTTTCTTGTCTATACGGTTCTTATTCAAGCGAGCCTACCCAAAGTCCCGATGTAACCACACGGTTGGCGCTAAGTTAATTTTGAGTTGATGAACATTTTTCATACCAAATTCTGCAGTGTTCTTTGTGTTTCTTCTTGAAAGATTTGCCTCTATAGATCGGTTTACCATACCCTTATACTATCATTTTTAGTTAGATTGTTCTACTAACCTAATCACCACTCGAGAAACTATTTTTTTAAGGTTATAACCTTGTTCACCCTGCTGCAAGCGTTGAACCGGCAACTGATTTAATGCATATATAAAAACAGATTCATTTTGCGTGTTGTAGAGAAACAATAAAACTAGATTGCGCTGGGGGTATATTTATTGCAGGTTCATTATCGGTCGGTCACTGGTTGAAGAATTTCTATCTAACGAGAGAATTTAATTCCTGCCTATTAAGTTTGTTAAATTATGTAGAGATGCCTGCGTTTTTAAGCATCTCTACATTTTTAAATAGTTATTTCAGGAATTTTCCAACAAAGGGGGATGTTTCGCCACGACGCAGGAAATGCCCGGAAGGACCTTCGCCAAGAAATTCAGAGAACCAGGATTCGTGTTCAATTTCCTCATTTAAGATTGCGAGGACCAGATCATAGGTGCGGTGATCTTTCCCAAAGGTCATGTCGCAAAGATGCGTGTATCCTCGAACGGCACAGCGTTCCGCTTCGACAAGAACTTGCAGTATTGCCATCACATCCGTTGGATCTTGGGGTAAGCTTGCTGGTGGACAGGCAGAAATATCATGAAAAACTTTCATATCATCCGGAAGCTTTCCGCCCAATTCGTATATCCTAGGAACCAATGCTTCAAAGTGGTTGCGATCTTCGATGCGCGCCGTTTCAGCAATTTCTTTCAACCCTTCTCCCTCCAACCCAATAAGGTTTGCACGTAAAATTGTGTAATAGTAGAAAGTTGTCAACTCAGCGGATGCGTTCTTAATGAGCAGATCTAAAAGCTTATCAAGATCCACCCCTGATTTTTTTACCATTTCTTGTGCTACTTTAGCCATTTCTATCTCCTTTTCTGTTGTGTATCTTCTTCCAACTGAAACAAATTTCAGACAATATTTTTATTCAAAGCTCCTTTCTGAAAATCGGTTTTTTGATGAAAAGTCGAATTAGCCCTTTCCGGATTTCTGTTTATTTTTTTGGCATGCTGGACAGTAGCCAGAATATGTTACTTGCTGCTTTATTATTTGAAAGCCTTTTGCTTCATCTTCTGAAATTTTTATATCGGTAATTTCTCTTTCAATATCAATAATGCGATTACATTGCAAGCAATATAAATGATCATGATTATCGATTCTTGTGTCATATCGAATTGAGCCATCTCCTACATTGCGTACAACATCAATAAAACCCAACGCGTTAAGTTCTTTGAGTGTGTTATACACTGTCGTGAGAGAAATATCCGGCATTTTTTCTTTTAATAGATTGTAGATGTCTTCCGTGTTGGGATGATCGCCATTATTATAAATAACCTCAAAAATTGCTCTACGTTGCGGCGTTATCTTGTAACCCTGCTGGCGGAATTTATTAATTATTTCATCCATGCTTTTCATGATATTTGTAATTGTTACTAAATTAAAATAATTATAAATTAAATGGTGGGTTTGTCAATACCCTCTATCCAAACTTTTTAAGAAACCATAGGAAAACCGCCTGTACGTAATTGGGAACCACTGGTAGAACAGGGAACTTGTGAACACATGCTTGTGATTTCAAATCTTATGCTCACTGTCTATTTCTCCAATAAGGTAGCTCAATAGAAAAGTCAAAAATCCATAAGCTTTTGGCTGAGCATTCAAATTTTACCCGCACTGTCTTTTTTTTTAATTGGGTAATCAGGGGTAGAGAAAGACCTTACAAGTTTCCACTGGAGATTTGTAAGGTCTTGTTTATAACGGATTCGTCAGAATTAGAAACGACCTATCGACAGAAGCAACACGTTAAATAAATTATTTCTACTAACTGTATTTAGAAAGTTTTAATCAACTCTTTTTTGGCGTTGCAGAGCGGGCAATTATCGGGTGGCTCGCCCACACCGGTCCAACCGCATACGGAGCAGACGTACATCTTTTCTACGTCGGCATCCTGGTTGTCATCCACGGCTTGTTTGGCTTCTGTATACAATTCAGCATGCACTTTTTCCGCTTGCATAGCCCAATTAGTAGAGCGCATCGCGCCGCGTTCGTTCTGTAATTCCGCTACAGCATTATAGGCGGGGTACATTTCCTCGACCTCGAAGGTCTCGCCGTTGATGCCGGTCTGGAGATTCGATGACGTATCTTCCAGCTTTTTCAATACCTTAAAATGCCCGGTGGCATGCACCTGTTCAGCGTAGGCATTGGCGCGGAAGATGCGCGCCACGTTAGGAAATCCATCTTTTTCCGCCTGATCGGCAAAGATGAGGTATTTCATGTGTGCCTGGCTTTCCCCTGCAAAAGCCGCTTCAAGATTCACTTTGGTCATATCTCGCATTTGAATTTTCTCCTTGTCACTTGATTCCATGATTGATTGATGAAAATTATTATATTCCAGGAATGAAAAACAATTTTGATCCTTGGGTACCTCGCATAAAAATAGAGGAAACCCTCATGACAGCGAAGTAAATTGTGGGCAAGTGGGAATCTGACTGCGAATCAGAGAATGCATGCTAATAGTTTTTATCAAAGGTTAACTGATCTTGCTGCGTCTTGCTCAAGATCAAGCGCTCCCCTTCAACGGAATAGTTCACGATTTCTGATAGAAAACGTAGAAACTCCTGTTCCTGCCGCATGATGCCCTCGGGCTCCAGACACGCCATTTCGGTGGTTACAAGTTGGGAAAAAGAGATCTCGTTCCCTGTGGTCTTGTATGCACCAAAGAAGGTGTTACAGCCCGCATTGCCCTGTACCTGACCATCCGTGAACTGAATGGTGATGCGACTGCCGGGTTCAGGAGTGGATTTGCGGAGGTACAGCAGTTCCCACTGGGTGCCATCCAGATCGTCAGCCGCTGCTCCAGATAAAATGGAACATGCAGTGCTTATCAACGTGATGGTGATTAAAAAAATTGAATAAGTAGACTTCTTTGCCATTTTGAAATCCGAGTTTATCCATTAACGTAAAATCAGGTGCGAAAGTTCCCGGCGGGGTATATGATAAAAGGGGAGCGTTTCCTGAGAACCTCACAGAACGAAAAAATATCGTCTCGGAGAGATTTGTACCCAATACCCAATTGGGATTTTTCCTGAATCAATTACATTATAATAATTTGGTATGCCTGTAATTTAATATCATTAAGCTTGAGGTTTTGTTCCATTGTTAAAAGAGATCCATTTTAGAAAACATACCATTAAAACCTGGATGTTGCTTGCAGGTGTGATGATGGTTGCTAGTTTGGCTCATCATCTTTTTTCCCTGTGGGATAGAAAAGCGACCTGGATCAGTTTGGTCTTCCTGCTTTTTGTTCCATTGATGACCTGGATGCTCTCCATTCTGTTCCCCTGTTTTGAATCCTTATTTCAAGAAGTGGAACACAAGCAGCGTTCCACTTTTATCATCTCGGCAGTGATCCTTGCTGCTGTGGCAAGCGGGTGGTTATACCGTGCGCCAGCATCCTACCAGACGCTTACCCTCACACCACAGGTGTTATCCTCCCAGCAGGTGAAATTGGTGGAAATAAAAATCGGCGGGGATGTCTTCTCGGTGCATGAAGAGGCTCTCAACGGTGGCTGGGTGGAAAAGGAAGGTGCTCTGATCGCCATCCCAGCTTCGCAACCTATCCAGAAAACGTTCCTCGCTTCGGCGAATTCCACCATCGAAGTTCTCTTCAATGCCACCCCGCAGGGTGGAAAAATCCGGATATCTGCTGGTGGGGCGGAAAAAGAGTTCGATCTAGCGGCAGATGGACCACAGCAAAAGTTGTTCACGTTGCACAGCCAGTATCGTAATATACCCAACTGGCTGTTTCTGCCTTTTTTAGTCATATCTGACCTGTTTACTTTTTTCACCTTGTTTTTGGCATTGTTCCTATTGCAGGAAAAAGGGCAGCAGCGATTAGGGCAAGATCGGGATGAAAAATTTCTCAGCAAGCGTGCTAGTTTGACCATCCTGCTCAGCCTGACAGTCGCGTTGCATCTTCTCAATGCGTTGTCTGTGCCGTTGATCCTGGATAGTGATTCGACTCACTATTTGCAGGGAGCGGTACATTGGGTGCAGTATGGTAATCTGGAAGGGTTTTCCCGGTTCAGTGGTCCTGGTGCTACCTTTCTTTTCGCACCGGTGATCTATTTGTTCGGTCGCAATCCGTGGGGAATGAAGATCTTCTTGCATCTGGTTGCCATTGCGTGTGTGCTGCTCAGCTATCGGCTGGGCTGGCAATTGAGCAAGAAACGCTGGGTTGCTTTCAGCGTGGGTCTTATCACGATGCTGCTGCCGGACCTGTATTACTATGCCAATTTTGTCATGAGTGATTTGCTGAACATTTTTTTCGTCCTTTTGTTCACCAGTTTATTGCTGGATGCCATGCAGGAGCAGCGCTTTTACCGCATGGTCCTACCCTTGCTGGTAGCTGCATTAGCCACATTATTGCGTTCCGAGAATGTGCTCTTGCTGGTCATCGCTGTGCTCTTTCTTGCTATAAGAATAGTAACGAAATCGCCAAAACCAGATTCCGAACAGTCTGGGAGCCGATCCACAAGAAATACCCCCCATTCTTTGAGGAGCTTGTTGCTGGCGCTGCTTATCGCGCTGATTCCCATCCTGTGGTGGTCGGGCATGAATCTGCGCATGAATGGCTACTTTGGTCTGCGTAGTTCGGTCGGAACAGTGCTCTATGATGGCTGGGTCTATTATTCAGAAGCGAGCGGGATCAGTATTCGTGACGAAAATTCCCCCGCCGTGCAGCAGATCGACCGCTGGGTGAGCGAGTATCCCGCAGCCATCACAGACAGCAGCGGGGTAGCCACCGGAGGTGAGATCTACCCGAGCCTGATCAAAGCTGGGTTTTCCTCGCAGGAAGCCTTCCAACTGCTGCAACAGGCTGCGTTGGATTCCATCTCCAGCCACAAACAAGCAATTCCTGCCATCCTTAAGTTGAAGTTACGGGATGCGTTCAAGCCGGAAATTTCCCACACTGGCACTTTCCCGCTGGCAGGAGAAGAATGGCAGGCATCCCAAGCTTACACGGAGTATTTTGATCCGGTGGTGGTGAGCATTCCACCGTTCATCCACCTGCAGAGAGCTTTCTTTGATTTGTTCAACCAGCATCTGGCTGGTGTGTATCGTGCGGTTGTTTTATTGTGTTTGGCTGCCATGTTCTTTAGCCTT
The DNA here is from genome assembly GCA_003446605.1 of Anaerolineaceae bacterium. Taxonomy (GTDB): domain Bacteria; phylum Chloroflexota; class Anaerolineae; order Anaerolineales; family Anaerolineaceae; genus UBA4781. Next base: position 8,601 of record DMDF01000124.1, read on the forward strand.
TACCGGAAGCCCACCCTGACCTGGTTTTTGGTGGTGCTTATCACTGCCACCCGCATTTTCATTTCCAATTTCATCAGTCTGGCGATGTGGCGCTACACCATCGCCGGGGTTGTTTTGCTGGTGGTGTGCGGCGTGGTCAGCTTGGCAGCCGTAGGATACGGATTAAAAGCGCTGCTGGTCCGTCCTGTAACAGAAGCATGATTAGCTGGCTTTTGCCTGGTTCTGTGCGACGCGGAACAGAACCATCCTGCGGATCAGATCATAGGGGATGGGTTGGTCGAGTGGGAATTGCACCGCACCCTTTGACCATTTGTAGTGAGATATCTCATCCTTGAATGCCTCGATAGCGGAGGGTTCCGGGTAAAAACCGATATGGTGTGGGTAGGCTGCGAACCAAACCAGATTGCCATTCAGGGAAAAGCCTGGCATGCGATAACTGATCTTTTCGACTGCATTAGGTGCGGCTTCTTTGATCACTGCCCGGATGTGCTTTAATATATCCTGCACATTTGGCGGGAACTGTGTGATATAGGCTTCAACCGTCACAGGCTTGGTTTTATCCATGGAAAATTCAACTCACTTTCTACAGGAAAACATACCTGCTTGTTAGGATTATATAATCTCATGAGCGAACGATGGGAGTGAAAGCTAAGCCTGAAAGAGCTTCAGGTAAGCAATGAACAGGATGGCATACGAGAGGATGCCTGCAAGCAGACCCACCAGGAAATGGTTGACCCGATCCCAAAAAGGGAAGCGTTTTGCGAAAAACCTGATCCACAGGGTGGATAGAAAAATAAGGGCTGCAAATGTGACCATGCTGGTTCCTGTCGTATTCTCTATGCTTGGGTACGATTAATGGAACCAATTATAGGAGCATTCTCCAATTGACAC
>DMDF01000028.1:0-1241 GCA_003446605.1 Anaerolineaceae bacterium
ACGTCTCCGGAATCTTGCAGGTAGTAGGTAGATTCTGCTGGATTATAGCTCCAGTCCGCCATCGAGAGTTTTTTTGTCCCTGTGCCCCCGAACAGCGTTTCATAATTCTGAGGAGTGATATTCTGGCCGTCAATTTTGGTGATAAACCGGCCCCTATCAATTCCTTTTGCTTCGGCATCGGTACCTTGCTTTGGGTAAAGTACCAGGGCATAATAATGAGTTTTTGCCTGATCCGCCCAAGCAAATATATATTCAAATCCGATTTCATCGGAACTGACCCCACTTAAATCATTCAGCAACTCCACGTAATCCTCCTGTATCCAGGAGAATCTATCTCCTTCGGGATTTGAAATGCTATATTTATTTAGTAAGGAATAAAAAAAATCATCCGGATAAAGAGAAAAATTTGGATTTTCTGGCAATTTGTAATTCCATAAATAATACACCAACATATTCTCATATATCCACTCATTTACGTAATTGTTTCCACTTACTGGTTGGATTGTTGTGTCAACAACAGCTTCTCCGCTTTTGGTTGCATCATCTATGTATATAAATGTTCCATCTATTAAAGTAATATAGGCACTGACTGGATTCGTGGAATTGTCAATAAACGCTTCTACAGAGACTCGATATCCGGAATCATATCGAAGTGTAAAAAATTTATTATTCTCTTGATTATTGTATGAGGCAGAAACAAGTACCCCCTTTCTGGTAAATCGTTGTACACTTTCAGTTGGATTAGAAATATTAAAAAGTAAAAAACTGCCATCCGCCAGATCACGGATTGCAAAGGATTCATCTAAGTCATCAATTAGGATAGCTTTTAATACCTCCTTAAATCCGCTGTCATAAATAATTGTAAAAGAACTAGTATTTGGGTCGTATGTGGCAGATTGGTAGTTTCCCTTGCCACTAAATATTATTTCACCGGCTTCACTGGCATCATTTACGCTTAATTGGGTGCCATTTTTCAATGTGACAGTAGCTCTTGTAGGGCTGTAACTCGTGTTTAAAATAGCTTCCAGGATTTCCTCTTCTCCGTTACTATATGTAACTATAAAAGTTTTATTGACAGGATCAAAAGACGCCGTATTGATTTTATCATCCAAACCAAGTGGACCATCATCTTTGCAGGAACTGAATAGGTATGGGAGTAGAAAGAATATGAAGAAATAGAGGATTGACTTTTTCATTATGAAATGATTGATATGTGAACTTATATTTGTGAATGCAGCAAA
>DMDF01000028.1:1366-2746 GCA_003446605.1 Anaerolineaceae bacterium
GTGCAGTCCACAACCGTGGATCCTTCTATGCCGCCGGGGCCTCCATCGATTACCAGGTCGGCAAAGCTGCCCCACTTTTCGTGAATCAGCTCGGGATCGGTGTTGTATTCACTCTCCATCTCCTTGTCGATCACCGAGGTGCTTAGCACCGGATTGCCCAACTGGGCGACGATCTCGCGAATGATATTGTTGTCCGGCACACGGATCCCCACTGTCTTTTTCTGCTTGTAGATCTTCGGCAGCGAGGAGGTGGTGGGCAGGATGAAGGTGAATGGGCCAGGCAGATTCCGCTTCATCAGCTTGAAGACCGGTGTGCTCACCTTGGCATATTCACTGATGATGCTCAGGTCGTTGCAGATGATGGAGAGGTTGCTCTTCTGGGGATTGATCCCTTTCATATCGCAGATCTTCTCCACAGCCCGTATGTTGAGGGCATCACAGCCGATGCCGTAGAGCGTGTCAGTGGGATAGATCACGATGCCTCCTTCACTGAGTACCGCTACCACTTTCTCTATCTCCCGCGGGTTGGGGTTTTCGTTGTATATCCTGATCATCATATGCATGCAAATGTATAAAAAAAAAGCTTCGGTCGATCGACCGAAGCTAAATTATATATAGGTATCCAGAAGTTTGCTTACCCGTAGATCACTTTCCCGTTTTCGTCGCGGTTTTCATCCAGACCATTGCTGTACTGCTTCATGGCGCGCAGGCTCATGCCCATGCTGGAGAAGCCGCCGTCGTTGTAGAGGTTCTGCATGGTCACCTTACGGGTGAGGTCGGAAAACATCACAATACAGTAGTCAGCTGCATCATCGGCATCAGCGTTTCCGAGAGGCGACATCCGTTCGGAAAAGTCCATCAGGTCGGCCATCCCTTTCACGCCGCTGCCGGCGGTGGTCATGGTAGGCGACTGTGAGATGGTGTTCACGCGGACCCCCTTTTCGCGGCCGTAGATATAGCCGAAGCTGCGGGTGATTGACTCCAGCAAGGCTTTTGCGTCGGCCATGTCGTTGTAACCGTAGAAAACACGCTGTGCCGCCACATAGGTGAGTGCCAGCATCGAACCGCCCCGTTCCACGGCATCCATCTTGCGGGCTACCTGTAGCATCTTATGAAACGAGATAGCCGAGATATCGAGTGTCTTAATCAGCATATCGTAATCCAGGTCATCGTAGGTTCTTTTCTTGCGCACGTTGGGCGACATGCCGATGGAGTGCAGCACGAAGTCGATCTTCCCCCCCAGGATCTCCATCGATTTGGAGAAGACCATCTCCAGGTCTTCCACGTTGGTGGCGTCTGCAGGCAGTATCTCAGCGTTCAGTTTTTCGCCCAGCTTGGCAGTGTCGCCCATGCGTACCGCTACCGGTGTGTTCGACAGGG
>DMDF01000110.1 GCA_003446605.1 Anaerolineaceae bacterium
CCAAACGCTTTGATATCTTTCAGGGTGTCAACCTGAACCTTAATTTTCCCAGTGCGGTCGGGCATATCCAGATTGGTAATAAGAACCTGGAATACGGGTACAGCTCAGGTATTTACACCAAACACGTCAGTACCAGCACACCGGTACGCTCTGTACCCAGTCAGGATGAAATTGATACACTGGGCGGGGGAAAAACACTGCGCGATTGGGAAGCACGTTTCGATCTGGCATATGAGAAATGCCTACACGAAAATGTCACCCTGGTAGGCGGCGTTGCGCCCACTGCCCTACAGTTCGGAAAATATATGCGCCGCGTCCATAAGCAAATGCCAAAAGACATCTGGAAGGTGACCATCATGACGCTTGGTTCAGTGCCCGGCATCAATACACGTTTGGCTGATGATCTGCATATCACCTATGGGAAACAAGCAGCCATCCGCGAAATCTATGGCGCCACCGAAGGCATGTTCGGACAGCAAATGGATGAAAAAAGGGCATGGGTTCCAAATTATGACCTGTTTTTCTTTGAAGTGGAAACCCGCTCTGGCGTCAAGATGCTGCATGAAATGAAAGCAGGAGAGAGCGGCAGCTTGATCGTTTCTACCCCCATCCTGCCACGTTACCGCATCGGAGACCGAATTCTGGCTTATAAAGCACCCTATTTCCGCTGCATAGGAAGGGATGTTTGGTCCACTTCGATTAAGTACGCTTGGAATGAATTCAGTACTCTGAATCTGGGAAGATTGTAAGATTAGTGCACAGTTTTTTGTAGAAGGGTACTGAAGAGAATAGCTGCCCCTAAAGCCAGAAAAAATCCGGGTAGTAGATAGATCGGTTCAAACATGCCACAACTACCAGCAGCCAAGCCAGCAAAAGCAAATATATACAGGAACAGGGTTGTCAGATTATGGCGGAAGCGCTTGAAAAGCATGCGAACCATTAATTCCAGCAACAAGATAATAGCGTTCCCCGCAAACAACATGGGGATGACACGAAAATCGAAATCATAATCGTGCAACCACTCCCGCAGAAAAGGAAACCACACCAGATCAGGCAGGGATAGATCAGCTGCCCAATGCTGAAAGCCTGCAAGAAAACACACACCTACCCAGATCAACATGCAACCCCAAACAGCCGATGCTAAGCGATCATTGACAAGAATTTCATCTCTATCCCGCAACCCAAGATCATCCATGGCGCTCAATTATAAAACAAAAAGTGGCACGTTGACGCATGCCACTTCATTAGTTTCAGAAACAGACTTATTTCTTTTTCATCAGACCACCCAGCAACACACTCACACCCAGGGCAATCAAGATCATCGGCCAAATGATGTACCAGTTAAAGAAAGGAGATAATCCCCACCCGATCAGGAATGCTGCCAGCACAAGTTTGCCGCCCACTCTTGAACTAAAGGCAGGTAGAAACAGTCGTGCAATCACCTCAAGGATCACAATAACGCCAACGCCCAGCGCGATCATATGAAAGGGATTGAACGCCAGCCATACAAATGGTCTACGGAATGAGTAGGATGATTGAGCAGGTAAGCCAAGATTCTGCCACCAGCCCAGGTTGGAACCCAGAAAGACCAGCCCTGCCCAGATCAATACCGCAGCCCACGAAACGGTGCTGAGCGTATCGCGCTCTTCGACCTTTTCATCGTGCTTTTCCAGCTCCTTCTCGTTCTTTTCATCGACCATTTTTTCATCTTTTTCGTTGATATCTTTATCAGACATGCTTTACCTCCAGATAAGTACAATTCATACTTATTCTTTAATACGGATTAAAGGGATTTCGGTTGCAAAATACAAGCCCCCTAATTAGATCTACTCATTTAGCGCAAATGCTGGTCGTAGAACTCGATCATGCGCTGGATGAAAAGGGTGTCGCCGCTGTTCTGAAAGGTATGCGGCTGGTCATCATAAAAATAGCAGTACACCTCTTTTTGCAGCGTGCCCAGGTCGGAGCAGAGCTGGTGCGACCATTCAGTTGGTACTACCGTATCAGCAGTACCGTGATGAATACTAACCACAGTATCGATCCGGTCGAGATAGGTACTGGGGGATAACGAACGGAGCACCTCCTCGGTAGTCTGCAGCTTAAAATTCCCGCGCCCGTCAAACTCAAAGAATGCCAAGTTGACCTTCTCATCGGCATTGATGGAGGCATATAGAACTGCCGCATCAATATCATGGTCAATCTCAATCACACGCAAGACAATGCCGCCGCCCATGCTGTGCCCCCAGATGCCAATATGTGCCCCATCCGCCTTCTCCAGCGGACCGGCGACGCCCGCCTGCGAACGGATCAAAGCCAGCAGGTTGAGGGTATCGATGGTATCACCGATCCCGACCGGGTTGTAGGCATTTTGCGACGCCCCATAGCCACGCAGGTTGGGGTGCAGCACGATATAGCCTGCTTCCGCCAATGCATCCGCATAACGTGTGGAATATGCCAGCGTGCTGTATTCCGCCGGATCCACATAGCCGTGCAGCAGCACAACTACAGGGAAAGGACCTTCACCCACCGGTACGTTCATGAAACCATATAGGTCCAGCCCTTCACTGCGATATTTAATAATATAACGGGAGAAATCATTCCCATTTGCGATGGTGCCTTCGATCTGGATCACCCCACCGCCATAACTACGTGTGCTGAGGGCATCCAGGCTGTACTCCGCCTAGGGATT
>DMDF01000092.1 GCA_003446605.1 Anaerolineaceae bacterium
ATATGTTAATCTTGATATCGCGCATATTAATACCTTCATTGCTCAGGATGGATGAAATATCATTCATCAAACCCTGACGATCATAGGCTTTGACTTGAATGTTCACAGGGAAAGTGCGGTGGGCTTCACCCCAATCGACTTTGATGATCCGTTCGCGATCTTTTACAGTTAAAATGTTGGGGCAATCCTGGCGGTGGATGGTGACTCCACGTCCACGGGTGATATACCCTGAGATGGCATCGCCTGGTGCAGGGTTGCAGCAGTGCGCAAAATGAGTGAGAATGCCCTTCAATCCAAGGACGTTAACCGCATCCAGATCCTCACGTTCTGCAAGCGGCGCGTGAACTTGAAAGAGTGGATCCTCCAGTTCTTTGTCGACATCATTGATCTTGTTGATGATCTTGCGTATGGATAGGTCCCCGCAGCCCAGAGCTATGAACATTTCCTCTTCATTTCTAAGCTCGAGAGAACGAGAAAGGTCTTCCATATTTATATCTTCTAACCCGAGACGGTGAAGTTCTTTGTCGAGAATATCCCTTCCCTGATTGAGGTTCTGTTCGCGGTCTTGTTTTTTGAACCACTGACGGATCTTGGAACGGGCTCTCTGTGTCTTTACCAACCCAAGATTCATATTCAACCAATCGCGCGAAGGTCCGCCATGCTTGGAGGTGAGGATCTCAAGCTGGTCACCGGTTTGCAGGTGATAATCAAGCGATACCAGTTTCCCATTGACCTTCGCACCTCGGCAGCGATTGCCAATTTCGGTATGAACATGGTATGCAAAATCAATAGGGGTGGAACCACGCGGGAGGTCAATGATATCACCGCGTGGAGTGAAGACGTACACGCGATCTTCAAACACATCGCTCTTCATGCCGTCCACGAATTCCTGGGCGTCATCCACGTCCTGCTTCCAATCCATCAGCTTACGCAGCCAGTTGACACGCTGCTGGTAAGAATCAGTGAGTGGTTTCTTTTCCTTATACAACCAGTGAGCAGCGATCCCGAATTCCGCGTTCTGGTTCATCACCGGGGTGCGGATCTGTACCTCTAGCGGTTTTCCATCAGAATAGAGCACTGCAGTATGCAGGGAACGGTAAAAATTATCTTTGGGCGCTGCGATATAATCGTCGAATTCATTGGGAATGGGTCGCCAATTGGTATGGATCAGACCCAATGCAGCATAGCACGATGGGATATCCGGAACGATCAACCGTACACCTCTTAGATCGCGCACCATCTCGAAAGGCTGTCCTTTATCGGTCATTTTGCGGTAGATGGAATAGATATGCTTGGGGCGACCAGTTATTTCAGCTTCGATCTTGCCTTTTTTCATTAATACATCAAGGTCATTGACAATGCGAGCGATCTCTGCTTCGCGATCTTTACGGCGGTCGGATAGTTTTTGAGCAATATCCTTGTACGCATCCGGTTTCAAGTAGCGCAGCGAGAGGTCTTCCAATTCCCATTTCAACTGCCAGATACCTAGACGATTCGCGAGGGGGGCGAAGATATCCATGGTCTCTTTGGCAATGCTGATGCGTTTTTTCTCCGGCATGTGGCTGAGGGTGCGCATATTATGGAGGCGATCAGCCAATTTTATAACTACCACCCTGACATCATCTCCCATTGCCAATAACATCTTGCGCAGGGTTTCGGTTGCCAAATCACGATGCCGGCTGCGATCAATGGCAAGATCTTGTTCTTTATCTTCCTCGCCTTCATTTGCCTTTTGGGAAGCTGATTTTTTCTTGCTGCCTCCGATTGCAACCTGATCAGCTCTTGAAACCTGTGGCAGGTTGGTTAATTTTGTAACACCATCCACTAATTTTGCGATTTCTGGGCTGAACTTATTTTCAAGGTCATCCAAGGTAACTTCGGTATCTTCAACAGTATCATGCAGTAGTGCAGCTGCCACCATTTCAGGCGGAACTTGCAGATCAATAAGGATTTCTGCGACTGCTATACAATGGGTGATGTAAGGTTCACCAGAAAGGCGTTTTTGTCCCTGATGTGCTTTCTCGGCGAATTTGTAAGCGCGTGTGATGAGATCACGGTCGACGACCGTATAGTAATCAGGTAGTTTGGCAAGCAGATTATCAATATCCATCAGTTTTACACCTGTGATAAGTATAATCTGCAAATATTAAAATGTCCTAAAAATAGCACTTACTTCTCTAATTGGAATAAGATTTCCTGTAAAGAGAAATCCGAAAACGAAGAGAAAATCAGATCAGCAAGCGTAACATCCATGCGAATGGTAATCGGATTTGGAACAGCCACACAGAAAATGCCAGCGTTTTTTGCTGCTTTGATCCCATTGGGAGAATCTTCCAGTGCAAGCACCTCGTTTGATGTGAAACCCCATTTGGCAAGGACAAGATTATATAATTCCGGGTCAGGTTTGGAATTGGTCACATCATCCCGGGTGCAGATGGGATCGAAATGGGAATCCAATGCTAATCGCTGTAAATTATCCACTACCCAGGTGCGATATGAGTTAGAAGCAACCGCGAGTCGAAGACCGATTTTCTCCGCATCATGTATGAGATCAAGCACTCCCTCTCGAGGATGGTTCATGTGCTCGAAAGTTGCAATATGGGATTGATAAGCAAGAACGGTCTGCTGTATTTCTCCCTCTGATAAACCCATCTCTTGCATGAACCCCTGCACAAAATGGTTATCAGACACCGTACCTATGCTGTTCAGGTATCTCTCGATGGGGAAGGATAAACTGTGTTCTGTAAAAGCTTTTTCCCATGCCAGCATTTCGGGCGTTTCTGTATCAAGGATGAGCCCATCGAAATCGAAAATGATGCCTTTGATGTTCGTTTTAGTCATGGAAGATGAACTCGTCTAATCCCAATTCGTGCTGCAAGAACAGAATATCTTTGCGAAGATTCTTATTGACGGGCACACCCTCCTGCTTGACGATTTTCTCCATTTCGAATTCTTTCTCTCCTGCCGTATAGATACGTGTTTGACCGGGAGCATTACGGGTTGCTCGCAAGGTGCGCAGCAGATCTCCGATATTTTTTTTGAATTCATCAACAGACAGGAAATTCTCGATATTCATAGCCATGAAGAAGTGACCAACCCTGAAACGGGAAGGGTTCCCTTCAGGGTCAAATCCTGAAAGTTGGAAAAGGAAAGCACCGCTCTGTAATGCTGATGACAGGATCTCCACGATGGTAGATAAACAGTACCCTTTGTGACCCCCCAGCAATTCACTGGAACCTCCCAGAGGGAGAAGAGCTGCCTGATCTTGCAGGATCTCCTGTAAGATATCATCGGCGTCTATCATCGGTTCGTTTTGGCTATCCACGACCCAACCAACCGGCACTGGTTTTTCAGCCCGTGCCAGAACCTCGATCTTGCCGCGCTGGGTGATAGAAGTAGCCCCATCATACAGAAATGGACATTCTTCATCGGTGGGAGCGCCAAAGCTGATGGGATTGGTCCCCAGCGTGGGTAGCGTGCCATGCGTGGGTGAAACACAGGGGCGCGCATTGGTGAAGCTCATCCCGATCATGTTCTGTTCCACAGCCATGAGGGGGTAATACCCGTCAATTCCGAAGTGCGTTGAATTACGAACGGCAACAGCGCCCATACCGAATTGTTTCGCCTTATCAATAGCCATTTGCATGGACTGGGTGGCAACCACCATACCCATGCTGTGGTTTCCATCAATAACCGCTGTGGTGGGGGATTCTCGTACTATTGTGAGAGAGGAATGGGGCTCGATCAATCCTGCGTTGAGGCGCTCGTAATACATCCTCAAACGTCCCACGCCATGTGATTCAATGCCGCGTAAATCCGATTTGATCAATACATCTGCACAAGCTTTTGCGTCCGGTTTAGATAAACCCGTTCGGGTGAATACTGCAATCATAAATTCATACAACACATCAACCGATATCTTTACAATACCTTGACTCATGGAATATCCTCTTCTATAAAGAATTATTGGATTATTTTAACATCTCTACGTGAGAAATCTGGCGATAAAGAGAGAGATTTTCAAGAATATCTGATTGTTCTCTAGAAAGAGACCCCGTAATCGTATTCGTAAGCAGTTCTCCGGTACCTGGACCGAGCATAAAGCCCTGCCCGCACATTCCGGCAGCGAGCAGCAAACCGGGAGCTTCGTTCACAGGACCGAGAAATGGTGCGCCATCTGGGGTCATGGGGTATAACCCACGCCACGTACGCCTTACGCGAATATTCTGTAAACGGGGTAGCAGCGAGGTCAAGCGCTTGGCAGCCACCGGTAAGAACTCCGATGTAACCCTCGTGTCATATCCCTGGATGGGGGGATCGGGCGTGTAGCAAAAAAGCACTTGCCCGGTCGCATGCTGGTAGAAATAGAAATTTGCGGTATTGCCCATTGGGCGGATATCCACGATAAGGGGATCTAAAAAGGTGCGTACAGGCTCTGTGATGCCTGCTTCGTGCGATTCTGGAAGGATGGGTAGATCAATATGGGCAAGTTGAGCAATTTTTCCAGCCCAGGCACCGGCAGCATTGATGACCCAATCAGCATGGTAGGTTTCCCGGTTCGTTTTTACTCCTATTACTTTTCCGGATTGCATCACCAATTCCTGAACAGGTTCGCTAAAATGGAAATCCACACCCATGGATGCGGCATGCTTGAAAAAAGCATACAGCGAGAGCAGGGGGGAGGTATGCCCATCATTGGGGGAATAGGTACCTCCTAGAAGCTTATCGGGATTCAGGTCCGGTACGACAGAAAGCAGATCACCTTTATCCAACCAGTCGATGTTCATTCCCCATGATTTCTGTTTTACAAGAAGGGATTGTAAATTCGCTCTATCCTGTTCCCGATAAATGGCATACACATAGCCACCTTTTTTCCATTCGATCTCATCCCCATAGGTTTGCTTCCAAGTGGAAAAGATCTCGATGCTGCGCTGGCACAGCCATGCTTTGGAAGAATCCGAATGGGTGGCTCGGATGCCCCCAATGGCGGATTTGTTCGAACCCTGACCAATACTGGGATTGCTTTCAAGAACGAGCACCTGCAACCCTGCTTTGCCAAGGAAGAATGCTGCGGGCACACCAACTGATCCGGCGCCGATCACGATGACATCGTATGGTTTCTTATTCATGGGTTTCATCATCATTCTGTTCAGGTTCAAGGAAAGTATGTACCGGTATTTCAATTGTGAGTGGACGTTTGGAAAATGGCACGACCTCCTGCGGGGGGATGCCCTCTTCTTTCATGATCTGGAGGATAAGGGGTTCACAAGTTTTTCCACCACATGCGCCCATCCCTGCTCTTGAAATTGCTTTGATAAGGTTGAGATCATGAATCCCATCGCAAATGAGAGCGCGGATATCCTTTGCACTTACTCGCTCACAGCGGCAGATAATGGTCTCGTTTTCAATTGGAAGTTCGGGAAAATCCTGTATTGATGGGGGAGTCTCTGATTTTACCTGGATGCCCGCGATCTGCTCGGCTATCTCTGCGGATGCGATCAACTTTATTAAAGAGGTATGGTTCATCTTTGTCGTTTGCGTTAGATTCACAACTTCTGCCATACCGATAAACCTGCCATCACGATCAGTCACAGGGTAAGAATGACCCAAAACATCATTTTTGTCTATCGGAAGCTCGTAAGGGATGGTTACGAATGGGAAGAGTGCGTCTGTACGATAATCCACCAGCGTGACAGCCAACCCTGGGCATCCGATCACACACTGAGCACATCCTATACATTTCCCTTCAGGGTCGATGAAATCAGGGATTGCCATGATATCGTCGCTTGGGATGGAGATGAGATGGTGGACGCACAGACCAGAACAAGGGTTGCAGGGGATTTCTTGCACACAATGAAAAATAGGCAGCACCCCTTCTCTCTTTTTATTTCTTTCAGTGACCTGGATATTACCCGGTCTGGAGGATAATACCTTTCTTATATTTTCCAGGTTTTGAATGTTTTGTGTGTCGTTCTCGGAGTTATCTATTTGAGAGAGAACGCGTTTTGCAGTGATCTGACCTGATACAATGGCGGCAGATGCTTCTGCAATCTCCTGGGCATCTCCAGCTGCATAGGTATTGAAGCCAAATTGCTGCGCTTGCTGGAAGAATTCATCAACCGGGGTTAGCCCGGCTGCAATCAGGACTCCATCGCAGGGAATGGTCTTAGCCGAATCCAATATGGGATTGAAAAGGTCATCAACTCGAGCGATTGTCACCGATTGCACGTGATCGCTGCCATCTGCACGCAAAATGGTATGAGAAGTGTGGATGGGTACGCCCAGTCGCTTGATCTTATCCAGGTGCACCCTATATCCCCCGCATTGCGGTAAGATTTCTGCCAACCCTGTAATGTGTATTCC
>DMDF01000209.1 GCA_003446605.1 Anaerolineaceae bacterium
CGGTTGGATCCGCAAGTGCGTGAGTACTTACGTTGGCCAATGCGTGAGTATCATTTCCGGATTCCCGTCCGAATGGACGACGGCAACATGAAAGTTTTTGAGGGCTTTCGTGTACAACACAACGATGCTCGTGGTCCCTGCAAGGGTGGCATCCGATTTCACCCCTCAGAAACAGTGGATACGGTGCGCGCACTGGCAACATGGATGACATGGAAATGTGCTGTTGCGGATATCCCACTGGGTGGTGGCAAAGGTGGTGTCATCGTCGATCCAGCAACGTTGAAAATCAGCGAAAAAGAACGCCTGTGCCGTGGATATATTCAAAATATATGGCAGGCGATCGGACCACGCCGTGACGTTCCCGCCCCAGATGTGGGTACAACCCCCCAGATGATGGGTTGGATGATGGATGAATATTCCAAACTCTCCGGTCAGTACACTCCTGGTGTCATCACTGGAAAACCGATCGGCGGTGGTGGTTCCCAGGGTCGTACTGAAGCAACCGGTTATGGCGTATTGTACAATTTACGCGAAGCTATGCTGCGCCTGAAGATCGATCCTGAAAAAAGTACAGTTGCCATCCAGGGTTTTGGAAACGTAGCCCAGTACGCAGCCATCGGTTATACAGAATTGTTCAAAGGAAAAGTTATCTGCGTTTCTTACTGGGATCGGCACGACCGCACTTCCTACGTTGTCGGCAAAGACGATGGTATTGACGCAAAATACCTGCAATCCATCACCGATCAATATGGAACCATCAACAAAGACCTGGCAAAACAAGCCGGTTACAAGATTGAAGACGGCTCTGTCTGGCTTCAGAAAGATGTGGATGTTCTCATCCCCTCCGCGATCGAAGGTCAGATCAACGCCGAAACAGTCCAGCAGATCAGCAGCAAGGTCCGCATCATAGCGGAAGGCGCTAACGGTCCTACAACTCCTGAAGCCGACGAGGTGCTGAAGAACAACAATGTCTTCGTCATTCCCGACTTCCTGTGCAATGCCGGTGGTGTGACCGTCTCTTATTTTGAGAGTGTTCAGAATGATATGAATTTCTATTGGACTCGCAAGGAAGTTCTTGAAAGATTGGATGACAAGATCACCGAAGCATTCAAGAGCGTATATGAGATGAGCCAGAGTGAAAAAGTGTTCATGCGCGATGCAGCTTATATGGTAGCCATCAATCGTGTGGTAACAGCCATGCAACTGCGCGGCTGGATATAAGCTCCTGATTTCTGAAATCAAAAGCCAGAGATTCATCTGGCTTTTTTGTTGTTTTCTACAATATCATTGATACAATAAATTCACGCGTAGCAAATAGTATTTTCTGCAACTGGAAAATTACGTGCGCTCGTTGTATACTTTTTACAATCCAATATTCCGGGAGGGAGTAAACGCATGAAACTAACCATCTCACAGCAACAACTTGCCCATGGGCTCAGCATCGTCACCCGGGCTGTATCTCCCCGGAGTACTTTGCCTGTTCTAAATAATATTTTGCTCGCGACCGATGAAGGTCGTTTGAGATTATCCGCCACCAATCTTGAACTAGGAATTACCAAATGGATTGGAGCACAGATTCAAGAGGAAGGTTCCATTACAATACCAGCACGCATCTTCTCCGATCTGATCGGAACGCTCCCCGGAAATAATGTTGATCTCACCCTTAATACCCGTACACAAACCCTGAACATTCACAGCGGCGCTTCAAACTTTGATATCAAGGGCATTGATGCGCAGGAATTTCCCCCCATGCCTGTTCCGGACCTACAAAACAGCGTTGAATTGAACATTGCTGATTTCAAAGAGATGATCCAACAGGTCAGTTTTGCAGCTTCTTCCGATGAAGCACGCCCGGTTTTACAAGGTGTCATGATGGAAATTGGCAACAATGAGATCACCCTGGCTGCCACCGACGGATTCCGTATTTCCGTCAAGAAGACCTCGCTCTCCACCCCCATTCCATCACCGGTTAAAGTCATTATCCCAGCACGTTCTCTGAGTGAGTTAGCCCGCATCGCTACCAATGGAGATGAATCCATCCGCATGGTTGTTCCTGAAGGACGAGGACAAGTCATCTTCCATTTGAAAGATGCCGAAGTGGTCTCGCAGTTGATCGATGGGAAGTTCCCCGATTACAATGCCATCATCCCGCGCACGTTTAAAACCACTACCACCCTCACCACCTCTGAATTTCAGAAAGCCTGCCGCCAGGCTGAGATCATCGCACGCGAAAGCAACAATGTCATCCGTATGCATATTCAACCGCAGGAACAGGGCCCTGGCATTGTTGAGTTTTCCACCCAATCCGAGGAACGCGGTTCGGGCGAAGTGGTGGTAGAGGCAAACATTGATGGTCCGGAACTGCTGATCGCATTCAACGTCAGTTTTTTACTCAATGTTCTGGACGTGGTCGCAACACCCAACACCATCATGGAAACCAATGCGGATAATACACCCGGGTTGATCCGTCCCGTAGGAGACGATTCTTATCTGCACGTAATCATGCCAATGCACCTCGGATAATCGGGACTTATGTAACCGTATCTACTCCTGGCATTTTGTTATAATCGCACGACAAAAGGTAGCTACACCTATCCTTCCATGTACCCTATGTTTTTATGAGCTCCTTTTATTTCAGAATAAGGACGTTTTTGTATGCAGGATTTTTCTAATTCCACCGATCGTTTGATGAGCATCACTCTGGCTATAGGACATTACCCAATCCTCAGTGATCGCATCCGCCACAAAATGCGCGAGGAACTATTCCGCCGCAATATTATCACGCAGGTCGATTTTGAATCTGAAGTTCGTGAAAAAGCCATCCAATCGCAGCAGCGGGAAGGTGTTAACAACCCGGTTGGAGAAGAACCAGCAGATATCTGGGAAAAGCGCGCCACTCGTGTACGCGACCAGCTCACAGACCTGCTCTTCAGCCAACATTTTTCCTACGACTTGTTTCAGGAGATTGTGACACGTGTTTTAGTGGAACGAGGTGTCAACACCAATAAACACACCATCGATTTCAATCCAGAACTTGCCCCGCAAGAACTGGTTTTCGAACACGCCTGGTCAATCCTGCGCTTACCTGCAGAAGAGCAGAAGCAGTATTATCACCACCTGGAAGAATCCATCGTTGTGCTCATCCGCACCATGATCAGCGACCAACTGCCCTATATCAACATCGCAAAACACTGGTTCACCATACAGGACCTTTCTGAGATCCGTAAACGCAAGATTGGAACCGGACGCATCGGCGGTAAAGCAGCCGGAATGCTGCTGGCACATCGCATCCTCGAAAACGAACTGGATGATGACCTCAAACCGCTGCTGGCGAAACCGGAATATTTTTTCATCGGTTCTAACGAACAATACTCTTTCATCACCATGAACCGCTTTGAGCGCTGGAATGATCAAAAATACAAAAGCGAAGAACAGATGCGCGAGGATTATCCCAAGATCGTGGATGATTTCTTGAAAGGGAATTTTCCTACCGACATTCTCGAAAAACTGGAAGATCTCTTACAAAATATCGGGGATTCACCTCTGATCGTGCGCTCTTCCAGCTTGCTGGAAGATTCCTTCGGCACCTCCTTTGCCGGCAAGTATGATTCCTTCTTCCTACCCAATCAAGGCAGTTATGAAGAAAATCTGCTCGCTCTTACAGAAGCCATCACACGAGTTTGGGCATCAACGCTAAATCCTAACGCACTGCTGTACCGTCGTAAAAAGGGGTTGCAGGATTACGATGAGCGCATGGCAATTCTGATCATGAGGGTCGAAGGGGAACATTTTGGAAAATATTACATGCCGGATGCCGCAGGCGTAGCATTCAGCCGGAACTTGTACCGTTGGGCTCCCCAAATCCGCCGAGAAGATGGTTTTGTACGCATCGTCTGGGGGCTAGGTACACGAGCGGTCGACCGGGTTGGGAATGATTATCCCCGACTGATCGCCCTCAGCCACCCCTTGCTGCGCCCCATGCCAGACTTCCAAACAGTCGAACGCTGTTCACAGAAGTATGTAGATCTCATTGATATTGAGAAGAACGAGTTTGAAACCCTGCCCATTCAGGATGTAATTGATAGTGATTACATTCCATTAAAATACATTGCGCAACTGCGTGAAGAAGGTTACTTCGCACCCATGCACAGTCGTTTGATGGAAAAAGACCGCCAGCGCATTGTATTGACATTTGACGAATTGCTGCGCAAGACCAATCTGGCAACCAGCATGCGTAAGATACTGCAGAAACTAGAGAAAAATTACAACGCGCCGGTAGACCTGGAATTTACCATGAACATTGATGAAAAAGAAATAGGGAAACCTACCATCCAGTACACGATCTTACAATGCCGACCGCAAAGCCATCTTTCGGATAGCATTGACAGCCAGATTCCCAGCGATCTGGAAGAAAAGGACATCCTTTTTTCGACATATTTCATGGTGCCACAGGGGACAGTGCAAAACATCAGCTATGCACTATTTGTCCAGCCCGAAGAATATTATAAACTGGATGAAACCGGTCGTTTCAAGCTGGCAAGATCCATCGGGCAACTGAATGCAATCATGGAAGAAAAACAGTACGTATTGATCGGACCGGGAAGATGGGGAAGTACCAATACCGATCTGGGTGTTCCCGTTGCGTACAGCGATATTTTCAACACAGCTGCTCTTATCGAGCTCTCGGGTAAAGATATTGGCGCCGCACCAGAACCCTCCCTCGGAACACATTTTTTCCAGGATCTACTCGAAGCACAGATCTACCCGCTGGCTATTTTAGTAGATGACCCGGAAAATGCCTTTCAAAAAGCCTTCTTTTACCATGCACCCAATCATATCGGTGAATTCCTAAAAGTTGATGAAGAAATGAAGAATACCTTACGGTTGCTGGCAATTGCGGATTATCGCAAAGGAAATCACTTAAAAATAATTATGGATGAGGAAAAGAGTTATGGAGTGGGCTTTTTAGAACCCGACACGGATGAATAACACTCAAAAGAGCCAGGTTTTTTTAATCGCCCGGCTCTTTTATTCTGTTTGATTTAGAACATTATTTCTATTTCCATTGCGGGGGAACATCTTGCAGCAAATCATCCACGCCGACAAAAGTATAACCAAGTTCTTCTATCCCAGTGATGGTATCGTAAAAATTCTGCGAGGGCTGCCAGTGATGGAACATAAATGAAACCACCCCATCACGAACCACAGAATACATGGCTGACAGTTGCATCTTCCCCTGTGGTGTAGGTGGGACTCCAAATTCATCCTCACCACCCTCTTCCAAATACCCCAGATTTTCAGGCAGGATGCGCAACCCATAGATCGAATTAAAAATCTGATATGGAAAAGTCTGCGATACATAAGGAATCTTAGAAAAATCCTGGTGAGTTGTTTCATCAATAACAGTCATGTCATTAAAAACCATGACGCGCTCATAAACTACATCGAAATATTTATCCAGAGCAAAATAGGTGTTAGGTGAAGCTGAATAATGAGGGGTCTCCCAGATGACCGGGGCATACCCCAGGGCTTTCTCATATTGTTCAGTACCAGCCGCGATCCGCCCAGAAGCCCAAGTATAGTCGTCCTCCGGGAATGGGGTATCTTTCTCTCCATCCCAGAACTCATAATCGACCCCGGTGATGGAATCATGCTGATGGGTATAACCGTGCATAATGGGTGTGCCGCCATGTTCGATCATATATTTGATGAGGTCCTGCAACATGAAATCCTCATAGAGATAAACAGTCTTGCCTGGTTCTCCCCAAATGCCTTCCGGATCCGTATTGACCGGGATAACACCAAAAGCAAAAGGAATCCCATTTTCGTACAGAAAATTTACCTGTTCGCGCACCACGTCGTAATTCACATTCCCAGGAGTCAGGTCTTCAAAACGCAGCAGCGCTCGATGCAATTCTGTGCTATCGGTTCCCAGCAAGTCATGCAGCAGATCAGCGAATACCAAATAGCTGGCATAGAAATTTGCCAGCGGGTTGTGAGTGATATAGTAAAAATTACCGCAACGAATGGCATAGGGTTGGTTCGTAGAATCTGAGAATTGCAGAGAGGCTAACTCTTCACACCGTGAACCCGTTTCAATGGTTACCAAGTTGAAGTAGACATCTGACTCTAAACGCGGCAGCTCTTGATCCTTATAAAGGATTTTGACATCTGGATTGATAATATCTGCTTCCACATACTCAAAGCCCAATTTTGCTGCTGCATCCCATTCTTCGCTATTAAATAGGTGCTAGATATTAGAATTCATCCACATGAATGGATTTTTTGAATCAAACACGTCACGTAAGAAATCTTCACTGAGGGG
>DMDF01000105.1 GCA_003446605.1 Anaerolineaceae bacterium
TGGCGGAATTGGCAGACGCGCTACGTTCAGGGCGTAGTGAGCATTACGCTCATGTGGGTTCAAATCCCACCTTCGGCATGAAACCCTACAAACGTAGGGTTTTTTTATTGACAACCTATTTCTGTAGAGTATCATTGAATTATGGGTAATGCACCGAAGAGAACACAACAGATTATCAGTATTTTTCTGATAGCGCTCTTTTTTTTCTTACTCTTAGGATTGAATGACCGGTTATCTGAATATTTCAAATTAGCAAAGCAGCGCGATCAGATCGCTACCGAAGTGTATGCAATGCAAAATACAGAAATTGCACTTCGAACACAGATCGCCTACGCATCTGGAGAAAATGCTGTGGAAGATTGGGCGAGGGGAGATGCGCACATGTCCTTACCGGGGGATGTTGTGATTGTCCCTCTAACACCGAATTCACGATCATCCGCTGTGAATACCACCCCAACTCCAACACCTTCTGCCCTTGAGAATTGGGAAATATGGAAGAGTTTTATCTTTGGAATCCAATGAAATTGAATATGGCAAAATCAGGTACAATTAAAAACCTACGATTGTAAAATCAGAAGGAATAGAAACCTATGCTGAATAAAAATCAAAAATCGAATATGATGGGCGGCGGAAATGGAAAAAAGCGTTCTCTGCTGACGGTCCTGACCATATTAGCTATCATTCTGGTGATACTTGGGATCGTCATGATCGTATTATGGTTGAGTGGCGGAGGCTTTTCAGGTTCGCTTTTTGCGAAGAAACCGACCCCCACCAGTACCCTCCCACCAACACCGGTCATGTCTGTTACTCCCAGTTTGATTCCAACAGAGACACTTACTCCAGAGCCAACCATTACCCCAACACCAAGTGGACCATTTGAGTATGAAGTCGAAGAGAACGACAGCTGTTGGAGCATTGCTGAAGAGTTTGATGTTGATTTTATGACCCTATTAGCAATCAATAATTTCGAGAATGGAGAATGTCCGATCATTCCTGGACAGAAGATCCTGGTACCAGCGCCTGGTCAAACATTACCCACACCAACGAATATCCCCTCCGATCTACCACTCGGTACCCAGATCACCTATACCATTCAAACAGGGGATACGTTAGCATTGATCGCAAGCAAATTTAACACCACCATCGAGGATATTCTCAGATTGAATACGGATGTGATTGAAGATCAGGATAATATCCCGGTAGGTATCGAAATAACGATTCGGGTGAATCTGGTCACACCAACGCCTACTTTTGCACCTACCAGCACACTCGCTTCGTAAAAAAGAAAGAGCCCGAAAAAAGAAGCCCAATACTATTCATTGGGCTTCTTTTCTATGCAAAGCCAATTCAATTTCTTTGATAACCTTTTTATCCGTCTCCTGTGAAAGTGCAGTTCTCAGAAGGGGCAGCGATTCTGGCGAAAGATGTTTCCCTAGTGCCCATGCGGCATGCTGCCGCACAAGAGCATCAGTATCTTGCAGCAGCTTCTCTAAAATGGAATATGTGTTTTTGGCTAGGGAATTACCGAGAACAACCGCAAGGTTTCTATAAAACCCCCGACGATTGGCTCGTTTAATTGGTGTTTTATTAAAATAATGGTTGAATTCTTCATTCCCCGAAATTTGCTGGTAAGTGGCAATTTCCAGATGATCTAGGACCTCTTGCTTTTCTGGTAGATCAGCTATTAACTCACCTGTATTTTTATTCCACGGGCAAACCTGCTGGCAAAGATCACACCCAAAAAGGTGATTGCCTACCTGCTCGCGTGCAGAAAAGGGAATTGCTCCTTTGTTTTCAATGGTCAGATAGGCGATGCAATTCGAAGCGTCCAGCGTGCGATCATCCTTGATACAGTGGGTTGGACAGATATCAATGCAACGATGGCAGGTACCGCAACGATCGGGAAGCTGGTATTCATCACCTCTCTTACCAAGCAGGTCTACATCAAGCAATATCTCAGAAAGAAAAAAATAAGAACCGATGAACGGGTTGATCAAGCAGGTATTCTTCCCAATCCATCCTAATCCAGCACGAACCCCCAACTCTTTTTCAAGGATGGGAGCTGTATCTGTATAACATAAAGCTGTGACCGGTTTTACGAACAGACTCTGAATATAGGCTTTGATCTGTTCCATTCGAGGAGGGAGAAAATTATGGTAGTCTCTACCGCGCGCGTAGGCTGCGATGGAAGGATTGCCGTGTTGACTTTCTTGGGTGGGTAAAATGTCTCCCGGATAGCGATATGCAAGCACAATAATGGATTGGCAGGTTGGCATCAATACCAGCGGGGACTGTCGCAACCGCAGTGATTGTGCTGATGCAAGATATTGCATATCAGCGTGATATCCAGCTTCTATCCAGTGAGCGAAAATTGAAAAAGATGTATATTTAGCTGGTCTGGTGAATCCGACCAGATCAAAACCGAGCGAGTGACAATAGGTTTTAATCTGATCAAGGGCAGCAGGCATATCTTGCATCCATTAGGGTTGAAGTTGCAGGATTAGATTGGGATCGAGTAATTGAAAACGGTTACTGATTCGCCAGGTGCAGTAATTTGCCATCTCTTCTAGGCTGGCTCGGGTATCATATTTTGCCATACTGGTGAAGGATGCCCCTCCAGGTCCCAAACGCAGCTCAAGGTGAAGATGAGCGTTGCTGGAATTGCCCGTGTTGCCTACCTGACCGATAACCTGCCCGCTGAGAACTTTATCGCCAATTGTCTGTTCGGGATAATTTAGCAAGTGGGCGTAAACAAAATAGAGCGAACGGTTCGCATCATCCCACGCCGGATTTTTCACCAGGTCTGGGCAATTATGACGCGGATCTGGAACCAGGGTAGGGGCTATTTCTGGGAAGGTAATAGAGGCAAGCAGAGCAGGTTCAATAGAATCAAGAGGAGTCTCAATGATGATGGCATTTCCGTAAGGCATGCGGTCATAAATCACAGATGCAACGGCTCCATCCAACACAGAAAGGACTTCCAACCCTTCGATTCCGTCAATATCATTCATGGTTTCGTTCTTGTAACGATAGTAACTGTAGTCAATCCCCTGATGAGGTTCATCAAACCCAAGAACGGGGGGATCAAAGGGATTGGTATTCACAGTATTGATCTCAGATAAAGGGATGCCTTGCAGCGGAGAATTGACCGGGCTGTAAGGAATGGGTGTTGCAGTGGGAGGAAGAGGGGTGAAGGTACTTGTTGCTTCTTTGGTGGGCGTATAGGTGGAGGGAGCGGCTGTGCTGTTGTCTGTGGGAGACTGAGTAGATGTTGCTGGTGAACAGGCAGCCAGAAGTAAAACCCCAAGAATTGCGATGCAAGCAAGGCTTTTTATTGTATTTTTCGGCATTCGAGATAAAACCTTTTCTCGCGGGCATCTCCCATCGAGAAAGTCTTTCTGGGTAGGGAACCATCCAGAATCACAGTGCGGAAGAAATCATTTTTCTGCATGGCGGGCAGCAAAAAACCGATATTACCATCCCTGGTGCTTAATTCCTGTAGAACGGTATCTCCATGTACATAATCCAGGCTGGCAGAGGGATTTTCTTTTACAAGATGATCCAGGAAATGTTGCAAGGTACCCACCGCAAGGGTGGTGGTAGGATGATTGAATTGAACGAGATAAAACCTACCATTTTGCAGCAATCCAACCTTTTGGCTGGTCGAAACATGATGGATCTCTTTTTGTAATTGATCAAAAGTATCTACTTCCTTGTATTGAAGAGTATTCTTAAAGAATGTTTGCATACAGGAAAGAATATCTTCATTGTAATTGAAAAGGACCCGATGGATAGGTTCAAATACGAGGCTTTCGTCATGGATATTGACCACTTCTACCAGAGCATAACGGGCTGGATGATCGGGTGGTACTGAATTTTTGATATTTTCCCAGATGGATTTTGCGGTAGCCAGTGAATGATTACCGTCTCCAACTGCAAATAAAAGAGGAGGAACATCCTTCTGCAGGTTGTATTTCTTTGAGAATTCGTTGGGATCCCGTAAGGATCGAAATATGGAATCGATTTCTTCCTCGCCTTGATGGTCAACTAAAAATCCCTGAATACTGCCGCTATTCTGCATTAACGAAAAATCATAAATCTTTTGATAGGATGTTCGCTGGTTATGCAGATAAGAGAACAACTTGTCTTCTCTGTCGTCAATCAAAATCATGATATGCGGGATCTCCAGCAGCGCTTTCTCTCTAATCTTGATTCTGGGAGGAAGGCGATCAAGAATGGTGCCTTCTGTAGCCCGAATAAGGGATTGAGAACCCTCATGAAAATCGTATTGTTCAAGATCGAGATTGAGCAGTAGTCCTCGCCTGGTAGTGCTGCCAAGTTTTCTCTCAATAAGAACATAGCCATGGTATTCTTTAAAGATTCCTTCTGACAGGTATGCCTGCATTGATTGGTACGTCTGCTGGGAGTGCATTTCTGCCCTAGGGGTATCCAAATAAGCTTCAGGGAGGATCATCCGGTACGTCGATGGCGAATCTCCGACTATTTGTTCAACCTCTTGCCAATACTCCGGCTGGCTGGTGAATTGATCGCAAGCAATGACAGCCCATTTATGGAGGTCAATGGTTTCATTGGGTAGAAGAAAAACGGGTTTTTGATAGGCGTTATCGTGTTCTTTTTGCATATTTTCTCCGAATGATAACCCTTATTTTACCAAACCAGCATTAATAAAAAAAAGCCATCTTTTGTGATGGCTTTTTGAGACGAAGGTAATTATTTACATTCCCGCGAGGAAGGAAATGGAAATTAATCCTGGTCCAGTATGGGTTCCAAGGACTGGACTCAAACCAACTTCCATTATTTCTGCTATTTCTTCAGGAGAATAAATCTTTTCGAGTTCTGACTGTACATACATTGCATCTTCATGAGATTCTGCCTGGATGATGCCAAAATGGATCGGACGTCTCTCACCAATCTTTTCTTGGGCAATCTCTATGATACGGCGGATGGCTTTCTTTTTCGTGCGTACCTTCTCATACGAATCAAGTTTTCCTTCTTTGTCGAAATATAGAATTGGCTTGAGATCAAGCGCAGAACCCAACAGCGCTGAGGCACCACCGATACGACCGCCCCTATGAAGGTATTCGAGAGTATCAATCGCGAAGTAAACATCGATATTCTTTATACCTTGTTGTGCAATTTTTATACATTCCTCAAAACTTTTGCCGTCCTTTACAGCTCGGGCGGTAAGAATGGTAATGTATCCCAAAGCCATACCGGATGACATAGAGTCGAATATCTCAATATTCTTTGATCCAAGTATTTCTTTTGCCTGGTTTGCTGAATTGATTGTCCCTGAAATTCCAGACGAAATATGAATGCTAATGATATTATCCCCATTATCTAGAATGGGTTTGTAGATATCTATAAATTCTTGAGGGGATGGCTGCGATGTGGTTGGAAGAGTTTTAGAATCTTTCAACATCGGATAAAATTCTTCGACCTTAAGATCAACTCCATCCCTGTATACTTTATCCCCCCAGATCACATGCAAGGGAATGACTTTAATATTTAACTCTTTTGTAATATCCTCGGGAATATATGCGGTACTATCTGTTATGACTACGATTTTTGACATGACCTCTCCTTTTCAATGATACCTCTGAAATTATAACCCGCTTTCCTTTTCAAAGTTACTGAAATATGTCTTTAAAAATCGTCTAATTAATTTAAAAAACACGTTTATAATAATCTAGTTAAGGTAATGAGGAATGACTTTGAAAGCGCATCCTTTCGCGCCCCTCGCAGTCAACTACCTCGCTATTTGTAAAAACAGGAGATTGCAGGAGTATAGTACATGGTAAAAATTCGATTACGACGGACTGGTCTAAAAAACCAACCAAGCTACAGAATCGTAGTAGCAGAAAAAGAAGCACCGCGCGATGGACGTTTTCTTGAAATCATCGGGAATTATAATCCCCGAACTGAACCATTCACGTTCGATGTCAAAGAAGATCGCGTCTATCATTGGCTTCGCCAGGGTGCACAACCAAGCGAATCCGTTGCTCAATTATTTAGGACCGTTGGATTAACAGAACGGTACGAACGAGTGAAAGCGGGCGAAGCAGAAGAAACTGTGCTTGAAGAAGCAAGGAAATTTTACGAGAACCGTAAATCAAAACAGTAGGCATGGTTAGCATAGGGAAAGAGATTTTTCTATCAAAGGAGTTGATGTGAAAGAATTAGTTGAATACATCGCGAAATCATTAGTTGAAGATCCCTCACAGGTAAATGTTGTTGTCACCGAAGAAGGCGAACATGTGCGCATCGAATTAACGGTTGCAAAGGAAGATATGGGACGGATCATCGGCAAGGGCGGACGTGTCGCGAATTCGATCAGAACTCTCTTGCGTGTGGCTGCTGCTCGAGAAGGCAAACGAGCATCTCTCGATGTAATTGAACCCTAATGGTTGAAGATCCATTTCAAAAAAAGAATCCAAAGGCTGGCTCTCCTGATCAAGGTGAGCCAATCTTTTTAATCATCGGGAAAATCCGTAAACCTCACGGTGTGGGGGGGGAAGTACTTTTCGAAGTGATAACGGAATTTCCAGAGCGTATTAGGAGAGGAAAAAAAGTATTCATCGGACAGGGAAAAACCGAATACGTTGTTGAAGGAATACGAACCCACCAATCTAACTTGCTCATAAAATTAATAGGGTTGGAGGATTGTGAAAGCGTAGAACAATTTCGAAACCAGATGGTGTACATTAAAACAGATAACCTGCCGCGATTGCCTGAGGATGAGTACTATCATCATGAGCTGGTTGGTATGTTTGTCCATGATGAGGATGGAATATTATTGGGACAGGTCAGTGAAATCCTTGAAACAGGCGCAAATGACGTTCTGATCGTGACCCATGAGGGGGAGGAAATCTTGATCCCATTTATTAAGCAGGTTATCCTGGGAGTCAATAAAAAGGAGAAAATAATCTCTGCTAAATTACAAGAATGGAAATGACATGGAAGAGAAGAAATATTGGGTGGGATTTAACCATGTAAAAGGGATTGGAGCAGTCCGTTTTCAAAGACTGCAACACTATTTTCGGAACCTCGAAGATGCCTGGAATGCAACTGCAGGAGAACTGCTTCATGCGGGAATTGGAGAAAAAGCCGCAGAGAATTTGCACAGATTCAAGCACGAACATGATCTCGATAAAATCTATGAGAGTATCTTGCAGCAGGAAATTCAGATCATTACAACCGGAGAAGAAAGCTATCCAGCAAGGTTGCTTCAGATTGCCAATCCCCCTCCCGTTTTATATGTTCGTGGAAAGATTAGCGAGCAAGACCAACAGGCGATCGCTGTAGTAGGAACGCGCAAGGTAACCTCCTATGGAAAAAGTGTTGTGCGTGATCTGGGGGGTATTTTTGCGCATAATAATGTGACCATCGTGAGCGGGTTGGCACGTGGGGTGGATTCTGAAGCACACCGCGCTATCTTGAAGGCAGGCGGGAGGACATTGGCTGTTATGGGCAGCGGAGTGGATGTGATCTATCCACCAGAAAACGCACAATTGGCACAGGAAATCATTGAAAATGGTGCCATCATCAGTGATTATGCTCCGGGGACACAACCCGAAGGGGTGAATTTCCCGCCACGCAATCGCATTATTGCTGGTTTATCATTAGCGACAGTTGTCATCGAAGCGGGAGAACGGAGCGGTGCGTTGATCACCGCCTCATTTACTGCGGATCAGGGCAAGGATGTTTTTGCGGTTCCTGGTTCGATCTATGCCCCACAAAGTAAAGGCACCAATAAATTGATTTTCGATGGCGCCTATCCATTAATCCAATATGATAGTATCTTTGAAATTCTTGATCTGCAGAATGTACAATATCAACATACAATGCAGAGAGATATTCCGACCGATGAAGTGGAGATCTTGATTTTGAAATTATTACAGAACGAAGCCATGCATATTGATGATTTGCAGGCGGCAACCGGTTTACCAGTCTCACGGATATCATCTGCGCTGACAATTCTTGAATTGAAGGGACATGTAAAAAATACGGGTAATATGACATATTCAGCAAATTATGAATTAAAAGAGGAGTATGTTTAATATGCATGATGATTATTATGCAGTGATCATGGCTGGGGGTGGGGGAACGCGATTATGGCCACTTTCACGCCAGACCAATCCAAAACAGTTTTTGAAATTGGTCGGTGAAAAAACTTTTTTTCAATTAGCTGTTGACCGCTTATCTCCTATCTTTGATGCAAAGCATATCTATGTTGTGACAGTAGCTGATCAAGTGGATGCATTGCGCGAACAGGAAAGCATGATTCCGCTGGAAAATTATCTGATCGAACCCCTGCCGCGCGGGACAGCTTCAGTAGTGGGATATGCTGCCGAGATATTGCAGCAAATACATGGTCCGGTCACCATGGCGGTTCTCACCTCAGACCATATCGTTGAGAATGAAGCATGTTTTCTTGATCTCCTGCAAAATTGTTATACTGTTGCTCAACAAGATTATCTGGTCACACTGGGCATTCAACCAACCTATGCCGCCACCGGGTACGGGTATATCCATCAAGGGGTCAAGATATCCGAATTTCCATTCGATACATTTAAGGTACACTCATTTGTTGAAAAGCCCGATGAGATACACGCAGAACAATATCTTGCTTCAGGCAATTATTACTGGAATTCTGGAATGTTTGTGTGGAAAACCGAAGCAATTTTGAAGGAGTTTGAACGCCAGATGCCGGTTTTATTTACCAATTTGGAACTATTAGGGCAGCGCTATGATACCGGTGATTATGAGGAACTACTGGATGATATTTGGCAGAAGATCGCTCCTCAAACAATTGATTATGGTATTATGGAGCACGCTCAGAACGTGGCAGTGCTGCCGGCAGAATATCTTGGATGGAGCGATGTTGGGAGCTGGGACTCTCTGTTTGAAATCATTGCAACTGACCCGGATGGAAATGTGGATCTTTCTGCATTTTCCGTTTTGTTGGAAAATAAGAACTGTCTGGTGAAAGCAGAAGATCCTGAAAAGATCATTGTTGCCGCAGGTTTGGAGGATATTATCATCATCGACACCAAAGATGCACTGCTGGTTTGCCGTAAAGGACAATCTCAAAAAGTACGGCAAATCGTTCAAGAACTAAAACAAAAAAAGCTAGATCAGTTTCTATAGGAGTAAGCACTTGGAAGCGTATTGTGTGAAGTGTAGAGAAAAACGAGAAATGCAGGGTACAACCCCTGGATTTAATAAAAGGGGAACACCGATTACCTCGGGTACCTGTGGCGTCTGTGGTACGAAGATGGTGCGCATAGGAAAAACAGATGCGCATGAGGGTCTACAGGCTCCTATCCAAGAAAAGAAGGAAGTTCGATCCGGGAAATTGGTTATCGTGGAATCTCCCGCAAAAGCAAAAACGATCGGCAATTATCTGGGCAAAGAATATAAAGTAAAAGCTTCAGTGGGACATGTGCGTGATCTACTGCGTTCTCAATTATCGGTTGATGTCGAGAATGACTTTGCCCCTAAATATCGCGTTCCCAATGAGAAACGCCCGATAGTCAAAGAATTGAAGAAGGATGTCGAGAAAGCCGAAGAGGTTTTTATCGCCACAGACCCTGACCGGGAGGGAGAAGCGATCGCGTGGCATTTAAAAGAAACCACCGAGATTGAGGATTCACGCTTGCGGCGGGTTGTGTTTCATGAAATTACCAAGCCAGCAATCCAGGAATCTTTTGCGAACCCAAAAGAGATTGATATGGATCTGGTCAATGCACAACAAGCCAGACGTATTCTTGACAGGTTGGTTGGTTACAACCTGACTCCATTACTGTGGCAAAAAGTGCGGGGACGTTTATCCGCTGGACGGGTACAGTCAGTAGCAACACGCTTGATCGTAGAGCGCGAACGTGAGATCGATGCATTTGTGCCTGAAGAGTACTGGTCGGTTGAGGCGGAATTTAATCCTGATAAGTCCAAAGATACATATATTGCTCAGCTAAGCCAAGTGGATGGGAAAGAACCGACTTTGAGCAGTAAAGAGACGGTGGATAGGATATTAAAGGATATCGAAAAAGCAGATTATTCCATCGGGAAGATCAAAAAAGGAGAGAGAAGGAGAAATCCATCTGCTCCATTCATAACCAGCACACTGCAACAGCAGGCTGCTCGCCAGCTTCATTTTCGTGCAAGACGCACTATGATGATCGCACAACAATTATATGAAGGGATAGCTCTAGATGGGGAAGGGCAAACCGGCTTGA
>DMDF01000087.1 GCA_003446605.1 Anaerolineaceae bacterium
GTTCGCATCACGCGTTTATCTTGTGAAATGGGATTCAGAAGTTGGACATATTCCCGATGGTGGTTTTCCATACCCGCTGGAAGCATACGCGCTTCTTCCTCCGGTGAGGTAAGGCGGTAGTTGATGATCTCTTGCAGACCCAGATTTGCCAACACGGTCTTCGTTTTGCGCTCAAAATCATCCTTGGCATTGGTGCGTTGCGGGGGTAGCGGATCTGCCATGCGGCTGGAAGGGATGCGGTCATAACCATACAGGCGTGCGATCTCTTCCATCAGATCGGCTTTCCCGATCACTCCCTCGCCGATATCCATGCGATGGGCGGGGGATTTAACCGTGACGCCATCCTCTTTTATGGTGCATTCGAATTCCAAACGTGATAGGAGATCGGCTATCTCCTGCTTTGGTAGCAAAATACCCAGGGCATGCTCCACATCTTTCTCTGTGATGGTCAGCAGCGGATCCACATGCGGTTTGGGATAAGCATCCACCAATCCGCTGGCGATCTTTCCACCGCTCCATTCCGCGATCCTGCTTAAACAAAGTTCCACTGCATATTTTGCCAGTTCCGGATGGATGTTACGCGAGAAGCGGTAACCGGCTTCGCTCTGCAATTTTTGAGAGGCAACCGTGCGGCGCGTATTGATGAAGTTCCAGCTGGCGCCTTCCAATAGGATAGTATGCGTATCCGCGGTGATCTCGCTTTCCAACCCGCCCATCACACCAGCCAGTGCCAGCGGACCGCTGGTGTCGGTTACCAGAATGGTGAAATCATCCAATTCACGTTCCACATCATCCAGTGTGGTCAATTTCTCTCCCTTTTTTGCTGCCCGGGTGATAATGGTGGGGGTTTTGCCTGCTGCGCGTTTCTTGAGAATGTCATAATCGAATGCATGCAGTGGTTCGCCAACTTCCAGCATGATGTAGTTGGTGGCATCCACCGTGCTGTTGATGGCTCGCATGCCTGCCAGACGCAACCTGCGCTGTACCCAGTAAGGGCTGGGCTGTGCATCAGCGCCGCGTACCATGCCAAAAACAAAACGTGGGTTGAGTTCGGGATCGGTGATCTCAATTTTTACCTCACCCTTGATAGCGGGTCCATTGCCATGCAGTGTGGCACTGGGGTGCCGCAATGGTTTGTTCAGTGCAGCCGCAATTTCACGTGCTGCTCCCAGCATACAGGCATCTCGCACCATGTTTGGCAGGATAGCAACCTGAAAGACCGCGTCACCCATATAATCTACCAAAGGCATCCCTACTGGTGCATCCTCATCAAGAATAATGATGCCTTCATGTTCCTCCGAGATACCCAGTTCTTTTTCGGAGCAGATCATGGAAGAGGATTCAACCCCGCGTATTTTCATTCGTTTAAGGGTGGTAAGTACCCTACCCGGTTGGTGACCATCATACAGGGTGGTTCCTTCGCGGGCATAAGCGACTTTTAAACTCTTTGGCAGTGTTCCTTTGCCTTTATATTCATACAAGTTGGGAGCTCCTGTGAGGACGGTGTTTTCATCTTCCCCATCATTCAACTTGCACAGAACCAGTCGATCTGCATTCGGATGGGGCATCACCTCAGTTACTTCAGCCACTACGATCTTGTCACGCTCCCAGGCTAATCCGGTGTACACATTCTCCAGCTGATCTGATGCTGGTTTTGCCAGTCCGATCAGCTGTATCTCCTCCACCTCGAGACCGATCATGGTCATGGTACGTGCCAGGTTTTCAAGCGGAATATCAATATCTACAAATTCTTTAAGCCAAGATAATACAAGTTTCATCTTTATCAATCCTTCTAAAACTGCTGTAAGAAGCGTACATCATTTGCCCAGAAGTTACGGATGTCGTCAATGCCATAACGCAGCATGGAAATTCTTTCTGGTCCCAAGCCTGCGGCAAAACCAGAGAATCTTTGTGGGTCGTAACCGCCGTTTTTCAATACAACCGGGTGAACCATACCGCAGCCCAAAATTTCCAGCCATCCTGTACCGGAGCACACATTGCAGCCCTTTCCCTGGCATGCGATGCACTGCATATCCATTTCTGCACTGGGTTCGGTGAATGGGAAATAGGAGGGGCGCAGGCGTGTCTCTACACCCGAACCAAACATGCGTTTGACGAATTCCTCCAATGTGCCGCGCAAATCTCCAAAAGTGATGTTTTCTCCTACTGCCAGCAGTTCTACCTGATTGAATTGGATCTCATGGCTGGCGTCCATCTGTTCATAACGATAGACCATACCGGGCAGGATGATGCGCACAGGCTCGGGCGCGAATTCGTGCATGGCATGGATCTGCCCTGGAGAAGTATGGGTGCGCAGGATGACGCTTTCTTTGGTTGTATAAAAGGTGTCCCAGAGATCACGGGCGGGGTGGTGAGCGGGGATGTTGAGCAGCTCAAAATTGTATTCGTCAGATTCCACTTCGCGTGATCGATATACCTGAAAGCCCATCTCCGCCAGGATGCGGTAGATTTCCTGTAGGGTTTGGCTGGCAATATGTAGCCTGCCACGTTCCGGGATACGCCCGGGCAGGGTCACATCCACTCGATCCTGTGTCAGGTTTTGCGTGAGCGCAGCCTGTTTGATACGTTCCCGGGCGCTTTCGAATTGTGTTTCCAGTTCAGCTTTAACGATATTGGCGTTTTGCCCTATCCTTGGGCGCTCTTCGGGGTTTGCTAACGGAATTTCCTTGAAGATTTGCATGATCTCGGAAGAACGGTTCAGATAAACTGTTTTCCAATTATCCAGCGCAACCTGATCTTTTATTTTTTCGAGATCAGATAGCGCTTTTGCCTTCAGATTTTGCAGCGAGAGGTTTAGGTCCTTTTTTTCTTCCATAGTTACTCCATATCAGTAAATAAAAAACCCCGTCCAAAGGGACGGGGTAATCCGCGGTACCACCCTGATTGGCTGAAATTCAGCCCACTCTTTCACCAACCATGATCCATCGATTGGCTGCGCTGGTATCGCAGCGCCGGCGGTTTGGACTACTTGTTTCCGTTCACCCAAACTGCTCGGGAGAGAACTTCCATCACTTTTCACCGGATCGGGGTCTCAATCATTGCCCTGATCTCCCTGTTGGTTTCCGATGATGTACTTTGCTCCGTCATCGCATTTTATTCAAGTTGTGTTTTATTATCTATAAATCGGAGAAAAAGTCAAGGAAGCGAATTGCCTCAAATAAAAAGT
>DMDF01000024.1 GCA_003446605.1 Anaerolineaceae bacterium
CGCTCTGGGCAAGCGGTTTGAATGCCATCAGTTTTCCCCCATCATCGCTGGTAGTAACTCGCAACCATATGGATATCCAAATGAATATACAACCGCTGCGGCATGCCCTGCAGCATACCTTGCTGCCGGTTGTTTTCGGAGATGTTGTCTTCGATCATACTCTTGGCGGAACGATAGTATCGACCGAAGAAATCCTCGCCCATCTTTGTGATCACCTCCCCATTCAACGGATTTATATTGCTGGAATTGAAAAAGGCGTTTGGAAAAATTCGAATGATCCTCAGCAGCTATTCCAGGTTTTAACGCCAGCTGAGTTTTCCACTTTTGCAGAGGAAATTAAAGGCTCGTCTGCACCGGATGTCACTGGTGGGATGCGCTCCAAAGTCGAGATCCTGTTTTCCATCATCCAAAAACATCCGAATATGGAAGCTACGATCTTTTCAGGTGAAGAACCAGACAACCTTTTCCAGGTCCTCACAGGTAAGCCTTGTGGGACAATGTTGAAAAACGCTTAAAACAAACCTATTTTATAGTAAAAAATTTCGATTGAGGTATGAACATGGTAGATACAGTATATTTAACCGCAGAGGGAATCAAAAAACTCGAAGCAGAACTTGAGCAATTGAAGGGTCCAGCACGCGCTGAACTATCCAAACGGCTCAAAGCTGCTATTGAGCAGGGTGATCTTTCAGAAAATGCGGATTACAGCAAAGCGAAAGAAGATCAGGGTTTTCTGGAAGGCAGGATTCAGGAAATTGAAGCCATGTTAAAGAACTTTGTTATCATTGATGAGCAACAGCGCAACCATGATTTTGTTGAAATTGGTGCTACCGTCACCATCCAAGAAGGTGATGATGATCCTGAAACTTACTATCTCGTCGGTCCTGCAGAAGCCGATCCGGTAAATGGAAAGATTTCCTTTGAATCACCAATCGGCAGTGCATTGTTAAATCACTCAATTGGTGAAACGGTTATCGTCTCTACACCAGGAGGAGAGCTTAATTTCAAAATTTTAGAGATTAAATAAAACTGCCCCGAAGGGCAGTTTTTATTACATCTTATTCAGAACCGATATTTCCAGCGTCAGCCTGGAAAAATGGCTGTTTTCGGGCAGCGCATCGCGTGCGTACACCATATCAACTATGCGAGCTTGAAGTTGCAGAGTGGCAGTCTCCATAATAAACCTCTGCCCTGTTTCTACAAGGATAGTTTCACCCTTTGCAGCCAGGCGCTGCCGGGTAGCCGGATCATTGAAGGAATGTTCACTCATCAATACCTTTGTGATCGTTTGGATATCATTCTTATCAAATAACCAAATCTCCAGAGCATTCACTTTTTTAGGATCACCTACCCCAATCGTCTCTGCAATACCAACACCACATTCTCCTAAGAACTCTCCTGAGGGGGAATCGATGCTGAAAGAATCGTCATACAGATCATCACCAAGGCGAAAAGTTGTCATGAATTGTGCCAGTGGTGGTTCAGAATATTGATCTCCGCTCGTTTTGTCAACGGGCGTATCTTCAACAAAACCATCACTATTTCCACCGCGCTTTATTTTTTGAGGTGCATTGGTATTGAAATTGATCTTACCCCGTTTGACAAGAATCATGAATGCAGCGCCACCTACCAGAGCAAATCCCACCACGTAAAGCAGCACGGTAAGTATAGGAGATTTCTTTGTCCCATCGGTCTGTTCTTCTTCAATGACAGCTGCTTGTTCTTTCAGCGTGGTTCCATTGGACGTGGTTGTGGATGCGGTGAACTTTAATGCCTTAAAACTCTCAATTTCTTCTTGGGAAGTAAACTTGCATAATTCAGGAGTGAGCATATTCACATAGTCTTCCGCGTCATCACCCAGAGAAGTCAGGCGTTTATTCACCAGGTCTTCATCATGGTTTCTCACATAGGAGTCGATCACCATGCACAAATAGTCACGTTTAAATTCACTTTGTAATTGAGACGGTGCTGCATCTACCCATTGCACAGGCCATATACCCCAACCTAACACAACCAATCCGATGATCAAGCCCACGATTAATGCGATGATCGGCAGAAAGAAAGGTTTTTCGCTTAATTTTCGTATATTATTCATGGTATCTTCTCCCATCCAGGTTTTTCATTATTCATCTGGTTGAATTATAGCAAGTTTTATGCCAATTCTTCCCGATTTTCCAGAATAGCTGTAGAGAAAGTATTTCCGCAATCCGCACATATCAATTCTCTATTATTTTTGATGGTAAGAAGCCCTTTGCATGCCGGGCATGCCATTGACACGGGGCGTTTCCATGATGTGAAATCACATTCAGGATAATTTTCACATCCATAAAATACGCGCCCTTTACGAGTTTTTCGCATTACGATCTCGCCGCCGTCTTTAGGGCATACCACCCCGATTTTTTCAAGATATGGCTCAGTATAACGGCATTCTGGGAAGTTACTGCAGCTGATGAATTTTCCAAAGCGTCCCCAGCGAATGATAAGTTCATGCCCACACTTGGGGCAGTCCCTTCCTACTTTTTCCGGTTCTGCATTTACTTCAGGCATATCTTCTTTCGCATGTTCCAGACGAGGTTCGAAGGCGCTGTAAAAATCCTTCAAGACCGTGACCCAATCCTGTTTCCCGTTAGCAACATCATCCAGGTCTTGTTCCATTTCAGCGGTGAAATTAACCT
>DMDF01000010.1:0-5095 GCA_003446605.1 Anaerolineaceae bacterium
TCGTCGAAGAAGCCCATGTCGAGCATGCGGTCTGCTTCGTCGAGGATGAAGTACTTCACACCCGAGAAATCGATGTTGTAAAGGTTGATATGTGAGAGGAGCCTCCCGGGGGTAGCCACCACCACGTCGGCACCGCTGGTCAGTCCCCTTTTCTGTACGTCCCATGCATCGCCGTCGTTTCCGCCGTATACCGCCACCGATGAGAAGGGGGTGAAGTAGGAGAAACCCTCCATCTGCTGGTCTATCTGTTGTGCCAGCTCGCGGGTGGGTGCCATGATGATGGCGTTCACCTTATGCTCTTCGTGTGGCTCTGTTTGTAAGTTGTTGAGCAGCGGCAACAGGAAGGCTGCGGTCTTGCCGGTGCCGGTCTGGGCACAGGCTATCAGGTCTCTCTTCTGCAGGATCACAGGGATGGCCTGTTCCTGGATGGGGGTGGTTTCCTTAAAGTTCATTGCCTGCAATCCTTCCAATAGGGAATCGCAGAGGGGTAGGTCGGTAAATAACATCTATAGTAGTCTCTTATTTTCGACAAAGATACGATGAATTATTGGTTTTGTAAAAAGCGAAATAAAATGTGGTGAATATTTTTACTATCCGGAAAATATTCTACCTTTGCACTCGCATTTGCATAAAATGCTGGGAGAGATGGCAGAGTGGTCGATCGCGGCGGTCTTGAAAACCGTTGAACTGAGAGGTACCGGGGGTTCGAATCCCTCTCTCTCCGCAATAAAAAGGTGTTAGTTAAGCTGTTGCGAGACTTACACCTTTTTTTTGCCAAAGAAAACCTTTATTATCTATTTGAAGATATATTTCTGACTTTGACAATGCGCCATCCTAATCGGCATTCGACTCGAATAGAGGTTTAATGAGTTGCTGCTGTGATGTCATCTGGGTAGATTGTCTGCGTGTAGATTTCACCTTTTGGTAACTTGATTTCAAGAGTCGTTATCGTCTTCGCATTATCCAACACCTTATCCACCAATACGATGCTGCTGGAACCGCTCCGGTTGCTTTTCTTATTTACTGAGCGGTCTCAATACAAATGCATATTTACCCCCCCCTCGATTTTGCATTATTTATGCCGGAATGATTATTTTTTTTAGAAATATACCTTTCAGATAGTCAACCACATAAATTCAGTTAAGGTAAAATGAGCAATAAATCACATTTTTTGAGATAATATTGGCACTGGAGATTAAAACATTTAAACAATTTTGTCTTATCAAATGAAAAACAAAATTATCAGAATTATAGCAAAAAAACGAAAAGAACATTTTAATCCTTTGTATGAATAATGAGAGGCACACCATGTTTTTACAATCAATTTTTAATAATCTAAAACAAAAATGAAAGAATGAAAAAGAAAAACTCATTTGATTTGTTGAAGGGATTAATAACTACTGTTTTGTGGGTATTTTCCCTTGGAATATTCGCTCAAACTGTAACTGTAACCGGCACAGTAAGCGATATGAATGGCGAACCACTTATCGGGGTTACTATCCAGATACGAGGCACTTCAGTCGGTACAGTTACCGATTATGAGGGGAAGTACAGTTTGCCGAATGTTTCACCGAATGCAACACTGGAATTTTCGTATGTGGGTATGAAAACTCAGAATGTTTCAGTGAACGGGCGTACAGTGATAGATGTAACGCTCTTAGAAGACACAGAAATGCTGAGTGAGGTTGTTGTAACAGGATTTGGTTTATCGCAAAGGAAAGAATCCCTTACGTCAGCAATATCAGTAATTGGCTCAAAGGATATCAGCCGGTCAAAATCTTCTACCGCCTCAGGTGCGCTGGTTGGAAAAATTCCCGGTATCAATTTCCGTCAGTCGGATGGACGACCTGGTGCTTCCACTCAGATACAGATTCGTAACATGGGCACCCCGCTTTACGTGATTGACGGGATCCAGTCGGATGAGGGACAGTTCAATAACATTGACTTCAACGATATCGAGTCGATCTCTGTATTGAAAGATGCCTCCGCCGCCATTTATGGAGTGCGTGCTGCCAACGGTGTGATTGTGGTGACTACGAAAAAAGGAGCTCGTAACGCCAAAAATACGGTAACGGTGAACGGTTATTACGGATGGCAAAGTCTGTACGATTTTCCGAAACCGGCTACGGCCGAAACCTATATTAGGAATTACATCCAGTCAGAGACCGTGCAGGGAGCCTCCAATTACACTTACTCGAAGGAGGATTATGAAAAATGGAAACAAGGAACTGAGAAAGGATATGTACCGTTCGACTGGTATGATTATATCTGGGAAGTCTCCCCGCAGACCTATGTGAACGCTAATGTCTCGGGTGGATCTGATAAAATCAATTACTATCTGAGTGTGGGAAATCTGAATCAGGATGCTATTATCGTCAACTACGGTGGATTTACCCGTACTAACGTCCAAATGAATGTCAATGCCAATATCACTGATAAGCTGAAAGTAGGCGGCGGAATGAATGGTCGTATTGAAAAAAGGGTCAATCCGGGTGTACCTGAGGTGGATGACTACTGGATGCCTCGTTTTGCAACGTACCGCAATCTTCCAACCAAGAGACCTTTTGCTAACGACAATCCATTATATCCAACCCTTACCTCAACTAACCCTGCAACCAACTTTGCCTGGCTAAATTACGATTTGGCTGGTAAATTTGAAGACACCTGGAGGGTAGCCCAGTTAAATTTTAATGCTGAGTATGAAATAATTGACGGATTAAAGGCTAAAGGATTGTTCAGCTATTATTTTGCCAATCATCGACTGGACAACCAGGAATACACTTATAAATTATATGGATACGATGAAAATACGGATACCTATCCGGTCATATTCGAGAACAACAACCCTTGGAGAGAAAGAACGCAAGGTTACGTGGAGGAGGTAACTACCAATCTTCAGTTATCCTACGATAAAAAGTTTGGAGATCATACAATAGCTGCCGTCTTGGGTGCAGAAACTATCAAACGGGACACCCCTTCCACTTGGGTACACTCCATCCCCACTTCCAATGCCCTCCATCTGATCGATTATGAAACTATGGATACCTACAATGATTCGGGTAACAATACTCAGGCTCGTTTGGGCTATATGGGCCGTTTCAACTACGATTTTGCTGGAAAATATCTCCTGGAACTCTCAGGACGTTACGATGGTTCCTGGAAATTCCCGCCTGATCATCGTTGGGGCTTCTTCCCTTCAGCATCAGTAGGTTGGAGAATCTCCGAAGAGAATTTCTGGCAGGAAAGTAAGATGAGTGATATATTTAGTAACTTGAAACTGAGGGCATCTTATGGGCTTCTCGGAGATGATAATGTGAGTGGTTACAGTGCATTCGATTATCTGGGCGGTTACACTTACAAGAACGGCGGTTCGGTGATCGACGGCAAGTACACAATAGGCACGGCGCCCCGTGGTTTGCCCGTTACGACGCTCTCATGGATCAAGGCAAAGATACTGGATGTGGGTATTGATGCAAGCTTTTTTAATGGGAAGCTGACCGGATCGGCCGATTACTTTGATCGCTTTAGGACCGGACTTCCTGCATCTCGTTACGACATTCTGCTCCCCTCGGAAGTTGGGTTCAGCCTTCCGCGCGAGAACCTTAATTCTGACCGTCATCGGGGATATGACATCATTCTTAACTGGAACGATAGGGTGAATGACCTGACTTACTCTATCGGTGCCAATGCTACCTATTCCCGCTTTTACGACTGGGAACAGTACAAGCCGCGTTTTAGTAACTCATGGAACGTTTATCGAAACTCCATCATAAAACGTTATGGATACCTTAACTGGGGGCTTGAAGCAGACGGTCAATTCCAGAGCTGGGAAGAGATCGCAACTTGGCCAATTGACAATGACCGGCAGGGAAATAAAACCCTTCGTCCGGGTGATGTGAAGTACAAAGATGTGAATGGTGACAGGGTCATCAACGGAATGGACGAACGTCCTATCGGTTACAGGCAGAATTCTACTCCCATCTTCAACTATGGTTTCAACTTCTCCTTCCTCTGGAAAGGGTTTGACTTGGCGTTTGACCTGGCGGGTGGTGCCCTCAGTACGTGGTATCAGGAATGGGAGCAGCGCAATCCGTTCCATGATGGGGGTAACAACCCTCAATATTATATGGAGAATACTTGGCATCTCGCAGATATCTGGGATGCGAACAGTGAGCTGATACCGGGTAAATACCCCATGTTACTGATTGGTAATAGCAGCCACAGTAACTACTGGAACAGTACTTTTTGGAAAAAGAATGTGCGTTACATTAAGTTACGCAATTTGGAGTTTGGCTATACTTTGCCCAAGTCATTTGTCAATAAAGCATCAATTTCTGATCTGCGCCTTTACGTGGCCGGTCAGAATCTGTTTGGGTTGACAAACCTGATTGGCGTTGATCCGGAAATTATCGATACAAATGGGTTGGCCTATCCGACAATGCGAATCATCAATGTTGGTATTACACTTAAATTTTAATAAATGATTATGAAAATTAAATATATATTTATTGCATTGGCATTGACACTCTTTACTTTGAGTGGCTGTGCGGATTTTCTAGAAAGAGAGCCCGATACGATTCTCTCTGACGACCAGGTCTTCGGAGATGCAGTCATGATTAAATCGGTTTTGGCCAATTTTTACGGTCGCATCACCTGGGGACAGCATATCGATGACTCCTACTCTTATACCATTTTGGACGAAGCGGCCAAATGCGATAGCGGACCTGATACAAGACAGGGTTTTGAGGACAATCGCTGGAGGGTATATGATTATACGTTGCTGCGAAACCTGAACCAATTTCTGAAAGGTGTACGCGAAACAACAGTGCTTGACAGTAAAACCCAGAAACAAATCGAAGGAGAGGCTCGATTTATCCGTGCATGGGTTTATTTTAACATGGCGCGCGGTATGGGTGGCATGCCTATCGTGAAAGATGAGATCTTTGAATATAAGCCTGGAATGGATATTACTGCACTTCAGTATCCCCGTTCCACTGAAGCTGAAATTTATGACTACATCATTTCAGAATGTGAAGCTATAAAAGACTTTTTACCTGTTGATCCGAGTATTAATGCTGCAAGGGCAACCAAATGG
>DMDF01000010.1:5344-5526 GCA_003446605.1 Anaerolineaceae bacterium
CCAATTGCCACCCCTGGTGGAGAAGTGGGGATCCCTGCCAATCTGGCACAGGGATATTACCAGACAGCCCTTGCTGCTGCTGAAGATGTCATTAAAAGTGGAAAGTATGAATTGCAGCTCACCAAACCGGATGACCGGGGACGCAATTTTTATGAAGCCCTTTCCGTAAAGGAAAATAACAA
>DMDF01000046.1 GCA_003446605.1 Anaerolineaceae bacterium
AGGGCATCTTCATCATCAAAGAGGAATTCTGCCAATGCCTTTGCCAGTTCCGTTTTTCCGACGCCGGAAGGTCCAATGAAAATAAAGGAACCAACCGGGCGTTTAGGATCTTTCAACCCTGAACGCGCGCGCCGGATGGCATCCGCAATGGCGGAGATGCCCACATCCTGCCCGACCACGCGCTCGTGCAGCTTTTCTTCCATGTGCAACAAGCGGTCGGCTTCCGGTTGTAGCATTTGAGTGACCGGGATACCAGTCCACTGTGCCACAACATCGGCGATGTCATTCTCATCCACAACCTCATCTAATTTATGTTCGCTTTCCCATTTATCGCGCTTGGTGCTGAATTCCGACTCCAATTTTAAGCGCTCGGCTTTTTTACGGGCAGCGGTCTCGTAATCACGTTCCACTCCAGCTTGTTCCTCTTCTAGCAATATCTTATCGATGTTGTTCTTCAACATCTTCAAATCGGAGGGAAGAGAGTACAGGGCAACCCGCAGCTTGGCAGCTGACTCATCCATCAGGTCAATGGCTTTATCTGGAAGGAAGCGATCGGTCACGTAGCGCGCGGATAATTTCGCTGCACTCACTAGAGCCTGATCGGTGAAATGTACTTTGTGATGAGCTTCATAGCGATCGCGTAAGCCCTGCAGCATGAGGATGGTATCATCCACGCTGGGTTCTTCTACATACACAGGCGCAAAACGTCTCTCCAGAGCTGCATCCTTCTCGATATATTTCTGATATTCATTAAGTGTGGTAGCACCCACACATTGTAGTTCCCCGCGTGCCAGCGCTGGTTTGAGCATGTTCGAGGCATCCATGGCACCCTGTGCTGCTCCAGCTCCCACCACGGTATGCAGTTCGTCAATGAAAAGAATGATCTCGCCTGCTGAGCGCTGCACATCCTCTAGGGAGGCTTTCAAACGCTCTTCGAACTCACCGCGAAAACGGGAACCGGCAATCATGGAGCCCAGGTCCAATGAGATGACCCGTTTCCCCATTAAAATCTCAGGCACATCGTTATAGGCGATTTTCTGAGCTAACCCTTCAACAATGGCTGTTTTTCCTACACCGGCTTCTCCGATCAACACCGGGTTGTTTTTAGTACGTCTAGATAG
Source organism: Anaerolineaceae bacterium (assembly GCA_003446605.1). GTDB lineage: Bacteria > Chloroflexota > Anaerolineae > Anaerolineales > Anaerolineaceae > UBA4781. The sequence goes on from DMDF01000046.1 coordinate 1,122, forward strand.
AACCTGGATCACTCGCAGGATCTCCTTATCGCGCCCGATGACGGGATCTAGTTTGTTTTCATTGGCTAATTTAGTGAGATCGCGTGAGTATTTTTCCAGTGTGCGATAGCGTGTTTCCGCTTTGCGGTCGGTCACTTTCTGCCCACCTCGCAGCTCTTTGATGGCATCCAAGACACGATCCTTGGTTATGCCATTTTCTTTTAATAAGCGCGAAGAGGGGGTATCCTTTTCTTCCACGATGGCAAGGAAAAGGTGCTCGGTCGAAATATATTCATCATTGAGAATGGCAGCCTCCTGGTTGGCAACCTCAATGACGCGTTTTACGCGTGGTGTGATAAATATCTGCCCGGCGCCTCCTCCAAAGATGCTAGCTTTGGGGCTTTCCTTTAACATGATATCCAGTTTATTCTTGAGCATTTGTGCGTCAACGGACATGATTTCGAGCAGCTGTCCAACCACACCTTGTTCTTGCTCTATGAGTGCCAGCAAAATATGTTCTGTATCGATCTGGTTGTGCCCGTAGCGCTGGATAATTTCCGCCGCTTTCTGCGCAGCCTCTTGAGCACGTTCCGTGAATCGGTCAAATCTCATCATAGCCTTGTCTCCTATGTCATTCGGGATTATAACATTTGCTTGCGGAAATCATATACACGTGCTGTAAAAAATGTATTAGAAATTGTGCATTGTTGAAATAGAATAAAATATAAAATTATGTTTAATTCTTCTATTCGCCCTATTGATGTTAGCACTGATCTCAATGGACTTGCTGATCTACTGTACACTAGTTTTTCAGATGCCAGGGATATAGATGGGGAACGCTACATTGCTTATCTGCGCCGCTTTTCACAGGCTGCTTTGTTCGCTGAGATTGCCAAGCGAAAACCGGAGAAATATTCATTGCCTGGCGAGGGCTTTGTATATGAGGAGGGTGGCAGGATCATTGGCAACATCACCCTTTCTAGCTTTGAGTTGGGAAAAGAGCGCATCTATCTCATTTCCAATGTGGCAGTGAACCCCGACCAGCGCGGTAAGGGCATTGCCAAAGCGTTAACACAGACAGCTCTGCATTACATTGAAAGCCAGGGAGTGCGTCAGGTGTGGCTGCAGGTCAAACAGCAGAACCCGACTGCTATCCATCTCTATGAGACGTTTGGTTTTGATACTTTCATGACGCGTACTACCTGGATGGGAGAAAAACAACATGCCTTCCTGCAGCAGCAGAACGGATCCTCCATCCGCAAACGTAAAAGGTCTGATTGGGAAGATCAAAAAAAGCAATTTGAACAGTTGTACCCACTCGAACTAACCTGCACTTACGGGTTTGATGTAGATTCCATGCGCCCGGAATTGAAGAATGTACTGCGCGATTTCATTCGCAACAAGATCAGTATGCACTGGGTGCTGGAAATGGAGGGGAATAGGGGATTCATAAGCTATGACCTATACCCCTACCAGACCCATACTAATCTGTGGCTCACCGCACCTGAAGCTATGTTGGAGGAAAGTATCCGAAAACTGGTGCCCTTCGCTTATAAACGTATTGGGATGGAAGTACGTCTCAATCTACCGGCGGAGCTGGGTGCGCAGGCGTGCGTAGACATCGGATTAACCGCTCTCAATACTCTGCTGTGGCAACGCAAATATCTGGCTTAGTCAACAGGTAAAATGTAGCCATAGATCATGTTGCTAGCGGCGTCGCTTACCCACATGGTACCTTCAGCGTCAAACTCGATATCCACTGGCATACTGATCTGATCATCCTGAACGCCGCGCAGATCCCATACGTGCAGCAGCTCTCCAGAGGGAGAGTATTCGAGGATCAATGAACCTTCCGGATCGCTTACAAATACCTTTCCATCCGCATTGGTGGCGATGAAAGGTTTATTTTCGATGGATTCCCCGTACCATCCTTCGACATCCCAGCTGAGCAACGTGGTGGAGGTGTTCAGTTTCAGGTCGGGTTTGATGACTTGCACGCGCCGGTTCCATGTATCGGCGATATAGAGGTTATTGTTCGCGTCCAGCGAAATGCCGACCGGTTCATTAAATTGACCGTAATCTGCGCCAGCGCTGCCGAATTGAGCCACAAAATTGCCATTCTCATCGAACACTACAATGCGCTTGTTGCCAGTGTCACTAAAATAGATATTGCCTTCCGCGTCCACGGTGATGCTTCTTGGTCCCCAGTAGCCCTGCGGGCTGCTGCCCTGGGCGAAGAAGCCCCAACTACTGATGAAGTCGCCATCGGCGCTGAATTTCTGGATGCGGTGGTTCCAGGTATCTGCTACATATACACTGCCATCTGGCGCTACAGCAACATCCCATGGTTCGTAGAAAGTACCGCCCGGCGCGCTCTCATCAGTAGTGCTGCCGAAGCTACCCCAGGCATCCAGCAGCGTACCGCTGGTGGAGAAATGCTTGATCTGGTTATCCTTGGAATCTGCCACATAAATGCTTCCATCCGGGGCAAGATCGATCCCGCGCGGTTCGTTCAATACTTCATCCCCGCCCAAAAAATTGATTAGGGTAGAGGATGGTAGTGATCTCATCCCAGGCATCTGCGATGGGGGTCTGGGTCAATTTATCTTCCGATACGAATTCCCACATTTGCTCCGCGATATCCTTACGGATGTACATGCGCATTTTCTCGGCGGGTGACCAGGAAGAAAGGCTCAGGAAGCCATTATTGGTGACATCCGCGTACTGGCTGTAATCCCGCTTGAGCCAGATATCCAACAGCGCTTGGCGCATATCAGCTGAGCCAAGGGTGTTGGTAATGCGCTCGCTGGTGAGATTAAAGTAATCCTGGTTAGGCCACCACAAGCGGTAGTATTCAAATGTGTAATAGTTGTTGCGAATGATGGGTTCCACGCTACCGTAATTTTCCTGCCCAGCCAGGATGATGGGTACATCCTCCAGACTGCGGGTGGGGTTCTCCAGATAGGCGATGCGGTTGGGATAATTGCGAAAATACCACCAGAAGGGGTACAGCGAGTGGTTATCATATGCCACACGGATATCCAACCCACCGGTGGTGCGTTTTGAGATTTCCTCCACTTGATCTAGGATTTCCTTTGGTCCTGGAGCGGCATGCGCATAGACAAGATACTCTGTGGGGTAATTATAGTTGACAAAAGATGCCCTCAGGGCAGATTGACCGGTCAAAACGCCCAGAATGGTAAAGAGTGCCAGAATGAAATATTTCGATTGTAGGCGCTTGGTCTGCTGTTTTTTTAACAAATAGTGATGGGTTGCGATCAGCGCAACTAGTAGGAAGCACTCAAAAATAAAGCGGTAAGTTGTTTGCAGTTGTGCTTGCGTTTTACCCTGGAAGGGTGGTTCGTTACCCAATAATGTACCAATCATAGAAAAGGCAACCAATAGAATGAACAGGCTCACAGCCAGCGCAATGAAATGGTCTCGTGGGGTTCGTTCTTTCCAAACGATAGAATCGATGTAGGTTCCTAACCCTTTTCCAGCCAGCAGCAGGAAGGGGACTGCTATCTGCACCGTGAGCCAGGGCATCTTCTCCCCGGCGATGGTGAATGCGATCAAACTCGAGATACCCCAAAACAATAGTAGGGTGGTGATGGAGAGCTTGGTTTTGATCGGTTGGATTTCATTTGCCTCGACGGAATCGGACTGTTCGCTTTGTGCTTGTTCTGCCATTTCAGCAGGTTTTTTCTTGAAGATAGAGAGGATCACGGCTAGCAGTGATCCAGCCAGCGCCAGGAATTCATAGAATGGCAGCTGGAGTAGGGCATAGTAATAAAGTGGCTGGTTGCCGCGGTTGACATCTTGCTGGTTTAACCAGTATCCTAAAGAACCCACCACACCAGTCAACGAGCCCTGCATATTGGTTAGAAAAGTTGTATAGAAAAGGAAGAATATGGAATAGAAAACGACCATGTATTTCCACCAGTGTCGGGGATTCCAGGCGCTAGCCAGCAGCATGGAAATTACTCCCAGGTATACGATGAAAATGAGATCCAGATAATTACTGGTGCTGCTGGTGTACAGGATGGGATCAATACCGCAAAAACGGACCGGAAAGGCAGCCAGTAGTGGTAACACCAGCACGATCAGCAGGATCAGTATGTTGAAGGAGGGAGAATTGGAGAGTAAATCCCAGCGTAATGATTTTCGCAGGATGGCGATCAACAGGATACCAATGACCAGGGGAATGATCCCGGGCAGTAGCGTTTTGAAATCTGCAAACAGGTAATATACGCGGGTCTGCAGCGTGAGAGAGGGGCTATTTTGAATTGCTACAGCATTGTTGTCAATACTGGCGAAGTCTGTATTGCGGAAGAGGTAAATAGACGCACCCAGTGTGATGACAATGACCACGATGAGCAGGAAATTCATGATATATGTTTTCCGTTGGATCAGCTTTGCGGGAATGATCTCCACCAGCATCTTGAAAAAAAGGAAGATCATTAATAGGGCAGTGTGAATATAGGCTGTCTCTTTGGAAGTGTAATAGAATGAGAGCGCAATGGTCAGGATGTAAAGAGACCGGGTATCTCTTTTGTCGAAGTAGCGCATGATGGCATACACAATGATCACCAGGAACAAGGCAACCAGCGCTTCATTACGAGCGTATCTGCCGTAAAACATTAATAATGGTGAGATGAGCAAAAGGATGGCGCTGATGGTGGCGCCACTCTTGCCAAAATATTTACGATACGCAAATAGCACAAATAGGATGGTTGCCACACTGGCTAGCGCGTGCGGGATGCGCGAGGTGAAGTCGCTGTCGCCAAACAAAAAATATGAGAATGCGATCAAATGGAACTGCAGCGGACCGTGCGATATGGGGTCATGCCGATAACCTGCGCCGGTGTAGAAATCGTAGGAGGGAACAACATGGTTTACCTCATCATGACTCATCACCCGATCGCCGAGATTGATAAAGCGCGTAAGGATTGCTGCCAAAATGATGACGATGATCAGGATCGAATACCATGATAATTTTCCGAAGGTGGTCTTGCCCGTTTTATCCCTAGTGTGGAAGATGTTTTCCATAAGCATCCCTCATTTTTTTCTTTATTCTAACTAATATTGCGAATTTTGGAGGAATAGGTATTGAAGAAGCGGGTAAAATAGAGGAAATGGATACAATTTAGATGAGAATTGGTCTATAAAATCGCTTGACCAATGCCTTACGAATTGATAAAATATGAGTTTGCCATTGATATGGTTTAGTTGTGTATTTAATCAGATTAACTAGCAGGAGAGCTAAATGGGTCTTGAAATGCCTGTAAAGAATTATTCACGAATTCCGAAAGTTCTTGAAATTCCAAATTTAATTCAAGTTCAAAGGGAATCGTTTGACAGGTTGCTCGAAGAGGGGCTCGCAGATCTTTTTGATGAGATCTCCCCCATCGAGTCATATAACGGGGGTGTGCAGCTGCATTTCCCCGGAAAATCAGATATCAGTAAACAGTGGGGATTGAAGTATTGGTTTGAAGAACCAAAAAATTCTATTGAAGAGTGTATCGAAAAAGATCTGACCTTTTCTTGCCCGTTGTACGTAAAAGTACTGCTGGCAGGACCTGAGATCAGTGAACCCATGGTGGAAGATATCTATCTGGGTGAATTCCCCATGATGACGGATAAAGGCACCTTTATTATTAATGGAACCGAGCGTGTGGTCGTATCGCAGCTCATTCGTTCCCCTGGTGTGTATTTTGATGCTCCCATCAACCGTGCCACCGGCAAACGTCTTGCCACAGCAAAATTGATCCCCGATCGGGGCGCCTGGATGGAATTTGAGACCCGCAAGAATGATTACATCATTTTAAAATTCAATCGCAAGCGCACCGTGCCGATCACGATTTTCTTGCGCGCGCTGGCTGCGGTGGATGATAAGGTGGAGGATTCGCCTTTAAAATATGGCACGGATGAAGAATTGATTTCCCTGTTCAGTGATATTGATACTGATCCGGACCGCATGTTCATCCCCACCACTTTCCATCAGGAACCTGAATGGGATTTGTCAAATGGGAAAACGATTGCTGAGCAAGCACTGCTGGAATTTTTCCGGCGTATGCGCCCGGGTGATCCGGCAACCATCGATAATGCCAAAGAATTTCTAGAAGAACAGCTTTTTGATCAGCGCCATTATGATCTTGAGAATGTGGGGCGCTACAAGTTAAATCAAAAACTAGGGATCAAGGAACACGTTTCGATCAATCATCGTACCATTACCAAATGGGATATTGTTTACCTGGTACGTCGTATGATCATGATCAATAATGAAATGGAAGACAAGGATGATATTGACCATCTGGGCAACCGCCGTGTAAAGACAGTAGGTGAACTGATTCAGAATAAGCTGCGCATTGGCATGCGCCGCATGGAACGTGTCATCAAAGAGCGTATGTCCATTCGTGAGCAGGATAAAGTAGATCCAAAGAATCTCATCAACATTCGTCCCCTGGTGGCGGCATTGCGTGAATTCTTCGGTTCCAGCCAACTTTCCCAGTTCATGGATCAAACCAATCCTCTGGCAGAACTGCGCCACAAACGTACGCTCTCAGCACTTGGTCCGGGTGGTCTACGCAGAGAACGGGCAGGCTTTGATGTGCGCGATGTACACCATTCTCACTATGGAAGGATTTGCCCGATCGAAACACCTGAAGGTCCGAACATTGGGTTGATCGGTCGTCTGGCTTCTTATGGAACGGTAAACCAGTATGGATTCATCGAGACTCCCTATCGCAAGGTGATAGCTGAGCTTGCTGCTGATGATGAACGTTTGCTCGCTAAAGAGGTGTCTGAATCCATTCGTGATCCAAAAAACGAAGAGATCTTCCTGCGTAAAGGAACGCGTATTAAAGAGGAACATCTAGATTTCCTGAAGAAGCATGCTAAAGAATTGGGCAAGATACCGGTAAGGAAATTTGTTTCTGATGAGATCGAATATTTACCGGCAGATGTGGAAGATAAATTTATCATCGCGCAGGCGAATACACAATTAAATGAATTCAATGAATTCATGGAAGATCGCATTTCCTGCCGCTATCATTCCGATTTTATCTTTTCTTCTCCTGAGAGGATCCAGTTCATGGATGTTGCCCCGAACCAGATCGTTGGTATTAGTGCAGCATTGATTCCCTTCCTAGAGCATGATGATGCGAACCGCGCTTTGATGGGTTCGAACATGCAAGCACAGGCTGTTCCGTTATTAAGACCGGATTTGCCGCGTGTTTCAACCGGAATGGAGCTGTACGCAGCGAAGGATTCGGGGCAGGTATTAATTGCCCATGAGGATGGCGATGTCGTATCAGTAACCGGCGAAAAAGTTGTTGTGCGCACCGAAAGTGGTAACCATAGTTACCAATTGAAAAAATACCAGCGCTCCAACCAGAGCACATGCATCGACCAGCGCCCGCTGGTAGTGAAAGGGCAGCGTGTTCAAAAAGGAGACATCCTGGCAGATTCCTCTTCCACGGTAGAAGGTGAATTAGCCCTTGGACAGAATGCGGTTGTAGCTTTTGTTTCATGGGAAGGCGGTAACTATGAGGATGCCATCCTGATTTCGGAACGCATGGTGCAGGACGATAAATTCACCTCTATTCACATTGAAAAATATGAGGTGGAGGCACGTGATACAAAGTTGGGGCCTGAGGAGATCACCAGGGATATTCCGAATGTCGGTGATGATGCCATCAAGGACCTTGATGAAAATGGCATTATCCGTGTAGGCGCCGAAGTTGGTCCTGGGGATATTCTGGTCGGCAAGATCACCCCGAAAGGTGAAAAAGAACTTACGCCTGAAGAGCGCCTGTTGAGGGCTATTTTTGGTGAGAAATCACGCGATGTTAAAGATACCTCCCTGCGCATGCCGCATGGAGAACGTGGCAAGATAGTGGAAGTGAAAGTATTTACCCGAAAAGAAAACAGTGACCTACCTGCCGGTGTGGATAAGATGGTGCGCGTTTCGGTTGCGCAGCTTCGTAAATTGACCGCTGGCGATAAGATGGCAGGGCGCCATGGGAACAAGGGTGTGGTTTCAAAGGTTGTGCCTGTGGAGGATATGCCTTTCCTTGATAACGGTCAACCTGTGGATATCATCCTGAATCCATTGGGTGTTCCGGGTCGTATGAATATTGGGCAGGTATTGGAAACGCATTTGGGTTGGGCAGCATTACGTTTGGGTTTCCGTGCAATTACCCCTGTGTTCGATGGAGCTGATGAATTTGAGATCGAAGCAGAACTGGCTCGCGCCTGGATGATGGATACCGCCTGGCAGGAAACCGGTGAAAGAGCCTGGGAATGGATCAAGGAACAGGATTACTCAGCTGAGATGCTCGAAGATGATAATGAAGTTCGTCTTCTTTATATGGAACAATGGCTTACTAACAAAAATCTTGATATGTATCACATTAAAATGGATCCGAACTATGCCCGACGTGTAACCATGGCTGAGTGGCTGCGAGACAAAGGTTACAATCCCGATAAGATTCTTGCCTTTGAGGATAACGAACTGGGTAAACCGCACGATGTGGAAAAAGATCAGCTCGCAATCAACGTTTGCCTGAAGATATGGTTGGAACAAAAAGGCGAAAACGTAGAAAAGATCGCTGAGGAAGATATGCGGGCAGTTGCCTATAAATATATGCAGCGAACAAATGACCCCATGCCAATTCTTGGCAAACAGGTTTTGCGTGACGGGAATACCGGCTTGCCTTTCGATCAACCTGTTACGGTTGGTGTGATGACCATTATGAAACTGCACCACCTGGTAGAAGATAAAGTACATGCTCGTTCCACCGGACCTTACAGTCTGGTTACGCAGCAGCCTCTGGGTGGTAAAGCACAATTTGGTGGTCAGCGCTTTGGAGAAATGGAAGTCTGGGCACTGGAAGCGTATGGAGCTGCCTATACACTGCAGGAAATGCTGACGATCAAGTCAGATGATGTGCAGGGTCGCGTCTCCTCTTATGAGGCGATTGTGAAAGGTGAGCCCATTGAAGAGCCTAGTTTACCTGCAGGGTTCAGAGTCTTGGTGAAAGAGTTGCAGAGTCTGGGTCTGGCAGTGGAAGCCGAATTGGATTCGGGAGATGTGATTAAGTTTGGAAAGGACGAAGAAAAGATAAAACCACCTAAATTGCCCACCGGTTTAATGGGGTTAGGTGAAAAATTCGACAATCTGCTATAGCGCTGCATTGACGCTGAATTTACGGTGTGATATACTCGCACTTTGGTTTTATCAAGAACGAAAAATTATCGGAGGCTTAAAAAAGTGCCAACAATTAACCAACTGATTCGAAAAGGTCGACAACAGAAAAAAACTAAGAGCAAAGCACCTGCTTTACTCTATACCATGAACCATCTTAAACAAAAGAGGACGAAGCAAGATGCAGGTTGCCCTCAAAAGCGTGGTGTTTGCACGGTGGTTCGCACCATGACACCCAAGAAACCGAACTCCGCTCTGCGTAAGATCGCTCGTGTTCGTCTGACGAATGGTATCGAAGTAACCGCTTATATTCCCGGTGAAGGTCACCAACTTCAAGAACACTCTGTGGTAATGGTGCGCGGTGGTCGTGTGAAAGATTTACCTGGTGTTCGTTATCACGTAGTTCGTGGCGCATTGGATACAACCGGCGTGACAGTGCGGAATCAGGGTCGTTCAAAATATGGAACCAAGAAAGCCAAATAAGGCTTTTTAGTAAAAGATTTGGAGATAGTTGCATGCGAAGAACAAAACCAGAAAAAAGAAGAATTGATCCAGACGTTCGCTATAACAGCCGAAATGTCCAGGTTGTCATTAATAACGTGTTGAAGAAGGGCAAGAAAAGTGTTGCAGCCGGGATTGTTTACGATGCGCTTGATATTATTCAAGACACCACCAAAAAAGAACCGGTGGAAGTGCTTGATACGGCTCTGAAGAATATTGGACCTGTTATGGAAGTACGCCCACGTCGTGTGGGTGGTGCCACCTATCAGGTTCCAATGGAAGTGGATCCCGAAAGACGACTCACATTGGCAATTCGTTGGATGCTGGATGCAACCCGCGCACGTGGTGGAAAATCATTTGCTGAAAAATTAGCAGGTGAAATTATGGATGCTGCGAACGAACAAGGTGCATCAATCCGTAAACGTGAAGAAACACACAAGATGGCGGAGGCAAACCGGGCGTTCTCTCACTTCCGGGTGTAAACTATTGGTTTTTTATGATTTGAACGTTAACAGGTAAATAATATGTCGCGAGATTATCCTTTAGAAAAACTAAGAAATATTGGGGTTATTGCGCATATTGACGCAGGTAAAACCACAACCACTGAGCGAATTCTTTTCTACACAGGAAAAACATACAGAATTGGCTCAGTGGATGATGGAACGACCGTTACCGATTGGATGGAACAGGAACGTGAACGGGGGATTACAATCGTTTCCGCCGCAATCACTACCAGCTGGCGGGATCACCAGATAAATTTAATCGATACACCAGGACATATCGACTTCACCGCAGAGGTGCAGCGCTCACTGCGCGTACTGGATGGCGGTGTGGTGGTATTTGATGGCGTACAGGGCGTAGAACCACAAAGTGAAACTGTGTGGCGCCAAGCAGATCGTTACAATGTACCACGTATTTGTTTTGTCAATAAAATGGACCGAGTAGGGGCGGATTTGGAATATTCCATTCAGACCATTCGGGAAAAATTGGGAGCAAAACCCATCCAGATGCAAATTGCTATTGGTAAGGAAACAGATTTTGTGGGTGCGGTGGATCTCCTTAACATGAAAGCTATCATCTGGGAAGACGAACAGGGTTCAACCCCTGTCGAGAAGGAAATCCCTGCTGAGCTGCTGAAAAAAGCGCAAGAGAAAAGAAAACTGCTGGTCGAAAAAGTGGCAGAACTAGATGATAAATTAACGGATAAATTTATCAATGAAGAAGAGATTTCCATAGAAGAGATCAAGAGCGCTTTACGTAAAGCTGTTCTTGCCAATGAAGCAACACCCGTATTCTGTGGGTCCTCCTTGAAGAACAAGGGTGTCCAGCCACTGCTTGATGCGATCATTGATTACCTGCCCTCCCCACTGGATATCCCTGCTATCAAAGGGATTGATCCTAAGACGGGAGAGGAAATAGTTTGTCATCCGAATGATGAAGAGCCCATGAGCGCTATCATCTTCAAGATCGTTTCTGACCCGTACGCTGGGCGTATGGCTTATTTCAGAATGTATTCCGGCACTATCAAACAGGGTTTGATGGCGTACAACCCTTCCACTCAAAAGAAAGAGCGCATCGGGCGCCTGATTCGTGTGTATGCCGACCACCGTGAAGATGTGGAAGAAATGCATGCTGGCGATATAGGGGCTGTGTTGGGTTTCAAGAACATCGTCACAGGCGATACTATCTGTGAAGCGCATCACCCTATCGTTTTGGAACGCATTTCCTTCCCTGATCCAGTTATCTCAGTGGCGATCGAACCAAAGACCAGTGCTGATAACGAGAAGATGGGTAGGGCGCTAGCTCGCTTGGCGGAAGAAGATCCTACCTTTAAAGTACGTGAAGACGAAAACACCGGGCAAACCATCATTGAAGGTATGGGCGAACTCCATCTGGAGATCATTGTGGATCGTATGTTCCGCGAATTCAATGTGCAGGCGAATGTCGGGAAACCCCGTGTTTCTTATCGCGAAACCATCACCAAAGAGATCCCGAAAGTGGAATACAAATACGTTAAACAGACCGGTGGACATGGTCAGTATGGTCATGTTGTATTCGGTATCAAACCATTACCGCAGGGTAGTGGGGTGCAGTTCCTTAATGAAATTAAGGGTGGTACCGTACCACGCGACTATTTTAATGCAGTAGAAAAAGGTGTATACGAAGCTGCTGAATCAGGTGTTCTGGCGGGTTATTCACTTACCGATTTGCAGGTTACTTTTTACGATGGTTCCTTCCATGAGGTGGATTCCTCTGAAATGGCATTCAAGATGGCTGCTATCTTTGCTTTTCGTGAGGGTGTTGAAAAAGCTCATCCGGTTTTGTTGGAACCCATCATGAAGGTAGAAGTGAATATCCCTGAGGAATATCTGGGAGATGTATTGGCTCAGCTGAATTCGCGAAGAGCTGAAATCGCAGGAATGGAGATGAAGCACGGTAATGCACAGGCTGTTTCTGCATTCGTGCCCCTCTCCGAAATGTCTGGGTACGCAACAGAACTGCGTTCTGTTACACAGGGACGCGGTGTGTTCTCAATGGAATATGATCATTACACACCCCTGCCTGAAAATATTGCAAACGAGGTTTTGCGATAAATAAAATAGCAATAATTTTTTATTTATAAGGAGAATAATTATGGCAAAAG
>DMDF01000082.1 GCA_003446605.1 Anaerolineaceae bacterium
TTAATAGAACAAATGGTATAATAATTTTTCAGCTCACATTTAACAGGTTTCCTTATGACACATAATGCTATTCACGTTTCCGGTGCACGGGAACATAATCTTAAAAATATTTCACTGGATATCCCACGCGACAAATTAGTAGTTATTACCGGATTATCTGGTTCCGGCAAGAGCTCCCTCGCATTTGATACTATCTTTGCCGAAGGGCAGCGCCGTTACGTGGAATCCCTATCTGCGTATGCACGCCAGTTTTTAGGGCAGATGAACAAACCGGATGTGGATTACATTGAAGGGCTTTCACCCGCTGTTTCCATTGACCAGAAAGCGACTTCCCACAACCCACGTTCCACTGTCGGGACAGTTACAGAAATTTATGATTATCTACGTTTGTTGTATGCACGGGTTGGAATTCCACATTGCCCGATTTGCGGAAGGGAAGTGGTCAAACAATCTGCCCAGGAGATTGTTGATATCATTGCCAGGCTTGAACCGGACACCAAATTCATGGTGCTGGCTCCGATCGTGCGGGGTCGTAAGGGCACCTACCAGGCAGTATTCGAAGAGATCCGCAAAGCGGGTTTCGTGCGTGCCAGAGTGGATGGGGAAGTGATCAGTCTGGAAGAGGATATCAGCCTGGATCGCTACAAGATCCATGATATTGAAGCGGTTGTTGATCGCCTGGTGATCAAGAATGCCGAATCGCAAGAAGAGCAGGGTGCTTTCCTATCGCGGCTGGCGGATTCAGTAGAGACTGCTCTCAAGGTTGGTGAGGGCTACCTCATCATACAGATTCTTTCTGAAGATGGCGCCAGGGATATGTTCTTTTCGGAAAATCTGGCATGTTCCGAACATGGAGTTTCGCTGCCGGAAATAGAACCACGCAGCTTCTCGTTCAACACACCGCATGGAGCCTGCCCGACCTGTCAAGGTTTGGGCGTGAAGCAGGAGATTGATGTCAACCTGCTCATTCCCGACAAGGAACTTTCTCTACGCGATGGCGCAATAGTTCCCAGCGAATGGAATGGTCCAAGGGAAGAGGGTGGGTATTACTGGCAGATGCTGGAAGCAGCTGCCAAAGCGTACCATGTTGATCTTGATAAACCGGTTCAAGACCTCCCCCAGGAAAAAATCAATATCATCCTGTATGGCACACAGGGAAAAGAAGTACGCATGAATTTCAGCCGCGAGAATCGCATGTATGAGGTGAATTCAGCTTTTGAGGGTGTTATCCCGAATATGATGCGCCGTTTTCACGAGACCCAATCGGATTATGTGCGCAACAAGATTGGCATCTACATGAGCGATAAACCTTGTTCAGAATGTGGCGGTGCCCGCTTGCGTAAGGAATCGCTGGCTGTAACAGTGGATAATTTTAATATTCTGGAAGTGACAGAATGGTCGGTCGTCAAAACGCTTGCCTGGGTAGATCGCCTTGCATCGGAACAATCCCCGCTATCTCAAAAAGAACGCATTATTGCTGACCGTATTCTCAAGGAAATTAGAGATCGGCTTGGATTTCTGGTCAATGTAGGTCTTGATTATTTAACCCTGCAGCGTTCGGCAGCTACTCTTTCAGGTGGTGAAGCACAGCGTATCAGGCTGGCAACTCAGATCGGTTCGCGCTTGATGGGTGTACTGTACGTGCTGGATGAACCTTCCATTGGACTTCATCCACGCGATAATGCCCGCTTATTAAAAACTTTAAAAGAACTGCGTAATATTGGCAACACCGTCTTGATCGTAGAGCATGATGAAGAGACCATCCGTTCGGCAGATTGGATCATTGACCTTGGTCCCGGTGCTGGGGAGCATGGCGGGGAACTGGTGGCAGAAGGAACGGTGGAGCAGATTCTGAATCACCCGGTCTCGTTGACCGGTGCTTATCTCTCCCGCCGCAAGGTTGTCCCCCTGCCGAAAAAACGCCGCAACGGCAATGGCAATTACCTGACCGTGGTGGGCGCCAGACAAAATAACCTGAAAAATATTGATGTGAAGATCCCTCTGGGACGTTTAGTCTGTATCACCGGTGTTTCCGGTTCCGGGAAATCCACATTGATGGTGGATATTCTCTATAATGCCCTGGCGCGAAAACTGAACCGGGCACAAACTATACCAGGTCAGTATGACCGCATTGAAGGGACTGAGTTCCTGGATAAGATCATTAATATTGACCAATCCCCCATCGGTCGTACCCCGCGTTCCAACCCCGGCACCTATACCGGAGTCTTCGATGAGATCCGTTCTTTGTTCGCCGAATTGCCTGAAAGCAAGATGCGTGGTTATAAAGCAGGACGTTTTTCTTTCAATGTGAAAGGTGGGCGTTGTGAAGCCTGCCGCGGTCATGGTCAAATCAAGATTGAAATGCAATTCCTGCCGGATGTATTTGTCCCGTGCGAGGTTTGTCATGGCAGCCGTTTTAACCGCGAAACTCTTCAGGTGAAATATAAAGGGAAAAATATTGCGGAAGTATTGGATCTGACCGTGGACTCTGCTATGGATTTCTTCAGCAATATCCCTAAGATTGTGAACAAGCTGCAAACTTTACAGGATGTTGGGATTGGATATGTGCGCGTTGGGCAGCCGGCAACCACGTTATCGGGCGGTGAGGCACAGCGCGTCAAACTTTCGCGTGAACTGTCTCGCAGAGCAACCGGCAAGACATTGTATGTGCTGGATGAGCCATCGGTCGGGCTGCATGCAGCCGATGTCCATAAATTGATCGAGGTATTGCAGACGCTGGTAGATGCTGGCAATTCTGTGCTGATCATTGAACATAACCTAGATATTATCAAGGTTGCTGATTACATTATTGACCTTGGTCCGGAAGGTGGTGATCGAGGTGGAGAGGTTATCGCAGAGGGAACCCCGGAAGAGATCGTTACGCGACCGGAATCGTATACTGGGCAGGAATTGAAAAGTTACATGCAGGATTTCTTCGCAAAGAAATTGTGAAAATAGATACCTGCATAGGTAGAACAAAAAAGGCGAGGATAGGTCTCTCCCTTTGAGTTTAAAAATTAGCTTAACGCCTTGTACAATATCTCCAAGAATCGTTTGCGATCTACATCAATTGCCACATCCACCGGGTTCTTTTCGCCGTAGTACCCTATTTTATCAATTATGGTCATACCACGCCCAAGCCCATCACCAATAATTACGTGCACCGCACATGCTTCGGTTTTACAACAAGAAGGATCAATGGCGACAGCCATGGTCAGGGGATCCGGCAGGTCAAAACCATTGAAGTTATATAGCCCTTGTATGTATTTGTTGAGAGTTCCCTGGATATTGATGGCGAACTGCGCTTTTGCTGTTCCGAGCGCTAGGATGGTGTCAATATCCTGCTGGTCGAAGAAAGCACTTCGCACGTTGGCATCGATCCCCACCATGGTAATGGGCATGCTTGAATCAAAGACTACCTTGGCAGCTTCGGGGTCTGCCCAGATATTGAATTCTGCCAGAGGGCTCACATTCCCAATGTGGTTTCCGGATCCGCCCATCATGGTGCAGTGTTTGACTTTCCGGGCTATCGAAGGATCACGCAGCAAAGCGACCGCGATATTGCTCAAAGGACCCAATGTTATTAATTCGATCTCGCCCGGGTTCTGGTTGATGAGTTGAATGAGAGTATCCACTGCATGTCCCTCGGCAGGGCTGCGACCTTTTAATGGCAGACCGATATCACCCAGACCATCACAACCATGTACGTTTTGCGCGGTCTCCAGTTCACGCAGGATCGGTTTGGCTAAACCCGTGTAAACGGGGATATGGTCTGCGTCACATAATTCGCGCGTGTAGAGCGCATTCTGTACTGCCATATCAAGGGGCACATTACCGGCGACAACGGTTACAGCCAGAATGTCGAAATCCTTTTCCATGAATGCCATGATTAACGCTACTGCATCATCTGAGGCGGTATCCGTATCAATGATCACTTTTCGCATGCTTCCTCCATGGGATGTATTGATGAGAAGGTATAAATCATTATAATCGCAGCTTGTTCTTTATGCCTGCTTGTGTAGAAAATAGTTAATGGCAGGCTGAGTTTGTAGATAGAATTATAGTATTGGAACTTTTCGAGCAAGAAGGGAGATAACATGGATGGTCAAACTGGAGAAATGCGTAAAATATTTGGCAGGGTAGTTCCCAAGGTTGGGCTGCACGTCCAACTGGATGGAGTTATTCAAGCTCTGACCTTGCTCCACCCAGCGCAAAAGAATTGAGTCCTAAACCATGCGGCTGATCTGGTAGGTTTAAAGGAATACAATTCCTTTACCAGAATGTTTGTTTTTAATACAAAGTAGTATTGCATTCTACTAGAAGAGGATTTCTACCATGATTGACGAAATGGATCGCGCCTTAATTGAACAGGCTGTGGAAATCATCCGAAAAAGGTACAAAGAGGATCATCACCACATTGGGGCAGCGCTGCGCACCACTTCGGGTAATGTCTATTGTGCGGTGCATGTGGAAGCGTACATTGGTCGTATCACCTTGTGCGCGGAAGCCGTCGCTATTGGAATGGCAGCATCCGCCGGCGATTTACCCATTGATACCATCGTTGCCGTGGGAGTGGATGGGAAGGTGGTTCCTCCCTGCGGGATGTGCCGGGAATTGATCGCTGACTATGGTCATCAAGCACAGGTCATCGTACCTGGTCAAAATGAGATTGAAAAAGTCTCCATAAATTTCCTGTTGCCTAATAAATACACTCGCTAGATATGATCCCCAGAAATGAAAAAGGACAGTGAAATTTTCCACTGTCCTTTTGATTAATCCAGAGAACTTTTACAGGATTTCAACTTCTTCCGCTTGTGCACCTTTTTGACCTTGCGTAACAACAAATTGTACACGCTGACCTTCTTCAAGATTGCGAAAACCATTTCCTACGATGGCACTGTAATGGACGAATACATCTTCGCCTGATTCGCGTTCGATGAATCCGTAACCCTTGGAACCATTGAACCACTTGACGGTGCCCTGTTCTTTTTCGGACATGATTTG
>DMDF01000073.1:0-1279 GCA_003446605.1 Anaerolineaceae bacterium
AGGCTGAATTGCAAGCCTGCTTTAATAGCTAGCGGGCGAAATTTTTCGGCGACCTCGCGTATTAGTGCGCTGATATCCACTTCTTCGAGGTGCAGATCCGCTACCCCTGCTTCAAATTTTGCCAGCGTTACCAGGTCTTGTGCCAGGCGGTTGAGATGCCTGGATTCGTTGTAGATCACCTGCGCTGCCTGGTGGATCTCATCCGGAGTCTGGGCGTCCCCTTCCATGATCGCATAAGAAAAACCCTGGATGGAGGTCAGCGGTGTCTTCAGCTCATGGGAGACATTCGCGGTCAGATCGCGTTGGGCTTGTTGCGCATCCTGCACGTGCTGTACCATGCTGTTGAATGAATCTGCCAGATGGCGCAGCTCTGTTGGACCTTCGGAAGGGATTGTTTTGAACTCGCCTGCCGCGACCGCGTCGGCAGCTTTGCCGATCCGTTGCAGCGGTGCATTGATCCACTTCACCAGCACCAGCGAGAGCACTGTTGCCAACCCCAATCCGATTATGCCCGTGGTTACCACCGGGCGGAAATAATCATTTTTAAATAATTGAACGGCTGCCAGGCGTGGTCGTCGTACTGCCAGGATCGCAAAAGTGTTTTCGTCGGCTGTCTGCACTAATACCAGCCAGACCTGCCTGGATTCATCCCGTAGAAATCCGATTTCGTTGCGCTGTGCCAGTATTTTGATGAGCGCCGGTTGGATGTGCAGGGCTGCGTCCGTTTGGGCTTGCGAGTCAGCCAAAATTTCACCGGTGGCGCTTGCCAGCACCACCCGCGCCTTCAATTGAGCGGCAGTTTGCTCAATGGTATGGGTAGACAGATCTGCCGGGAGATCCCGCAGCAAGGCTTGTTCATGCGCGGTTTGTTGGGCAGTGCGTAATTGTTGTGCGGCTGATTCGTAGATCAACGGATTGCGCAGCAATACGGCTAATGTTCCGATGCTGAATAAACACAACATCACCAGGATCAATAAACCGAAGGAGATCAGTAAACGGGAACGCAGGGTGTTGTTCATCTACGTTACCAATTTGTAACCAACGCCCACCATGGTTTCGATCTTCACCTGGCTGGCTTGCAGCTTCTTGCGCAATTTGGATACGTGAACATCCACTGTGCGTGTCTGCCCGTAGAAATCATATCCCCAGGCTAGATTCAGCAATCGTGCGCGATCGAACGCCACACCGGGATGTTCCATGAATACCCGCAGCATGTCGAATTCCTGGGTCCGCAATAACACCACTTCCTCGCCGACCAACAACTCGCGCCGTTCGAGAT
>DMDF01000073.1:1493-5515 GCA_003446605.1 Anaerolineaceae bacterium
GCGGTAGCCATGATCAAAGCCACCGGATTCTTCTCTGCCCGCAGTGTTTTGCATATCGTCAATCCGTCCACGACAGGCAACATCACGTCCAATACGACCAGCGCCGGTTGCAATCGTTTGATCGCTTCCAGTCCTTTTTGCCCATCGGCTGCGGATTCAACCTGGAACCCTTCGCGCTCCAGATAAAAACGGTCAAGGTTAACAATATCGGCATCATCTTCAATGATCAAGATCAAGTTATCATTCATTTCTCCGACCTCTCTGTGTGCCAGTGTTAGATTCTAATACGTGCTGCTAGTTTAGCGAAATACCGTTTACACCTTTTTTACATTCTTATAATACTTCGGTTACTAGTAAGTGGGAAAATATGCCTGCAAATTAAACTTAATCCAGCAGCGAATGGAAAATATTCTCTTTGGTGCTGAAAAAATTGGAGGATTGAATGAAGAATATATCGAAAGTTCTTGTTATATCGATACTGGTATCGGGTGCGCTGGCTTTAAGCTTATTCCCGACCTCAACAGCCCAGGCAGCAGCCGGATTCAACTCAGCGTCGGCACTGTCTCTGCAGGATAATAGTGTCCTGGAAAACATGCTCGTGCGCGAAAAACTAACTCTTAGCAACCAACAGAGCCGCTTGACACTCTCCCATACCGTTGCGGATGAGACGCAGGTCTATATCAATAACCAGAAGAGTGCCGGAAAGGATACCTCATCGCTCGAAAGTGCGTTGAATGAATTTAACCAATCCATCAGCCAGGCTGAAGTTGCTAATAATAGCGCCGCTTCAATATTGGCTGCTCCTGCTGGCTTTGATGCCAGCGGGCAGGTGATTGATGCTGTTACTGCCCGTCAAACAGTCCGTTCTGCGGGGCAGTCCTTGCAGCAGGCTCACGTTACTCTCACCCAGGCTACCCTGGAACTGCGTCTCGTCATTCAAACTTATCGTGGTGAATAAATAAGATCGATCAGGAGCAATGAAAAATGAAAAAAAACATTTCAACCGCCGTTAGTCTGATTGCCTTGGTGCTGATTGTTCTCACCGTGAGTGGCTGTGCCTTTCGCGCACAACGGCTGGAGAATGCAGCTACCACTGCGCCCAGCCAGCCCACTGCTGCACCAGTCACCGTTGAAACCTCATCCAGTATGAATGACGCAGCCACGGAGGATGCGGAAGGGCAGGAATTACTTGATCTCGTTGAAACACTCGATGCTGAAAATCAAGCGGGTGATTCTCTGGAAGATCTACCCTGAGAAGATCGATAGTGTAGGCTAGAAAAGAGAAGCCACGTAGTTTCGTTTTGCTACGTGGCACTTTTAATTAAAGATTCTGGGGTTCATCAAATGAAAGCGGATAGCACATATCTCTTTGGCACCTTTGCCTTTGTTAAAAACTGGGGAGATGCGGGGCTGTAGTTGGCATCAATATAAGATGATAACCGTAATGCCGGCGTTCTCCCTGCCATAATCGGGGTCTCGTGCCAGCTGACTGTACTGGTTCAGGTAGGGCATCACTTCCTCATATTTTCCGAAGCGTTCCCCGGGGATGAAATCCTTGATCTTGCCGTTTTGTTTGCGTGCAGCCAGCTCCTGGCGCAGCCCGATGCGCAATTTACCGCCCACACCGCTGGAACCATAACCGTGGATGATCTTGATGACGCGTGTGCCGGAATGCTTGGCTTCGTTGATGAACTGTCCCATTTTGCGGTTTGCTTCTACCAGTGAGGGCATACCTGCTTCAATGTTCAAATAGGGTAATTCCTGTGTTTTTTGTTTCTTTCCCATAGAAACCAGACTCTTTTGAATGACGGAAAATCATATCAGATAATATGGCATATTTTCAACCGTTTTTCGAAGATGGACTGAAATCATGGTTGCTTCCATAACCATAATAAAAAAAATAAGTTATAGTAAATGTATGGACATATTCCAATTTATTCTTCTAGGCTTGGCAGCCTATCTGATGGGTTCTATCCCATTTGGTTATCTTATTGCCCGCGCCCGTGGTATCGACATCCGTAAAGTTGGTAGCGGGAATATCGGCAGTACCAATATCACCCGCGCGCTTGGTTTCAAATGGGGCGTGCTGGTGGCAGCTCTGGATTTTAGCAAGGGATATCTGGTTTCCATGCTGGCAGCTCATTTTTACCCGGGCGGATGGCAGCTATTGGTTATCTCCTTGATCGCGGTCCTCGGGCATGTTTTTTCGGGATTTCTTGCCTTTAAAGGTGGCAAAGGGGTAGCCACCACTTTTGGCATTCTGGCTTTTTATTTTGGAATCCCTTATTTTGTGCTTTTCCTGATTATCTGGTATCTGGCAGTGAAATATATTAAATTGATGAGTCTGGTGAATCTCATCGTGGGATTGCTGTTACCCCTGGCTTTTTGGGTGAAATATCACACCGTACCCCATCTCCTGTTGGGAGTGGCGTTATGCGGTGTGATCTGGTGGAGCCACCGTGAAAACATCAAGCGCTTACTGAAGGGTAAAGAGCTCCCGACGAATTATTGATAAAATGCGAATCACTAAGCAGGATAGTAGGCGATGCGTTCATTGGGTAGGCGCTTACTTAAGCGCTGCAGGCGGCTTTGTACTTCCTGCTGAATGCGGGCTTTATCCAGTGTGAGTAGCTTGCGCCCCTGCATCAACACTTTCCCGTTGCATAGTACGGTGTCCACATCGCTCGATTTTGCACAATAGATCAAGGATGCCATCGGGTTGGCTTTGGGTGTTGCGTGCAGCCCATCCTGATGGATGAGAGTGATGTCTGCCAGCATCCCTTCTTTGAGTTCACCAATCTTTTCAGCTTGGTGTATGACCCTGGCGCTGCCGCGGAAGGTGATCTCCAGGATATCCTCCAATTTCATGAAAGTCGGATCGGATTTCAGGAATTTGGCATATAAACCCATTAATCGCATCTGTTCCATGATGTCCAGCGTATTGTTGCTGACCGCGCCATCCGTCGCTAACCCAAAAGGAATACCCATTTCCCAATAACGATCAATGGGTGCCATGCCCATCCCTGATTTTAGATAGGTTTTAGGAGCCTGTGCGATACCGGCATCCGCGTGTGCCAGAATGTCGAAATCATCCCCGCGCGGAGCGATGACATGCGCCAGAATGGTGGGGACATCCAGCACCCCACATTCCTGGACCTGTTTAACGGGGGTAACGCCAAATTCTTTCAGGCTGAGGTCGGTTTGTGCTTGTGTTTCAGCCAGGTGAATGTGGATCCCCAGGTTGTTCTTTTTGGCTTTTCGCGCGCACATTTTCAAAAAATCCGGGCTGGTGGTATAAGGTGCGTGCGGTCCTAGCCAGGTGGTGATGCGTCCATCTGATTTGCCTTGCCAGCGCTGAGTGAATTCGATGGTTTTATCGACCATTTCTTCCCCCTGGTTCCCGAAGACCGCCCATACCAGATTTGCGCGCGTGCCTGCCTGCTCAACCGCTTTAGCTACCTCATCCATGAAGAAGTAATGATCTGCTACACAGGTAACCCCATTTTCGATCATCTCCGCCAATCCAAGTTGTGCACCCCAGTACACATCTTCTTCGGTCAGGTTCGATTCCATCGACCAGATGTAATCGTTGAACCATTCTTGCACGGTCACGTCTTCTGCCAGATTGCGAAAGAGGACCATGGGTATATGTGCGTGCGTATTGATGAAGCCGGGTACCGCCAGCATGCCGCTTGAATTCAATATTTGAGCGCATCCTTCTTCCGGAATGCTCCCGGTGGGTGTAATGGATTGGATGGAATTTCCCTCGATTGCAATATCTTGGTTGAATTCTACATGTGCCTTACCACCCTTGAAACTAAGAATATCACAATTTTTTATGAGAATGTCGGGCATGGATTTTTACCTCTTTCATAACAGTATTCAGATCTTGTAAGTATGTCTTATCCAGTATGATATACCGAACCGAAAAACAACACAATCCCAATGTTGGGTCGGAATTGTCACCGGCAAGGAACAATCTTTATCGGGCAAGGATTTACCCCGCCGTTTTTTTGGGAAAA
>DMDF01000120.1 GCA_003446605.1 Anaerolineaceae bacterium
TGGAAGCGGTGAAAAATCAGGCGTTTTATTATTCTTTTTAGGTAGGTAATCCAGGAATCCGTCTTCCCGCGAGAGTTGTGTGCTTCCAGCTGCTTGTTCGATGGCATTGTAGAATTCGAGCGCATTCTGAAAACGCGCAGACGGATTCCTGCTCAACGCTTTTTTAATAGCATTTTCTACAGCTTGCGGTACTGCGTTGTTATATTTAGCCAGCTCCGGGTAGGGCATATTCATCACTTCCCAATGGATACGATCGCGCAGGGTAGTACTGTGCATCTGGCTGGTATCCCCACGGTAAGGCACCTGCCCACCGCTGAGCATTTCATAGGTCGTGACCCCCAGCCCATAGATATCCGTTTGCGGAGTAAGGCGTTCTCCACTGAACTGTTCGGGCGCCATGTAAGGGGGCGTGCCCCCGGTAGTACGCTGGCTGACCTGCTTGGAAATACCGAAATCCGTCAGCAGCACACGCGAGTTCTGGTTGATGAGGATGTTGGCTGGCTTTACATCGCAATGGATGATCTTTTGCGAATGCGCATAATTCAACGCACTAGCAACCGGTTTTAAAACTTGCAGCACCATTTCCAATTCCAGCGGGTCTTTTTTCTTTTGGATGACCTCTTTCAGGTTGGCGCCATCCACCCAATCCATGACGATGAAGACAATATTGCCCGCCTGGCAAAAATCATAGAAACGTACAATGTTAGGGTGTTCAAGCTGTGACATCAGCTCCGCTTCATGCGAAAAATACTGATAGAAATTATGCGCATCTTGATTGGCTGCCCGCAGCACTTTGACCGCCACATATACCGATTTACGGTCATCCCAGGCTTTGTAAACTTCGGCGATCTTGCCAGAACCCTTGCGCGATTCCAGGAAGTAGTTGCCCAGTAGAGTGCGTCCGGTCAGGTCTTCCATGAGCTATTGTTGTCCCTCCTGCGGCAGAGCATCCCAGTTGCATTTCCAGATATCTAATCGTTGATCTTTCGATAGCGCGATCATATATTGCCCATTCTCAGAGAATAAAACTTTTTTTATGTTCTCAATTCCTATTTCTTGATGGGCGATTTTCTCCAGAGATGAAACATCACATACTGTAAAGCCACCTTGATCATCGAATGTAATTAGCATTTCTTCATTTGGAGTAAAAGTCGCCGAACAAATACACGATGATAATTGAGATGGTGAAATCACTGATATATATTCTTCGATTCTTTCAATCGAAATTGGAATCTCATTTACTGAAGGGATCGTAATCAAATTTTCAATATCCAATACTCCTAGAAAGAGTAAATTATTCCAAATCGCGAGGTAACGTCCATTTCTTGAGATAGTACAATTTTTCTCTCCGAAGGGAATATCTCCTACGAACGAGGAATTCTTATTTAAAGTAGGTAACGACAAAAATTGAATCGAGTTCAATCCAGAAATACGGATGAATAGATTTGTTCCTGGTATTATTCTTGTGTGAGTAGAAGTATTAATATAGATTGAATTCCAATCCCTAGTATTATCCATTTCGATATCCCACCGAATTATGATATCATCTTCTAAAACCATAACGCAATATCTGCCATCTGTTGAGATGTCAAATTCCTGGATATTCGATCGAGCAATTAACTTCGATGAAACTTTTTGTCCCCCCTTTGCAATATTCACAATATATAAATTATTCCCTTTACTATAGGAGATTTGATCTTTTGATGACAAGAAACGGATACCACTGCAACCACCCTGTATATCAATTCGACTGATTATTTTATTTTTAAAAAAATCGAAAACCTTAATCCCGTCTGTTGTAAATAAACACAATTTATCACTAGATATATCAAAATCTATTATTTTGTCTCTATACGAAGTAACATGGAAAAACAATTCAGATTTCTGAGAGTCTTTCAGGGAATTCCTGTATCTATCATTTTCATTCCTTATATTACTCGGAACAACTAAATCATTATTCTCGATATCTGTTTCGTGTACATTGACTCCCGCTTCTCTATTTGAATTATTATTTTTTATAGCACCAGGTTCAACATCATTTTCTATTCCCCCAATAATATTTAGAGGGTTCTGAATTGATACCTTTTCCGCAAATATACCTTTCTCCCATTGGTTATCAAAATCTAGATCAACTCCAAAGGTACTTTGCTTTTCAATGCTCAAATCATTTTCAAGAAGTGCAATATTAAATAAATCATTTACATCTTTAATATCACCATATCGATTAGCTGTTTTTTTTTCGAGACATTTAAACACAATAGAGTGAATCTCATCATTAATATGAGAATTGAATTTATTCAAAGATTTCGGTGTCAATTTCATCTGCTCCCAGCGAATACGTTCAGCGGTCGAGCCGGTAGTCTCCGCCCGTTCGCCGGTGAAGGGGCGCTCACCGCCCGATAGCATCTCATACAGGATAACTCCCAGCGAATAGATATCCGTTTGCGGGGTGGGGTCTTCGCCCCTGATCAATTCAGGCGCCATGTAAGCGGGTGTGCCGATACCCACCATGGTCGAAGTAGCAGCATCCAGCATACGCGCGATGCCAAAATCGGTCACCAGAATTTCACCGTGTTTATTAATAAGGATATTCCCAGGCTTCAGATCACAATGCACCACTCCCATCTGATGGGCAAAGTGCATGGCAGCGCAAATCGGGCGCAGCACTTCTGCAACCTGCTGCAACGAAAATGGACCTTTGGCGCGGAAAATCTGCTCCCGTAAGGAGGTACCTTCCACGTATTCCAGCAGCAGGAATACCAGCACATCCTCCTGCTCTAACCCAAAGAAACGCACGATCGAACGATGCTGCAGGTTGGCAAGGGTTTGCGCTTCACGCTCAAAACGGCGTACAAAGATCTTATCTTGTGCCAGGTCCTCGCGCAGCACCTTCATGGCAAGATGGTCAGCGCGCGCCTCATCCCATACCTTGTACACCTCCGCCATGCCACCGCGCCCAATTAATTCTTCAACACGGTAACGATTCTTGAGCGTTTGCCCTACCAGGTCCGGCATGAAATATGATCCCTCCTACTTGTATTGATGAACAAAATTCCTTCATAAAAGGAATTTTGTTTTAAAACTGGTTCTCTTTCAAGCTGAATCCTGAAAGAAGGTCTTTCGTTAATTACGATGCTCTGTGTACATTCCTTTCGTTCATTCAGCAGCCGGTTTTTGTGTTTTGGGTTCACCGGCAGAACTGGTAGATTTGGCTGTGCTTTTTTTCGCAACAGTGGTTTTGGTGGCAGTGGTCTTAGCTGCTGTTTTTGGTTTTGATTTGGTAGTTGTGCTTTTGGGCGCTTTCTTCTTGGCAGAAAGCAGTTTCAGCACAAACACTGTATCCCCGATCTTGATCTCATCATTCTCATCAATGGGTGTGGCTTCGCGGATGCGCTTGCCATTCACAAAGGTGCCATTGGCAGAGCCGAAATCCCAGATGGTGTACTTATTACCATCTTGTGTGATCTTGGCATGCGTGCCAGAAACGGTCAGGTCATCCAGGATCAGATTGCCTTCCTTGCGTCCGATGACCGTGCCCTGTTTAATAGGGTAGTAACGCCCGCGCCGGTTGCCGCTTTTAACCCACAGAATAGCTTCCACCAGCGCCTGGTAGCTGCCATCCAGCATGGTTTCATCCATCGCGCGACCCATATCAGAACTGAGAACAGTGGTAGAAAAACCGGTGGCATAATCAGGCTGCCTTTTCCCTGGAATGACCGTTTCATCTCCTGTCATGTCATTATTTATGGCTGGTGTGCGGGCATACCCGATATCGGTTTCGAGTTCATCCATAGAGCGCGGTGAGGAGGGGGCACCCCCACACTGCGGGCAGGAATCAAAAGATGCATCATAAGGACCATGTTCCTGACAGAATTTTACTGGACTCATTTTTTCTCCTTCTTATTTTGATATTGCAACAAATTGAACTTTATAAGAATCACCAAACCGGATTTCATCTTCCGAGTGAAGCGCGACCGGTTGGCGAACTAATTTCCCATTCAACCAAGTACCATTGGTACTTCCTAAATCTATCAATTTAAAATGGTTATTGGTCTCAACTATCTTGGCGTGATGTTTGCTTATTTTAGGATTCATAAGCTGAATGTGATTGTCAGATGATCTTCCGATACTCGTTTCACCAGCGTTTAATTGGTAATTCTTCCCCTCTCGTGAGACCAACCAGGCTGAAACTTTTAGCTTATTTTGCATTCGATATGCAACATCAGCTGCAGATCTATTGTTTGTAGCTGGCTTACTCCTCATTCGTTCCTGGAAATGATCTTCAACTTGATCTACAACGTTATCAATCATATTAGGAACAACCTTGCTCCGCTTTGGAAGCTCTTGATAATTTCCCTCACCATAAGCATTGGCTGAGGGCACATAACGACTTTGTGAGTTTCCCAACGCATTCCATTCATCCATCAATCCTTTTCCCAAGATAAGAAACCCTACTAGAAAGACAAACAATCCTATACCAGGCGTTGTTTTTGCATTTGGTAAATCCTCAATGGGTAAATACTGGTTTACAATACCAACTCCAGCATTAATGTTTCCAACTAGACTGGATTGTTTATTAAAAGCGATGATGACCAATGCAACAGTTATCAGAATACCTACTACAGAGAGAGTCGTCTTTCCGATCCATAACTGCTTCAATCGATTTGGATACGATGTTCCCATCAGCTCAACCAGAATCACAATAACAAAACAAGCAGGGATTAAATATAGAAAATTCTGGGAGTTGGCGGCGTTTGCAGCAGAGATACTACTAATTCCGAATCCGGCAAACGAAAATGAGATGAATTTTAGAAAAAAGCCAAGAAACGATAACGCTGCTCCACCAATAACAAACCATTTGGAATTGATCTCTTTGTCCATAATTCCTCTTTCTTATTTCATAACCTTCAGTGTGAAAACTACATCACCAATCTTGATACGATCATTCTCTTCCAGTTTGGTTGCTTGACGGATGCGTTTGTTATTGACAAAAGTCCCATTTTTAGATCCACAGTCCCACAGGACAAAACTCTCATTTTCTTCACGGAAACGGCAGTGAGGAGTGGATACTTTGGGATCATCCAGGATCAAGGCGCCATCCCGTTTGCCGATGATATCGCCATCATGGATCTTATAGATCCTGCCCATGCGTTCGCCTTCCACGACCCACAGCAATCCTAATAAACCAGTCTCGGGAATATCCAGCAAAGTCTCATCCATGCGTTCCATATATGTACGACCTGCCAGGTCTGTAGCCGCGTAATCATCCAATGAAGGACGCATATTCCCGGGTTTAAAACCTCCGTTGTAATTCATCTCCTCATCTTCATTAAATGGATGGCGGTTTCCTCCACCGATCTCGGTCGGCAGGTCATCCTCGTCAGATTGATATGCACGTGCAATTCCTTGAAAGAAATCCTTATTCATCGCCATTTTTTACCTCCTGGAAGCTTATATTTTTCTACTGGATAAGAAAACTACCGAGACCTCATCTCCGAAACGGATGTGGTCATCATTTTCAAGCAGGGTCGCCTTCATCAATTTACGCCCGTTCAACCAGGTGCCGTTGGAAGAACCCAGATCATAAATACGGAAGATGCTCCTGCCTTCTTCCACGATCTTGGCGTGATTACGCGATACATAGGTATTCTGCAACACACAATCGTTACCAGAACCCCTGCCTATGGCAGTGACACCCTGATTTAACTGGCAGGAATTCCCATCCGGAAAAAGCAGGAAAGCGCTTGATTTCGGTAAATGCTTCTTGGGTAATCCCACCCTACCAACCTGGGTCTCGAAGAATTCTCGTTCAGCAAGTTCTGTAGATGCCAGCTCTTCTTCCGTTGCGCCAACCGTATCTTCCACGGCTACTGTATCATCCACTAGATCCATGACCGTATCGCTGTCATCTCCCAGATCAAGTTGAGTTTCATCCAACTCAGAGGGATCGTAATCCATGAAATTCTGTGGGATACATTGCGGACATTCATGTAAATCTCTGGGATAGAGGTGCCCTTTTTCACATACCTCCATACCACGGAACTGGAGACTGTATCCAATTGCCATAAAAAAAGGAATTACGCCAGCGAGGATACCCACGTAGAAAATGTATTCGAGATAGGGTTCCATTTGGAGTTGGATGTCTTGTGGTACGAAAGAATAAACTATTGCCGGGATGATCAACAAGCTGACCAATATCACTCCCCTGCGCCAGCCAGCAGCTGGCAGATTGCGATTGGAACTATCCAGCACCACGAATAAGATGGAAACAAGCGCCAGCAGCAAGAAAATCAGCCAGCCGCCTATCCCTCCCAATCCGCTGAAAAACCATAGATAAAAGTCCGTTGATGTAATCATTCTTGAGTTTCTCCTTCCTGTGGCACTTCTAATACATCTCCCTCATGCAATGTACAATACTCGTGATCAAAGAAATCAAAATTATCACCCTCATAAGGAAACACAATAAACCAATCATTTTCATTAATTACATTAGGGTTAGAATATGTAATTGGTTCTCCGCTACAACTATATAAACCATCATTTTTCCGACAGTTTGAGTAATATTTATAGTAGTTTTTTAAGTTGGGATCTTTCCCGCCATCAATATTTTGTTCAGTAGATATACCAAAGACCCTTAATATTTCCCCAATAGTATCTCTTTCTTTTGTTTTATATATACACTGCCAATTCATTACTTCAGAAGAGGTTATTGGTGTTTCCGATGAAACCTCCTCCCCACTGTTTGGGCTTTCTGGAGGATTCTCCGCTGCTTCAATTTTCACATCCTCGTTTGGTATCTCTTCAATCGGACGAACGGGAAGCCTCTCTAAAGAGTTTGGATCAATTGCAGTTAAACTTACAGTTTCTACCCACCCTTCAAATTGGGATTTTTGTATATAAAGCCAATCAGCGGTTTCATTTTTGGCTAACACTGAAACATCGTCATCGAAATAAATCACACAGATCAACGAATATTGCAGACCAGGACCTGTACGCATTCTTAAAGTTATAATTTCCGGCATGGGTGAAGTATTTGGATTTTGGTTTCCATCATCTAGTTGAGCAGCGAGGATTCCTTGTGCTGTTTCAGTTGCCTGTACATCTATACTCTGGTCTTCTTTATCCTTCCCTCCGAACAAAAGAATTCCTGCCAATACAAGAATAACTGCTACTACCATCCCCCATGATGGCACTTTACGTCGTTCGCTGACAGGTATTTGTGATGGATATTCCGTCTCCGCTTCATCCCAGCCCAACTTTTCTGGTGTGGTGGGTAGTACCACTTTCAGTTTACGAGCTCTGGCTTTCTGCACCACTTCCAGCAAAATGACGGAGACGTTATCAGCGCCTCCGTGCTGGCGGGCATATTTGACAAGTTCCTGCGCCGTACTCGCCACTTCTCCTTCCTGCGCAGCAACCAGCAGTTCTTCGCCATCCAGATAGCGCGTCAGCCCATCCGAGCAGATGAGAATACGATCCTTCAAGTTCAAGGGAATGGGCTGGCTGACTTCGACATGCACTTCCGGATCGCCCCCAATGCTGCGTGTTAAACGGTTCTTGGCTTTTGAGGTGCGCGCCTCTTCTTCGGTCATGGCGCCATTGCGCACCATTTCTGCCACCACGCTATGATCGCGGGTAACCTGTTTGATCTTGCCCTCACGCAGCAGATACAGGCGGCTATCACCCACGTGGGCAATAATGAGCATATTATTGAGAATTAGAGCAGCTACCATGGTAGTCGCCATGCGCATGAAATTGCCATTTTCTTGCGAATGCTGAAATATTTCGCGGTTGGCTTTTTGCATGGCAAATGCTAGTCGCTCAGCAGGTGGGAGCGTGGTGTTGTTGTAATACTCAAACAGAACCGCATCCGCTGCATAGCGGCTGGCAACTTCCCCCTTGGCAGCACCTCCCACTCCATCTGCTACGATAAACAGGCTGCCATTTTTCTCTACCTCTTTAGGATCATTAGGGATATAGTACGTTATGTAATCTTCATTGTTCTTACGAAGGCATCCTACATCGCTCTTTATTCCGATGTTTATTTCAAAGTTCGTTTGCATAAAACCATCCCTCAATCCCGATATTCAAAACGGAAAATACTCTCCCCCATTTGAAGCACATCGCCCGGTTGAAGGATACATTGTTCTGTTTTGGTCCCATTGACCATCACGGGGTTCTCCGGTTTCAAAGAACGGATACAATAACCTGATTGGGAGCGCTCGATAACCGCATGGTTGCGTGAAGCTTCAATCCCTTTCAAGCGGATGTCATTTTCCGCCATCTTACGACCCAGGCGGATTATGTTCTTGTTCAGATCCCATTCTTGACCGGGGTCCAGACCCGCTTCCTCAATCAAAACTGCCTTCTGAACAAATTGCATTGCTTTGGCACTCTTATTTCTTCTCATAATTGGGATCGTAATCATCGCAATAACAACCACTCCCAACCCGATCAACCAGTACGACCATTCGTTCCTGGGCAATTCGACAATATATGTAAGATCTTTTTCAGTTGTAAAACCCAGGGTATCGGTTGCAACGATATGTAAAACATGCTCTCCAGCCACATATTGAGCGGTATCCCAAAGAAAATTAATGGAAGAATCTGGGGAGGTTTGGACCAACACATCATCGATAAACACATCCGCCTTGTTGAGGGGATTGGCGCTGTCAATATCAATATTCACATTTACCTCACCAGTCAATGTGCTGTCGGCAACGGGATCTGTCACCTCGATAGTAATAGGAGTTCTGGCTATAAAATTAACAAGGGCGGATTGCGTCTCGCCCTGGTATTTCACCTGTACTTCCACCTCATGTGAGATACCATCCGCTTCGGTTTGGGATGAGAAAGCCAGGTAGTATTGCTGCCGGAATAACGCCAACACCGATGAAAATGCGTCGCTCAACGCTACTGAATCGGGTTTTATCTGCTCGATCCCACCGGACAATTCTGCCAACTTCTTAAGTTGGTTTTTATCCACGTCGCCAAATCCGATCGGGTAAACGGGAATCGATCGCGATGCTGCTAGGTTGAGAGCATGATCGAAGGAATAATCCTGGTCACCCATTGGTCTGCCATCCGTTATCAACACGATCGCACGACGCTCTGAACGATTACTGAGTAAGTTCAACGCTTGTACCAACGCGTCGTTCATGGCGGTGGCACCCTCTGGTTTAAGGGTTTCTAGCAGGGTAGGTATTTGCGATTTATTGCTGGTGAGATCCTGTAATAATTCAACCTCATCCGCGAAAGTGATCACCGCTACCTGGTCGTCTTCGTTAAGTTGCGCGATAAAATTGGAAGCCGCATCCACGGCGTCCCCCAACGGATCCTGATCGCCAACCGGTTTCATGCTACCACTGGTATCAATCAAAATGGCTACTGCCAGCGGCTCTTCGTCATTATTATATGATTCAAGGGTTACACCCTGGATTTCTCTGCTATCTTCTTTCACCACAATATCTTCTGGAGAAAGAGTAGTGATGGGGAATCCCTGTGCATTTAGCACACTCAAGTACAGGGTTAGTTGAGGATAAGTATTTGTTTGCAATTCGTCTATTTTGACCTGGAATCCGCCACCAGATTGCCCAAAAACAGACGTAAAAGATGAAATGATGAGAACAAAAGCAATAAGCAATGCAAATACATGCTTTCGATGCGTAGCCATAATCCCTCCTGAACAATTTCCAATGTATGTTTTTATTGGTGATCCGCCCGTATATTAGCCCACCAATTAGTGAATAGCCTACCTTATATATTATATATAAAGTAATTTAAATCGCAACAATTGGAAAAACCATATTACAGGGGGGATATTTCTTCAGGTTTTAATAATACATAAAAGGGCTAGTGCTGCCCATTGATCTTTCACCACCAACTTTATAGAAAAGGCACTAAGATTCCAATTAATGTAGGTGTTTAAAAACTTTCTCTTACATACGGCAGAATGAGATCCCAGTTTGGCAACAATATCTGCGCTCCTTCGGAAGTGATGGTCGGCGTGACCAGGTCGCGATCGATAGTAAAGGTATCAATGCCGGTATAAGTTGCTCTCCAAAAAGCTACCAACAGACGCGGGAGTTGCCAGAGTGGCAGATTGGTATCCAGCGCTTGCGGGAGCACATTCATGATCTGAGAAAAACGTGACCAGGTAGCAGGTGTGAGCAGCTGGCGGGCAAATGCCGTGATGAATAATTGACCCTGGCGCATACGGAAGAAATCATCCCCATCCGAACGGCTGCGCACAAACGCCAGCGCTTGCTCACCATTTAGAAAATTGGTACCGGCATAATAACCTGCCATATTTTCAGGCAGGTCCAGGGTGATGCCACCCATGGCATCAATCAATGCCGGAAGCCCTGCAAGGTTGATGCGCACATAGGAATGCAGATTCATTCCAAAATTAACGTTAATGGTCTCGAGCGCTTTTTGCGGACCGGTGCCGGGTTGCTGCGCCTCGGCAAAGAAATGAGCAGCATTGATACGGTTCTCCCCAAAATCAGGGATGGGCACCCACAGATCGCGTGGAATAGAGAGTAATTTCACGTCCGGTAACAGTGGGTTGACCGACACGACCATGATGGTATCGCTGCGCCCCGCCATCGTTCCTTGGGGGGCACGATCAATACCCAGTATCAGGAATTGTGTTTTTATCGGGGCAATGAAATACAACAATAAAACTATCAAAATAACCGTGAAACACCCACATCCCCGCGATCGTTTCTTGCGTCCAGTTCGGGAACCAGAAGCAGAATAGTTCTCTTGGGCGTTGGGTGAATTATATGATGATGTACTTGTTACAGTGATTTTTTTTGTTTGTTCGTGAGAGCTTTTATCCATTGTTCTAATTCTAAACGATTTCTTCCTTCAGATTGATAATCATTTATATATGGCAGTGGATAGTAATATATTTGTTGTCTCAGGTAAATAGATTGATTCCACAAGGTGTTACCTTCGATTATCGAATCATTACCCCCATCTATTCAAGAGCAGGTACACTTTTTTATAAAGATACTGGCAATGACTAGGTAAATCTTGTAAATAGAGGAAAAAAACACATGAATGTGATCTTGATCTATCCAGAATTCCCCGATACCTTCTGGAGCTTTAAACACGCGCTGGAATTCATTCGTAAAAAATCCTCTTCTCCCCCACTCGGATTGTTAACCATCGCAGCTATGCTACCCAAGGAATGGAATATCCGACTCATTGACGTTAATGTGCAAAAATTAACCCGAAAAGACTTGCGCTGGGCTGATTACGCATTCATTAGCGCTATGACCGTGCAAAGGTATTCTGCCCATACAATCATTGATCAATGTAAAGAATTCGGCATTAAGGTCGTTGCGGGAGGACCTCTCTTTATTTACGAGTATGAAGATTTCAAGAATGTCGACCATTTCATCCTCAACGAGGCTGAAATTACACTCCCCCTATTCTTAAGGGATCTCGAACAACATTCAGCCGAACGGATCTATCAATCCACAGAATTTGCCGATCTGGAATACACTCCCATCCCTGATTGGAAATTAGTTAACATGAAGCAGTATGCATCCATGAATGTTCAATATTCACGCGGCTGCCCATTCAATTGTGATTTTTGCAACATCACCGCCCTTTTTGGGCACAAGCCACGTATCAAAAGCACTGAAAAGATGATTGCTGAACTGGATGGTTTATACAATGCCGGTTGGCACGGAAGCATCTTTTTTGTGGATGATAATTTCATCGGAAATAAAAAAGTTCTCAAAGAAGAATTACTGCCTGCCTTGATTCAATGGAAAAAAGACAAAAAAGGGATCGTTTTCAACACAGAGGTATCCATTAATATAGCGGATGATCAAGAATTAATGGCATTAATGGTCGCTGCAGGTTTTACGAAAGTATTCATCGGAATTGAAACCACTGACGAAAACAGCTTGGTGGAATGTAATAAAAAACACAACCTTAACCGAGATCTGTTAGAAAATGTGAAACTGCTTCATCGTTCTGGATTACAGGTACAGGGAGGTTTTATTGTGGGTTTTGATCATGACACTCCGCTGACCTTTCAAAAAATATTCAATTTCATCCAACAAAGTGGAATCGTTACTGCGATGGTGGGGATCCTTCAAGCTCCTCCCGGAACAAAATTATTTGACCGCATGAGTAGATCAGGACGGATCGACCATATGATGTCTGGGGATAATGTAGACGGATCCACTAATTTGGTCACCAAAATGGATGTTGATATCCTTAAAACAGAATATTCAGGTCTATTGAATCACTTATATTCACCGGAACAATATTACCGGCGGGTGAAAACATTTCTGCAAGAATATAAACTTCCCAAGGTCAAATGGAATATGAATTTTCAATTTATCACTGAAAATTTAATGGCTTTTCTTCGCTCCATCATCAAGCTGGGTATTTTCAGCAAGGAACGTCTTTATTACTGGAAACTATTCTTCTGGACCCTTTTTCACAAACCCAGATCCTTTGCGCAAGCTATTACCTTTTCAATTTATGGATATCATTTCCGGAAAATTTGCGAACTCCATGTAGTCTAGATTTTCTGGATACAAATCCTACATCCTGGAGCATTCCTTCCCTAGCCTCATAACTGATCTCATTTAAGCGATCAAACGATTTGGATTATGTTAGAGATATCATTTCCAAACACCAACCCAACCCCTCTCGAACACACCGGATTTTTATCCGGTGTGCGATCGAATATCCTTTATCCTCGTCATATAATGTAGCATATGATTAAACCCCAAAGATTAGAAAAAGGGGATACTGTCGCAACTGTCTCGCTCTCTTGGGGCGGTCCGGCTGCGTTTCCACAGCGCTACAGAGCAGGCAAAGCACAGCTTGAAGCAGAGTTCGGTTTAAAGGTCGTGGAAATGCCCAGTACCTTGCGCTCCGCAGAATGGCTACAGCAGAATCCCAAAGCCAGAGCAGATGACCTCAATCAGGCTTTTTCGGATGCCACCATCAAGGGCATTATTTCCACAATCGGTGGTGACGATTCTATCCGCATCCTTCCCTACCTTGATCTGAATACGATCAGAACAAATCCCAAGGTATTCATGGGATTTTCGGATACCACCACCAGCCACATGGCATGTTACAAGGCTGGATTGGTCACTTTCTACGGTCCTGCCATCATGGCTGGATTTGGGGAAAATGGCGGTTTGTTCCCTTATATGGTGGATGCCGTCCGCAGGACTCTCTTTTCTTCACAACCAATCAGCAGGATCAATCCTAATACCCAGGGTTGGACAGCCGAACAGTTGGAATGGGGCGATCCAATTAACCAGTCGATCAAGCGCAATTTACAGCCCTGCACTGGGTGGAAATTTTTGCAGGGCAGCGGTGTCCATCATGGGCACCTGTTGGGAGGCTGTTTTGACGTATTGGATTGGCTGCGAGGAACACAATTCTGGCTGCCAGCGCAAGATTGGCAGGGTGCCATCCTGTTCCTGGAGACGTCCGAAGAAGCGCCACCCCCATCAACAGTTCTACGAGGACTGCGCTCTTTGGCAGCCATGGGGATTCTGCATCAGATCAACGGATTGATCTTCGGACGCCCGGGAGGGAACATTTCACCCCAGATCTTCGAACAGTATGATAACGTGATCCTGCAGGTAGTAAAAGATGAGCAAGGTTTAAACGAACTACCTATCGTGACCCACATGGATTTTGGTCACACCGATCCCATATTTGTGCTGCCGTATGGGTTACAAGCTGTAATCGATTGCACCCAGCAAACATTTATGATCCCTGAGAACGCTGTTATCGATTGACATTCACCAGGTAACGTATTGTAGCAGTAGCTGCCCGTCTCAAAAATTACTGGCTGTATGTGATCGTATCAAAGTGTACGATTCTTCCATAAACCCTGATCGAGGAATCGCCTTTTATTCATAAAAAGTCTCTTCATGTTAAACGAGAAGATTTTTGTTAGTCTTTACTGGTGGGTTTTGTCTTTGCAGCGCATGTTCGGTTAGGTGCTCAATCAAACCCGTAAAATCCAGATCATAGATTTGGTCGACTGCTTGTGGCAAAAAACTGTGGGGACCTAAACCAGGCATGGTGTTGATCTCCAGTACATAATATCCAGTGGCATTCATGCGGATATCCACACGGCTATAATCCTCTGCCCCCACTGCATCAAAAGCATCTGCTGCCAGCTGGTTGATCCTCAACCGTACTCCCTCCTCTTCCACCAAACAAATTTCCTCGAGGTCGTTTTGCGCCAGATCAAAACTGAGGATCTGTTGATCAGTGTCCATGGCATCAAAATCGATCTCAATAGGGGTGAACAGAGATGGCTCTCCTTCAATGACACCCACGCTGAATTCGCGCATCCCTTCAGCTACGATATAATCTTCTATGAGAGCCGGCTGCTCGTATTCATCCAAAATACGCTCAACTGCTTTTTCAAGATGTTGAATATCACGCACGATGGATCGTTCATCAATGCCGATATGACCGCCTTCATGCAAAGGTTTCACAATCAATGGAAATCCAATCGCTTCTACTGCTTCCTTCGTGATATCCGCTTTTTCTTCTGCCACAAAGAAAGATGGTGTTGGAACTTCATGTTTCATAAATAATTCTTTCGCAGCAGCTTTGTCCAAACCTGCCCGATTTGAAGTAGCGCTCGATCCCAAATGTGGAATTCCCAATTCATCCAGAATTGCAGGTAAAAAACCGATTTTATGGTCTTCATCCAAATATTCAGCAATATTAAAGACAAAAATTTGCTGACCATACTGCTTTTGATATTTTTGCAATTCTTTCTTTAGCGTCTCAACATCCGTAGTATGGATCACGGATACAGACCATCTCTTCCGTAAACTGGATTCTATTGCATCATACGTTTGTGGACTGCGCCAAGCTTTATCAGTATAGGATCTTATTAAAACAACATGCATCATTACTCCATCAAAATAATTCTTCTTCATTATGCTTTCTGGAATGCAAATCATGGACTTATTTGAATCTTTACTAAAATCCAAAAGTTTGTCTATTTCGTCATTCATGATTGGAATTACCCGATCGTGTAATTCTTGAAAGAAGCCCCCTACAAGACATCTTCTCACTTAATAATTTAATTCTAGAATAACATCTTAAAGTAATTGTATTGTAGCATACCACTCCCTTTCAGTTAGACCGTACCTTAGTCACCCCTATACTCTGTAGTTCCAATCTTCTTCAATGGCAACATGATTGTCGTCTTTTTTTCGACAAGTCAGAAAGACTATTAAATCGTAATCTTTCCATCTTTCACCTGCCATATTTCCTGTGTAAAACGCTCGATAAAATAGCGGTCATGTACCACCATCAGAATGGCTCCTGTAAAGGCTTGCAGCGCCTGTTCAAATTGGGCACGGCTG
Source organism: Anaerolineaceae bacterium (assembly GCA_003446605.1). Taxonomy (GTDB): domain Bacteria; phylum Chloroflexota; class Anaerolineae; order Anaerolineales; family Anaerolineaceae; genus UBA4781. The sequence continues at coordinate 15,390 of DMDF01000120.1, forward strand.
GAGATATCCAGATGGTTGATAGGCTCATCCAGAAGTAGTACATTACAACCGCTTACCACCAGCATGGCAAGCATCAAGCGTGCGCGCTGCCCATAGCTTAGCTGGGAAGCAGGTTTCAGCACCTCATCCCCCATCAAAAGATAAAACCCTAAAAAGCGGCGCGCTTCTGTTTGATTGGGAAAATTACTCCAAATATGATCCAGTGCGCTTTGTTGTGGCTCCAGAGAATTCAAATCCTGCGACATCAATCCCAAGCGCACACTGCTGCCCAAAATTACCTTGCCTGCCAGCGGCGGGATTTCCCCCACCAGCGTGCGCAGCAGGGTGGTTTTCCCGCAGCCATTCAGTCCGGTGAATGCGATGCGCTGGGATGCTCGCACCTGGAGATTGATATTTTCCAGTAAGGGGGGGAATCCAGGAAAGCCCACACTCAAGCGTTCCATCTGGATCACAGAGCGCCCCAGGTGCGGAGCATTCTCGAATTCCATACGGATAGTATGCTGTTCCTGTGGTTTTTCCACCTTTTCATCCGATTTCTCGTAGCGATCCAATCGATTTTCCCTCGATTTTGCTTTTTTTGCAACTTTCTTGGCAAGCCGTTTTTGATGGTCTTTTCCCATTTTATTCTCCGGACTCCCTGTATGGTTAGCACTGGCTTTACGTTCGGTATAGGCAGCTTGCTCTTTCGCACGCATGATATCCGCTTTCATGTGGCGTACTTTAGCTTCTTGATCTTTATAGGCAGACCATTGGGTTTCAATCTCATTTTCCCGCTGCTCCAAATAAGAACTGTAATTCCCTTCGTAGCAGCGCAGTACCTGGGAAAGCGGATCCATTTCTAGAATACGTGTGACAGTACGGTCAAGAAACATACGATCATGTGAAACAATCAGTGCGCCACAGGTCGTGTTTTTCAACCAATTTTCCAGCCATTCCAGCATGCTGATATCCAAATGATTGGTGGGTTCATCTAGTAATACTATTTGGGGATCTTCAAGCAAAAGCAAAACAAGGGAAAGGCGTGTTTTCTGACCCCCGCTCAAAGCAGCGGCTGGCAGATTTTCCGGTATGGTATTCAATCCCAACTCCGCGATAATTCTAGCGGCACGTTCCGGTTCCGCGTTTTGAATGCGCCGCAACAGGTCATCATAGCGCTCGGTTAGCGCACGGTCATTAAGCTGCTGTGCGAGTATCTGAGCTGTATTTACCAGTTCTTCGGTAAGCGCTTCCATATCTCCTACTGCGCCATTCACGATCTGTGCGATGGTGAGTTCTGCAGGGAATTCAAAACCCTGTGGCAAGTACCCGATGCGTAAATTGCCCGGATGATATACCTGACCACTGTCGGCTTCTTCCACTCCTGCCAGTATGCGCAGCAGGGTAGTCTTCCCGCAGCCATTCGGTCCGATCAAGCCAACCTTCTCGCCCGGATTGATAGAGAAAGTGATATTTTCAAATAGAGTTTGTAGATTAAATGTCTTGGTTAAATGAGAAACGGCAAGCATAATTGCCTCCTGTGTCTGGTAAGGGAAACGCCAAACCACCCAATCGTGGATTGAGTGCCCGCCCTGCCCTGATAAGGGTTAACGGGAGGTGCTTTACAGGTTACTTGCCGATGTACATTTCTGTTTATTCTCTCTTGTTCTCAATAGCAATACAATCTTACTGAAAATTGAAAATGATGTCAAGGCAAAAAGAAAGGCTCTTTTTACAACCTCTCGATAAATACCAATTCCAAGGCGAGCATGTTTTCGTTCAATGAATTTCTATCCACAACGAAACGTAATATACATTCGTATTAATAATGAATTATGAATACGAAATGGAGCAAAAATGACCGAAGAATTTCGAGTGAATGGCGACGAGATCCTAACCAAGATAAAGGAGTTGGTACGTGAAGGAAATATCCGGCGTATCATCATCAAGAACGAGGAAGGCAAGCCGCTGATTGATATCCCACTCACGGTGGGTGTGGTTGGTACGATCATCGCGCCCCAACTAGCAGCCATTGGCGCTATTGCTTCCCTGCTCACGCATGGTACGATCGTAATCGAAAGGGATGAAAGATCACTATAAATAACTTTACTGTTCCAGGTCTGCCCTACAGATGGGGCAACCAGCATTCATTCCAAGATCAATCTGTCATTTGCCTTAGAAATATTTATTGCAGCGTTCACAGTACATCATCACTGGTGATTCTTTTGGATAGATTATCATCCCGCATCTTTCGGCTTCCTTCGGCTACTCGACTGCATGCACTGTGATTCACTGATCCCGTATTTTTATCCTTTCCGTTTTCTGCATTTCTACAATTAGCTTGCAGTATTCATCTTTGAATCTTCTACTAGATATAACCTTCATTCCTTATTCCGACTACGACTGAAGTAGTTTATTATAAAGATGGCGATAAGCAGAATCCCCCAGACAAAATCCTTGAAGAAAGCGCTGCCCTTCACGCCTGCTAATAGCATGTGAAAGCCGGTAGAGATAACCTGTAAAATCAGAACTGTGATAAAAACATTGATCACGCTGCCTTTGCCAGAAATCACACCAGCCAAGACTCCAATAAGAATGGTCAAGGTCACATAAGTTGCAGTGCCATATGCATTGGATGCGGACATAGTACGGCTCATAATTAGCACCCCTGCAATAGAGGCGAGCATACTACTCATGACATACACCTTCATGGTAATGGATTTGTTGTTAATCCCGGAAAATTTGGCAGCGGTCGGATTCGTCCCTAACATGCGAGTCTTGAAACCGAAAGTAGTGTACTTCAGCAATACGTGTGTGACAATGGAAACACCCACGAACACGAAAAAAGGCAGTGGAATCCCGAAGACGGATTGGCTGCTGATCATTCCCAAAGCATCGGGAAAGCCAGTAACTGTTTGTCCTTTGGTCAACCCCACCCCAATCCCGGTAAAAACGGTCATGCTAGCTAGGGTAGCTAAGATTGGTGGCACGTTGAGATAGGCAACTAAAAATCCGTTGAATACCCCTGTAAGGACACCGACCAGTAAAGCGACGAGAATTATGGTCACAATTAAAGCCCCACCATTGCCATCTGTAGCTAGCTGCGGCACAACCTGTAAGACAAATAGTCCTGCCAACACAGCTGACAGGTTAGCAGTCGCATTTACCGACAAATTAATACCACCAATCATAACTGTGATCATCATCGCTAAACTAAGAATACCCATCTCAGGTAATTGAATTGCCATAGAACTTATACTGCGGTTGGTTAAAAAGCTATCTTCGACAAATCCAAAAAATACCATTAATATGGTAAATATCCCAAGGAGTAGAAGTGTTTGTTTATCTATAGTAGATTTATATCCAACGTTACTATTTTTCATTTTTGTATCCATAATTCATAATTGGTTCTGTACCTATCAGTATTTATATTTCATCAGGTATTTCTACTGGGTGTCTTGTCTTTTTATTGATCCGATCCCGCATTGCTGGAAGGGAGATAAAAATTGTCAATACAAGCCCAATCACTAATTCCTGCCATTCTACAGTAATGCCCGTTAAAACCATAGCCCGGTTAATTAATTGCATTAGAACAACACCTAGAAAAGTACCTAACACTGAACCTCTACCGCCATTTATAGAAGCACCTCCTAAAATGACAGCTGCGATCACATCCAGGTTCTGGGTCATAAATAATGTTGGTTCAAAGTGGCGGCTTAAGAAACTTTGTGTAACACCAGCGAAAGCAGAAAGAACACCTAATATCATGTAGATAATCAAGATGATTCGTCTAACATTAAAGCCAGACCGGATGGCAACATCTTTATTTCCTCCTATAGCATAGATACCACGACCGAGAGTAGTGTATTTAAGTAAAATATGAATCAAGACACCAATGACAAGCACATAAATTACTGAAATATGCAATCCGGCTTCCCCCACAAAAGGATCCTTTACAGTTGTAATAAATTTTGCATAATATCCCACTGCCCCTTCAGGGATTTGGAAATTTTTAGCAGAGCCGATGAAGAACCGAATAAAACCGTACCACAAGGTAAAAGTCGCTAAAGAAACATCAAACATCGGAACATCAAAGCGAGTGATTATGAAGCCACTTAATGAACCCGCAAGAAGCCCTATCGCACAAGCTATGATGTAGTACAGCAGAATACCACCCTGATATCCATAATGTAATAGTAACATGTGTGTACCATACGCGCCCAGGGCGGCAAATGCGACAAATGAGATATCCACACCTCCAGCTATAATCACTAACAATAACCCGAAAGCCATAATGCTGGGCACAATAGACGCACGCAACACGTCAAATACCGTAGCTAATGAAAAAAAGGCAGGATTGATTATCCCTATTATCAGCGATAAAAGGACGATGATCGAAAATGTAATAAACTCATTGCTTTTAATGGTTTTTTTCAACATAGCTTGTCTTCTTTTCTCTCATTGAACCATGCCACTGCGGTTAGCTACCATTTCTTTGTTCAATAGCTCTTCAGTGATAGTTTCTCTCTTGAATTCATTCGTTATTTTTCCGCGGCGCATCAGAATAAGTCGGTTGCAGGTTTGCATTAATTCGGGGACATCATCCGAAATTATTAAAATCCCCATACCCTGATTAGCCAGATTGCGAATTAGTTCGTGTATGGAAGCTTTTGAGCCAACGTCGACACCAACCGTTGGGCTATTCAATATTAATAATTTGGGATCAGAAGCAAGCCATTTCGCAAGTACAAGACGTTGTTGATTCCCTCCTGAAAGGCTTTTTGCTGGTAAGTTCCCATTAGGAGTTTTAACCTCCAGGCGAGTAATCCATTCATTCGAAACTTGAGAAATGGATTGGGGATTAATCAAATGCAAATGGTTAACCAGTTTATTTATCACCCGCACCACAACATTATCAGAAATTGATTGATCTAGAAATAAGCCTTCTATCACACGATCTTCCGGTACATATCCGATGCGATTATTCATTGCATCCTGGATACTTTTGATGCTTACAGTTTTTCCCTCAATGCGTATTTCACCTGAGTTCGCTGGCGTTTCACCAAACAATGATAACGCTAGTTCGGTGCGACCAGAACCAAGTAACCCCGTGATACCAAGAACCTCACCGGGGTTCAAGCTAAAGGTCACATTTGTAAATTTCCCTTGGAGCGTAAGGTTTTCGACCTCCAAAAGAGGTTCTGTTTGTTGATTCACATGACTGAACTGAATACCACTTTTATCTAGCTCACGACCAGTCATATACCATTCCATGGTCTTTATATCCAGGGTTTTTGCATCTTGATCCATGACCTTCTTTCCATTACGGAAGATTACTGTACGATCGGCAATTTCAGTTACTTCATTTAATTTATGACTTACAAATATCGTTGAAATCCCTTTTTTCTTTAAATCCATGATTATATTGAACAAAGAGTGGATTTCTTTTTGTGTCAATGCCGTAGTTGGTTCATCCATGATGATAACCCTGGCTTTCGCCAGTGTTGCCTTTGTAATTGCAATTAATTGCCGATCAGCGGTAGAAAGATCGCCTGCCATCATATCCAATGGAATCGAAACATTGATTTCCGCCAGTCCTTTAGCAGCAATATGATCAAATTCCTTCCAATTGACAAATTTTTTCCCGCTGGAAAGATGCTCATTGATGACGAGGTTTTCTGCAACAGATAAATTAGGGAAAAGTGAAAAATCTTGATAGATTACCTGAACCCCCTCCCGCATCGAGTCGATGGGGGTTAGTTTTTTATAAGAATGATCATTGATAATAATTTCGCCGTTATCAGGGGAATAAACACCCGAGATAATTTTTACCAGGGTCGATTTACCCGACCCATTTTCACCGACCAGACATACTATTTCACCCTCATTAATTGTTAAACTGATCTGGTCGAGAGCTTTAACCCCTGCAAAAGATTTGCTTATATTCTTTACCTGGAGGATTTTACTTGTCATTAATATATCGCTATCTATATTTTTATAGGAATCGGGTGGTTGAGATAATCTCAACCACCCATAATGGTGAGGAATTTTTTTAAGCCTAGAACGGATATTGATCCATCGTCTCTACGGTAATCTTGATCCAGGCTGAACCATAAATTACTGGAATACCATTTGGACCTGTACCAATGCGAATGCTTTCAAAACCGGGAACATTTAGATCCAACCCTTCGACAATTTCCTCGCCCTGTAGCATTTTGTAAGCAATCACTGAACAAGCATAACCTGCCATTCCAGGATCCCATGCCATTGCCAGATCAACTGCGCCAGTTTTAAGGAGCTCCTTGGCATCAGAAGCGATACCTGTCCCAACAACAACAATCTGGTCTGCCAAACCCGCTTCTTCTATCGCACGTCCTGCACCAAGAATATCTCCGGAATCAGAACCTTCTACACCTTTAATATCCGGATAAGTCTTGAGGACATCTTTCATGATGTTATAAGCATTTTCCTGGTTTTCCTTGGATTCGTATTTAGCAACAAATTCCATATCAGGATAGTTAGCCTCCTGATACTGACGGGCACACTCCGTCCACTGGTTATGAGATGCGTTGGTTAATGAACCCACGAATTGAATATATTTGCCTTCCTCGCCCATGCGTTCTGCCAACTCACGCATCATTTCTTCCCCATAGGAGCAATTATCGAAAGCTTCCACATCATAATTGAGGGTACCTTCGTTAGCAGTTTCTGCTTCGTGACCAATCACGATGATACCTGCATCCATGGCTTTCTTTTGTGCAAGTTCATTTTCAGCAACGCCATAGGGAACATTAATGATCACATCAACGTTTTGAGCAATGAGATCCTCGATGAGAGCGACCTGCGCGGCAGAATCAGGTTGTGAAGGACCTTCCATAAAAGATTTCACACCGTAATCAGTTTCAAATTGTTCTATACCTGTTTCATAACGAATGAACCAGGTATCACCGCTTGATTTTACGACCGAAGCAAAAACCAGATCCTGAGGTTCTTTCTCATCGGTCGTTGCTTCATTGATCGTTGCCTCATCGGTTGCTTTTTGCCCACAGGCACTTAACAATGTTACAAGCAACATGGCAATTAATACGAACTTAGTCATCTTTTTCATTCTTTTCTCCTTTTTATAAAATAATTTGTTGCACTAACGTAAGACTGACATACAATTCTCATAGAAACTGGGACAACATAATTCTCCTTGTGGGTTCATCATTATGACTAAGTATGTCGCCCCAGTTCTACAAGAAGTCTCGAATAAGCCGGTTGCCGCAAGGTGCTAAAAGCATTTCGAGGTCGCATAATTAACACTTCAACATGCTCTTCTTTCAAGCTTTTGGTCTGAAAATTCCACGTATCATTTTTATAGAATTGATGCTACTCACTTCTGTCGTACAAGAAAATGCTGGGAGAAAGTTTCTAAATGAACTCTGCTATTAATGTAGATCAAACCTTTAATTGCTCTCCCTGATCATCCAACATGTTTCTTATAAAATATGGCGTAGCCGCCATATAAAAGCAAACCACCCGTTATCTTATGACGCTCTGTTTTCTACGTTATTTGATTTCAAAAACCCATTTCATAAATCGCAGAAAGCCACGCACGATCAATTTCACTATGCTGCCACCCTCTTCATTAATTTAATTTCATCACCAGTAACGGATAATCTCGATGAAATTCCGTATCTCAAGGAAACCAATGAATTAGCAACATAACATCACAAATAACCCTGGAGTGTAGACACTTCTTTCTATACTGTGGGCACCTTTTACCTATCACCGTTACATTCCTGCATTGCCTATTTTTTGTACTTCTCACCATTCATTAGTTCTTGGATGCAAGAATATAGGACGGTTGTGAATCGATTTCCCAAATGCTCTTTCGTATTGTCATTTCAAAAGAACGGCGCACCTACTTTATTCGATAGTTTTATTGTTAAGGTCCAATAATTCAGCGTTGATGATAGGGTTAAATTTCCGTCAAGCGTGGATATAACGCTTGTAAAGCCCTATATGTTTCTACATAAATTTCAAAGAAATGCTTATAACGGGCATGATTCCCCATATCTGGCTGGGATATATCAGCAATATTGATGAATCTCTCAATTTCATCCCACGACTGAAATACACCTGTGCCTTTTCCTGCAACAAAAGCCGCTCCAAGTGACGATCCCGGGTGATGAGCTACATATTCAAGCGGCAGTCCGATCACGTCCGTAACGATTTGGCGCCAGAGAATGGAATGAGCTCCACCGTTCGTTACACGTATTCGATTTATTTCATGATTTTTCTGCATCAAAACCTGTATATGGTGATTAAAACCAAAAGCAATTCCTTCCAGTATGGATCGATACATATGAGCTTTTGTGTGTGAAAGAGTTAAACCAATCCAGGTTCCGCGAGCCAATGGATCATTGATGGGTGTTTTCTCTCCAACAAAATACGGGAGCAAGATTAACCCATTCGAGCCAGCTGGAATGGATTCAGCCTTCTGATCTAGATCAGCATAATCTTCCGATGGGGTACATTGTTCACAGAACCAACGAATCAAACTACCACTGGATGCCATACAACCATTTATCAAAAATTTTCCTGGAATAATATGGAAATCTAAATATAAGCGTGGGTCCATGTCAGCATCATTTGTGCAGTAAAGAATATCCCCTGCCCCACCTAACTTGATTAATAAATCTCCCTCTCTGTTGACCCCTGCCGAAAAGGCTGATGCTATATGATCAGCACTACCCGCAAAGACGGGGGTACCTTCAGCTAAACCACAAGCATCAGCTGCTCCAGCAGTCACACCACCCACAAAATCGGAAGGATTATGAAGAATACCCAACCAATTTCGATCGATTTCAGCTAGAGATAAAAGGGTTTCATCCCAATCATCCATTTGCAAATTGTATAAGCCACTTTCCAGAGCCCAGTTCCGTTCAGATGAGAATTGATTGGTTAGACGGTAAACAATATAGTCGTATGAGCCAAGGAGATGTCGAGCTCGTTTGAATAATGAGGGTTCGTGCTTTTTCACCCATAAGAGTTTGGGACCAATGCTTTGTGCAGTAATCGCGCTGCCGGTTCGATTTAAAATATCATTTTCATCTGTCCGGTTTTGCTGAAATTTAATTTCTTCAATTGCCCTGGCATCATTCTGCTGTATCGACGGGCGTAATACCATACCTGATTCATCGAGAAGAATAAGCGTCGGGACCATCCCACTTACTCCAATTCCAGCGATCTGCTTGGGTTTGATAGCAGCTTTCAACAGTATTTCAGGAACTACTTTCGTAATATTCTGCCACCATTGAATTGGATCTTCTTCAGCCCAACCTGTATTAAGAGAAGCAAGTGTAGACGACAGGGACATATCAGCTATCATCTCACCATTATTTTTAATGACGAGAACCTTTGTAGAAGTGGTGCCAATATCAATCCCTAATAAATATTTAGCCATTCTTCCGCGTTTGCTCTACTACAGCCACGAATGCTTTTACACGTTCAACTTCAACTGGGTTCCATGTATAACCATCAACCTTCAAACTTGAACCGACGATGACACCATCAGCATATTCAAGGAACTTCTGAATATTTTCTACCCTAGCTCCTGTATTTAAAAGTACTGGAACAGTTCCTTTAACCCCCTCCTTAGCTTCTTTCACCCAAGTGATATCAGGTTCAGAACCAGCCATCGAACCAGAAACCAGAATCACATCCGCAAGAGAAGATACAACAGCACTGTAAGCTCGTTGGGCAACCGTTCTGGTTCCTAATGTGGAGGCAAATTCAGGACTAATGTTATAAAAAACCTTAATGTCATCTCCATCAATATTATGTCGATAGCGTAGCATAGCACCTGCATCAGTGGACCATAATCCCATATCACTCTCATAAACGCCAGTGAAAACTTCACGGACAAAATTAGCTCCAGTTGCTTTAGCAATTGCAAGTGGCGCTTTAGGGTCCCAAAGAAAATCAACTCCGAATGGATAATCAGCAGGAACAAGCTCTGTGATTACGTGAGTCATCACTGCAACAGCTTCAAGATCCGCCTTGAGAGTATATGGACGATCACCTTCATTACAAAACATGATGCCGTCCACACCGTTATCTACCAATTTTTTGACGTCCTCACGCATCATTTTAACCATGCCTTTGACACCTATCTCAGGATTATAGAGTGGCGTACCTGGTAAGGGTAAAAAATGCGCCATAGCAATAATAGGTTTTTTCTTTTTAAACATCTTTTCCAATAAATCGCTCATTGATTATTATTCCTTTGTTCTTTCTCTAAAATTTCACCGTCATCTTCTTCGTCCCCCGTCATGATGAGAACACCATCTTTTTGAAGTGCCTCTTGCAATGGGGTGGGAGGAAGTTGAGTGGTTACCAACATATGGATTGCATTTAATGGAGCAACACTAGCAAAAGCAACTTTCTCAAATTTGCTTGGGTCAGCCACAAGAATCACCTCTTTTGCATTTTGCACCATTTCCTTTTTTACCAGCGCATCATCCCAGTTGTATTCAGTCAACCCATGTTCTGAATCAATAGCTCCCACCCCTAAAAATAAGCGGTCAATGAAAAGCCCCTCCAAGGAACGACGTGTTAAATCACCTATGAGAGATAATTCACCGTGACGGACAATTCCTCCAGGTATGATGAGCCGAATATCAGGCTGGTTAGCAAGAGCATTTGCGATCTGCAAACTGGGAGTGATCACGGTTAGATTTCGACGCCCAATCAAGTTAATTGCCACCTGCAAAGTTGTTGAGCCAATATCCAGCGCAATGCAATCTCCATCGGCTACCAAACTAGCCGCAATCCTTCCGATCAATGCTTTTTCTTCACGATTCTGAGTTTCTCGCAAAACCAGAGAAGGCTCATAACTTCTGCCGCGAGCGCTGATCGCTCCCCCATGGACCCTGCGAATCAACCCTTCTTTTTCAAGGCTGACAAGATCGCGGCGGATGGTCATTTCTGATACATCCAAACGTTGGGCAAGATTTACCACATTCACCGAACCCCGATCTTCTATTTCCTTTAAAATGAAGGCAGTTCTATCTTCAGATATCATAATTATCCCAATATTGTTTATTTATGTTTATATTATATTTTATTTTGTTTATTTAGTCAATATATAACATTTTTTAGTCTTTTTTAACCCAGTAAAACTTCAATTACTCAAAATATACCAATACCTATGCATTCAAATATGAGAAATCTCTCTCAAACCCGTGATGAACAACTCAATTTTTTAAATCTTAAAAGAGCTTGAAATTCAATAAAAAAGCATATATAATATTTCTATATTGGGAGCGTTCCCAATATCTCACCAGAAAATCAACAGGAATTTGCCTTCAAAATCGGAGTGCTTCATTGAACAACCTTACTTTAGAAGATATAGCAGAGCAATGTGGTGTATCCCGTTCAACCGTATCTCGAGTAATTAATAATCATCCAAATGTAAGCAAGAAAGCGAGGATGCTTGTTCAAGAAGTTATCAATCAAACCGGTTATCAACCTCATGCAGCCGCAAGAGCACTGGTATCAAACCGATCTTGGACTGTCGGATTAATATTACCCCGCTCCGTTAATTCCTTCTTCACTGACCCTTATTATCCAAGTTTAATTCAAGGAATCGCCCAGGCTTGCAGTAGCAGTGATTATACATTTACACTTTTTCTGATGAGGGAAAAAGAGGACGAAGAGCGAATATTCCATCGGATTTCTCGGCGTGGTTTTCTGGATGGAATTCTGCTTCAATCTGACAATATCGGAGATTCATTGATTGACAAGTTGATTCTATCTGATATTCCTTTAACGGTTTTGGGGAGACCATTTAAAAGTGGGAACATCAGCTTTATTGATATCAACAATGTTGAATCGGTAGAGAAAGCGGTTGATTATTTTATCGAAACCGAGCACAAAAGAATTGGGACAATTACCGGTCCGTTAAATACAACGGTTGGTATTGATCGAAAACAAGGGTATATGAATTCTTTGCTTAAACACGGTTTTACAGTAGACAAAGATTTAATTGCAGAGGGTACCTTTACAGAAGAAAGCGGTTATTTAGGAATGCTAGAAATTCTGAAAGCTAAGCCTGATGCTGTTTTTACAGCTTCCGATCAAATGGCTTTGGGAGCTATGCGTGCGATGAGCGAAAATGGATTGCGAGCTCCCGATGATGTCGCCATCATCGGATTTGATGATTTCCCCCTACAGATGCCGGCTTATCCTCCATTATCCACTATTCGCCAGCCAATTGACGAATTTGGAAATGAAGCACTTCGAATGTTAATTGATATTATCGAAAATGGAACAGAACCTGCAAGACGCGTCATCCTAAAAACTGAACTTATCCTTAGAGGCACGACGAGAAAAAGAATCAATTAATGTGTCTAAATGACCATATATTTTTTTATGAGAATTTGGGAGCGTTTCCAATAATTGAATTGATCTTGAGAAGGTAAAAAGGAGGCAAATGAGGAAAAAATTATGTTGTACACACAAACAAAATATTTAATATAAATAAAAGGAGAAAGAAAAATGCATAAGAAGTTTTTAGTTTTATTAAGCGTGTTGTTAGTCGCCAGTTTTGTTTTTTCAAGCTGCGCACCAGCCGCTGAACCTGTAGCTGAAGAACCTGCTGCTGAAGAGGCAGTTGCTGAAGAAGCCCCTGCTGAACCTGAAGAGGAAACTATACCTACCGAGTTCCCACGGAATGAAACCATTTATGTTAGTGGTGCTGCATGGGGTCCTGCATCTACATGGAACCCATTCCAGCCGGGTAGCTTGGCAAATACAACCGGTACGATTGGGTTTGTGTATGAATTCCTGTATAATTTCGACCCACAAACCGGGGCATTAACTCCATGGTTAGCCGAGAGTGGCACCTGGACTGATGACACAACTTTTGTTGTAACGCTACGTCCAAATATGACATGGAGCGATGGTGAAGCGTTAACCGCTGAAGATGTTGCTTACACCTTCAATTTGGGGAAGGAATATGCCACAATTTGGTTTAGCCCAATGTGGAATTACGTAGAAAGTGTAACCGCAACCAGCGACAAGGAAGTTGAATTCAAACTCACAGCTGAACCGCTCTTCCAAGAATTTGAAAACAATCTATACAACGTTCCGATCGTTCCAAAACATCTTTGGGAAGGTAAATCTGAAGAGGATATCACCGTCGGCGCAAATGAAAATCCTGTCGGGTCAGGCGCATATCTCTATCTCGCCAATTCTGAAGACCGCAATATCTGGGTCCGCAATGAGAATTGGTGGGGCATTGACGTATTCGGCGAGCCGGCTCCCAAATACATCGTTGATATCCGCACTTCCAGCAACAATGTTGCCCTGGGAATGGTCCTGAAGGGTGAATTGGATCTTAGCAACAACTTCTTGCCCGGTGTTGCAGAAATGGCTGATAAAGGTTATGTAAAAACCTACTATGCAGATGCCCCTTACATGCTATCTGCAAATACTGCTGTGTTATTCCTCAATACCACTATCAAACCACTGGATGATGCGGCATTCCGCCGCGCTTTAGCTTTTGCGATCGACGTACCTTCCATCGTAAATGTAGCTTACGCTCAACTTGTCAAAGCAGCCAGCCCCTCCGGTTTACTCCCGGTCTTGGATCGATTTGTTGATCAGGATGTGATGGCAGAGCTCGGCTACAGCTTCGATACCGCAAAAGCCAAACAGATGCTGGCAGATGCTGGTTACAAGGATGTTGATGGCGACGGTTTTGTTGAAACCCCGGATGGTGAAACGTTCGAATTAGAAGTAACCTGCCCGAATGGATGGACTGACTGGATGGCAGCCATTGACATCATCGCTTCCAGCTCTCAAGCTGCCGGTATCAATGTGAAAGCTGCTTATCCCGATCAAGGCGCATGGAACACCGAACTTCAGGGTGGAACCTTCAATATGACCCTGAACAACTGGGCTGCTATGAGCAATACACCATGGGCGCTCTATAACCTCCTGTTCAGACACCCTATTCAGGAGCAGATGCAGAGTGGTAACTTCGGTCGCTATGAAAACCAGGAAATGTTCGATCTGGTCGATGCCCTTGCAGAAATTCCGATGAGTGATGAAGCAGCCATGCAAGAGGCTTGCTCAAACATTCAGGAACTCATGCTCACCGATATGCCCATGATCCCTCTGTGGTACAACGGCTTGTGGGCTCAGTACAGCGATGCAAATTGGACGAACTGGCCAGATGAAAATTCCGCCAATCCGACCCTTCCGACTACATGGTCTGGTTACTGGCAATTGGGAGGCTTAATGACCCTTATTAACCTAGAACCAGCTGGTGAATAAGCCCAAAAAAATGGTTAGAATCTAATTAAAATGCCCCTCCTGTTATTGAGGTAAGGAGGGGCAAAGAATCCTGCAATCCTCCATATCGATAATAAGGAGCATCCATGAAACGATATTTATTAAGAAAAATACTCATATATTTATTGACTTTCTTCATTGCGGTTACCATTGATTGGATGATCCCCCGTTTTATGCCTGGCGATCCAATCAGAAATATGTTAACGAGGGTCTCAGTAAGCAGCAATGCGACAGCAATTCAACAAATGTATGATTATTATTCGCACCTATTTGGGCTGGATCTTCCTCTGTGGCAGCAATACCTGAACTTTTGGAAGTCTCTTTTTCAAGGTGACTTGGGTATTAGCACCTACCTTTTCCCAACTCCGGTCATAGACGTGATCAAGCGAGCTGTCCCCTATGATATTTTTCTTCTCCTCCCCGCCATATTGTTAAGCTGGTATGCAGGGAATAAATTCGGAGCGGTTGCAGCACGCTCCAAACGACTTGACAATACAATCACGCCATTAAGCTATATCCTCAACGCAACCCCCTACATGTGGCTTGGTATTCTGTTATCGTGGTTTTTTGGCATTATTCTTGGAATATTTCCAATTGCTGGCGCTTACAGCTATTCTCTTCAACCGAGCTTTTCATGGAAATTTATTGGCAGTGTTCTCCATCACTGGTTCTTACCTTTTCTATCACTCTTCATGGTTGAATTTGGAGGACAAGCGATTGGTATGCGCAATATGATTATCTATGAACTTGAAGCAGATTATTCTCACTATTTAGGTACGCTTGGGGCACCCCAAAAATTAATTCGTAATTATGCATTTAGAAACGCAATATTACCGCAGGTTACCGGGCTAGCTCTTAAACTGGGCACCATTGTAGCAGGCGCACTTGTGACTGAGGTCGTCTTTTCCTACCCTGGAATTGGATACTTGCTACTGGCTGCAATTCAGAACCAGGACTATTTCCTAATCCAGGGTTGTTTTCTATTCATCATTGTTGGAGTTTTAATTGCCAACTTCGCGATCGATATAATCTACGTTCTAATTGATCCACGCACAAGAAGGGGCATGACTGGAGAGACTTCATGAAAAATCTACGCATTCACAATGAAATCCTATACTTTGCACTTCGAAATAAAAAAGTGCAAATAGGATTAATCATCATTCTTTTTTTCGTTTTATTGGCATTGATTGGACCTACACTGACCATGTATCAACCGTTTGAATATGCAAACCCACTTGGTCCTCAAGCACCGTCATCTAAATTCTGGATGGGGACCACTTTTTTCGGGCAAGACGTTTTCTCACAGTTCGTCAATGGGTTACGAGCAACTTTTATCGTTGGTTTACTCGGTGGTGGCATTGGTACCCTGTTGGGAATAGTAATTGGGTTTACTGCCGGTTACTATGGAGGCATTGTGGATGAAATTCTCAATGCTCTCACAAATATCGTCCTGGTTATTCCAACCATGGCTGTGTTGTTGATCATAGCCGCTTATCTGGATGTGCGTAGTGTGTTTACGGAATGTATCTTAATCGGTCTCACATCATGGCCCTGGACAGCAAGAGCTGTACGTGCACAAACCTTTTCTCTCCGTACCAGAGATTTTGTTGACCTGGCTAAATTAAGCGGAATGAAATCATTCAAGATCATCTTTTCGGAAATCGCCCCTAATATGATGTCATATTTGCTTTTGGTTTTCATCCTTCAGTTTGGAGGTGCAATTCTTACAGCCGCAACATTAGATTTCATCGGGCTTGGTCCCACAAATGCCATTTCGCTTGGTCTCATGATGCAGTATTCAGTTCTATGGGGTGCCCTCCCATTTGGAATGTGGTGGTGGTTTGTTCCCCCAGGTTTAGCAATAACAGCCATCGTTGGTGCGCTCTATTGTACAAACGTTGGTTTGGACGAAGTATTTAATCCCAAATTGAGGGAGATGTAGATATGAGTTTACAAATTGAGAACCTCTCTGTATATTACCAGACTTTAAAAGGAGATGTTCACGCATTAGAAGATATCACTCTTGATGTAAAACTTGGTGAGATCATGGGGCTGGCAGGAGAATCGGGTTGTGGAAAGACCACCCTTTGTCAGAGTCTGATTTATCTAAATCCACCGATGAAGTACATGACAGGACGGGTGATGCTCAATGGCAATGAACTACCGATCTGGGATGCTGAGAAAATGAATCAACATAGATTCAGAGATA
This sequence comes from Anaerolineaceae bacterium, assembly GCA_003446605.1. GTDB lineage: Bacteria > Chloroflexota > Anaerolineae > Anaerolineales > Anaerolineaceae > UBA4781. The sequence goes on from DMDF01000120.1 coordinate 31,921, forward strand.
TTTCCATCATCCCTCAATATGCTATGAATGCTTTGAATCCCATACGAAAAATAGGACCCATGATTCGGGATCTTTTAACCTCAAAAAAAGTAGATTATAAAGATAGGCTTCCAGAACTAAAGCACCGGCTTGATGTTGTAAATCTTCCGCATGATGTTCTTGGAATGTATCCGTTTGAACTTTCAGGCGGAATGAAACAGAGAATGGTTATGGTGCTCTCAACCTTATTGGACCCCACGCTGTTAATAGCGGACGAAATCACATCTGCTTTGGATGTAGCAAGTCAAAAAGCCGTTTCAGAGTTGCTGGTAAAATTTCTCGACGAAGGTTGCTGCAAGAGTGCCATCTTCATTACCCACGATATTTCAATCTTGTATCAAATTGCAAACACTATTACTGTTATGTATGCTGGTTATCTTGCCGAAAAAGCAAGCACTGAAACAATCATCCACTCTCCTCGTCATCCTTATACAAAGCTTTTAATAGCTTCATTGCCCAAAATTGGAGTGAAATATTCGGAAAAGCACCTTAAGGGAATTCCCGGTCATCCACCACTGCTATTAAACCCGCCAATCGGCTGCCGTTTTCGTGACCGTTGCCCGTTGGCATTTGAAAAATGTACTGAAGTACCGCCTTTCGTTGAAATCGAAAAGGATCACTTTATCGCTTGTTGGCGGGAGGGATCACATGCTTGAACTCGATCACGTATCCAAAATTTATAAAGTCGGAACATTTGGCGGGAAAGAATTACACGCTGTAAGAGATGTCAGTTTCTCTATTCAAGATGGTGAGGTAGTCTCCCTGATTGGGGAAAGTGGCAGCGGGAAGAGTACGATAGGAAAGATGGTTTTACGTCTTATATCCATTTCAGATGGTTCAATTACCATTGATGGCGAAGATATATCCAAGATTGAAACAAAAGAATCGAAGGAATATTACCGTAAAGTTCAGGGAGTTTTCCAGGATCCCTACAGTTCCTACAACCCAATTTTTAAAGCTGATCGGATCTTTCATATCATTCATGATGAATTTTATCCCGATGTAGATAAACACACATGGGACGATAAGGTAAATAATGCCCTCCAAGATGTTGGATTGAATCCCGAACATGTTCTGGGGAAATTTCCCCATCAATTAAGCGGCGGGCAACTTCAACGATTCCTCATTGCAAGGGCTCTCCTACTGGACATCAAATTACTTGTTGCCGATGAAATCATCAGCATGTTAGACGCTTCCGTTCGAATTGATGTATTAAACTTGCTGGCTGACTTAAAAACACGCGGCTTATCCGTTCTGTTTATCACACATGACCTTTCACTGGCTAATTATATTAGCGAGAGTGCAATAATTCTCTACCGGGGCTGTATTCTGGAGAGGGGGTCAACCGAAAAAATCTTCGACAATCCACTTCACCCATACACACAAATGTTGATTTCCGCTGTCCCAAGGTTGGACCAAAAATGGGCAACAAAAGTAAAGTTAGACTCGGAAGCAGCACACCTTGGAGTTCCAACTGGTTGTGTTTACTATGATCGCTGCCCATACGCATTTGAGAAATGCAAAGTCCATCCAGAAATTATCGAGGTTTCGACGGATCATCATGTTGCTTGCTGGAAGGTGTCTGATTCACAAGAGAAATAAAATAAATATTTATCAATTTCTGAAAATTTAAAATTAGTTGTGGAGGTTTTATGCATTATGGTTTTTTTGATGACAAGAGAGAAGAGTATGTTATTACTCAACCAGATACTCCCCTGCCGTGGATTAATTATTTAGGTTGTGAAGATTTCTTTGGCATCATTTCAAATACAGGGGGAGGATATGCTTTTTATAAAGACGCTCGTTTACGAAGAATTACGCGATACAGGTATAATAATGTCCCTTCTGATACAGGGGGACGTTATTTATATTTCCGCGATATCACTGAGGCAAACGAACCCAATAGTGACATTTGGTCTCCTACATGGCAACCGGTTCGTAAAAAACTGAATACTTATTCTTGCCATCATGGATTGGGATACACCAGAATTAAGTCTACTTATAACGCGATCGAATCAGATATTTGTTATTTTGTTCCTCTGGGTGAAAACCTCGAGATATGGGATGTGAAAATTACCAATACAAAGACAACCAGAGTTAACCTATCTGTTTTTTCTGCCATTGAGTTTTGCCTTTGGGATGCCTGGGATGATGCAACCAATTTTCAAAGAAATTTTTCCATCGGTGAAGTGGAAGTCGAGGATGGGGTTATTTATCATAAATCTGAATATCGAGAACGCCGAAATCACTTTGCTTATTTCGCTTGCTCGGAAGAAATCTGTGGTTTTGATACCCAAAGGGATGAATTTATAGGAACATACAGAGGATGGGATTCGCCAATTGCCGTTGAAGAAAACCAATCGAGAAATTCCATTGCCGTAGGATGGCAACCTATCGGATCACATCATCTCGAGATCACCCTTGATCCAGGTGCCAGTAAGAGAATTATCTTTATACTAGGGTATCAAGAAAATCCGGTGGGTCAAAAATTTACAGATGAACATGCGCAGATTATAAATAAAGAGGTAGCAAAATCTACCATTCAGAAATTTTTCGATTTTACAAATGTGGATGAAGCATTTATCGAATTGAACAAATATTGGAAGAAAATTCTAAGCACTTACCACGTGAAAACACCCAATGAACATGTTAATCGGATGGTGAACATCTGGAATGCTTATCAGGTCATGGCGACATTTAATCTATCCAGATCGGCATCGTTATTCGAAAGTGGCGTTGGGCGAGGGATGGGATTCAGAGATTCCAATCAGGATTTACTTGGTTTTTCAATGTTGGACCCGAAACAGGCGCGAGAAAGAATTCTTGATCTTGCGGCAACACAACTTCTCAGCGGTGGAACCTATCATCAATATCAGCCTCTTTCAAAGAGAGGAAACAATGACATCGGTGGTGGGTTCAATGATGACCCCCTTTGGTTGGTGTTATCAGTCGCAGCTTATATAAAAGAAACAGACGATTGGGATATATTGCACGAATATACTCCCTTTGACAACCAGCTTTCTACACAAGAACCACTTTATTCCCATATGCAGCGGAGCATGCAATATACTCTTGATCGCTTAGGTCCCCATAAACTGCCCCTGATCGGTAGAGCAGATTGGAATGATTGTTTGAACCTCAATTGCTTCTCAGATTCACCCGGGCAATCTTTTCAAACAACAACAAATAAGGATGGAAAAACTGCCGAAAGCGTCTTCCTGGCAGGCATGTTCATCCTTGCCGGCAAAGAAATGATCGAGATCGCTTCGCATCTAAAAAAACACGAGGACAAGCATCGCTATCAAACAGCAATCAAGGAAATGGAAAAAGTAATTTGGGATGCTGGGTGGGACGGCGAGTGGTTCAAACGAGCTTATGATTTTTATGGTAATCCGGTGGGGTCACATGAAAACCAAGAAGGAAAGATCTTCATCGAACCCCAGGGCATGTGCATCATGGCTGGCTTAGGAATTGAAAACGAGAAAGCACATAAAGCACTCAATTCTGTCGAAAAGTATCTGGCAACAAAAGATGGGATATTACTTACCCAACCTGCCTTTAGTAAATATTATTTGAATTTGGGCGAGATTTCTTCCTACCCTCCGGGCTATAAAGAAAACGCTAGCGTTTTCTGCCATACCAATCCATGGATCATGATTGCAGAAACAATGGTGGGTCATGGTGATAAAGCGCTTGATTACTACCTTCGGATCAACCCATCCGCTCGTGAAGAGATCAGTGAAATTCATAAGTGTGAACCTTATGTCTACGCTCAAATGATCTCAGGGCGAGATGCACCCATCCAGGGTGAGGCGAAGAATTCCTGGTTAACTGGAACTGCAGCTTGGAATTACGTTGCCATCACACAGTGGATTCTGGGTATCCGCCCTACATATGAAGGTCTTCAAATTAATCCCGTCATCCCAGCAACATGGGATGGGTTTTCTATCACACGTATTTTCCGCGGTAAGCAATACAATATTGAGGTAAAACGAGAAGGACCGGGCAATCAGGTAACGTTAATCGTCGCCGGCAATACCCTGGATGGAAACATCCTCAAAAATGAACAATTTGAAAGCCAGAAGGTTGATGTTCTGGCTGTCCTTAAATAGATAAATAGGTGCCGTGATGAAAAAAAAAGCACTCAAAAAAGGAGTAAACCTGGGTGGTTGGATATCTCAGTTTAAAGAGTATGACCACGATCATTTTCGGTCATTCATTCAAAAAGAAGATATCCTTCGCATTTCTGACTGGGGATTTGATCATATCAGATTGCCAGTAGATTACATGGTCCTGGAAGATGCTGCATCTCCTGGCATATTTTTGCAAAGTGGTTTTGACTATATATTTTCGTGTTGGGACTGGTGCCAGGAGGCTGGTCTGCGAGTGATTCTCGATCTGCACAAGGCACCGGGATATGCATTTGACACCCAGGAATCAAATACCTTTGAAGACAACAAAGAAATGCAGCAGCATTTCATGGAACTTTGGAAAACAATCTCAACGAAACTTTCTTCTATAAGCTGTGATTCAATGGCTTTCGAGCTTTTGAATGAGGTTCATTTTCGTTCATCCAATATATGGAATAAAATTGTCCAACAGACTGTTCGATCCATCAGGTCTGTAGATAAGGAAAGGCTGCTTCTTTTTGGGGGAAATTATTACAGTTCAGTCGATCATTTGAAAGATCTGGTAATCCTTGATGATCCCAGAATTCTCTATAAATTCCATTTCTACCTGCCACTATCCGTCACACATCAAAAAGCCTATTGGGTTCAAGGGCTGCATGAATTTGATCAGGCAGTTGAGTATCCCGGAATAGCGGTTGGTCTGGAACCATTCCTGGAAAAAAATCCCTTATATAAAAACCGGTTATCCGAAGATGTAAATATTCAATTTGATAAAACGTATTTACGGAAAAGATTGGACGCGGCGATCAATTTCTCAAATAAAATATCTCAACCGGTTCATTGTGGTGAATTTGGTGTGATCGACAGAGCTTCAATGGCAACCAGGAAAAATTGGACCCGCGATATGGTGTCATTGTTCAATGAACTTGACATCGGGTATGCTTACTGGTGTTATAAAGCAATGGATTTTGGATTGGTTGATGATGTTGGAGAAATCAATGACAGGGAATTGATCAATATTCTGACGAAATAAACGGTGGCACCATGAAATGTGGATATTTTGATATAGAAAATCGGGAATATGTGATCACTGATCCGCAAACACCCGTCAAGTGGATCAACTATATCGGCACCCGAGAGTTTGGTGGTTTTGTGGATCATACCGGGGGAGCCTTAATTTGCAAAGATGATCCCACATTGAATAGAATCACAAAGTATATTCAGCAAATGCCTTCCTCAGATTTCAAAGGGGAAACACTCTACCTTCGAATACATCGTACAGATGGGTATCAGATCTTTTCCCCGTTTTATGTTCCTACCTTACAAAAATTGGATCAGTACGAGTGCCATATTGGACTGGGGTACACAAGGATCCTTTCCCAATACGCTGGAATCGAAACAGAGGTGACCATTTTTGTTCCAGAAAAAGAAAAATGCGAAATACGCGACATCAAGATAAGGAACCTATCGGAAATCCCTGTTCATATCGATATCATCCCGGTAGTTGAATACACCCATCCAGACGCGCTGAAACAGTTCACGAACGCGGATTGGATTCCGCAAACGATGCAAAGCAAAGCAGTTATCGAAAATGACGGGACTGTTGTTTTAATTCAATACCCTTTCATGCATCGTGATTCCCAAATCAACTTTTTTTCATCCAATAGTAAAGTATCATCCTTCGAATCAGACCGCAAACTCTTCTTGGGAGAGAATGAGTATGGTAGTTTCAAGAAACCCCTCGCCCTCACGAAAAAGGAACTCTCCAACAGCGAGGCATTACGCGGGGATAACATCGCTGCACTCCTCCACCCCCTGGGAGTTGTAGAACCGAGTGAAGAGAAAAGTATTATCACCGTACTGGGGCAGACCAACAACCTCGATTCAGCCAGGTCAGTTATGCGACAATTCAGCAATGAAGCGGCGATAGGAAATGAATTGGCGAAGCTTTCCGCATTTTGGGATCGATATTTAGATACGATCCAGGTTCACAGCCCTGCAAAGGATCTGGATGTGATGGTGAATATCTTCAACCCACGCCAGTGTTTTACCACGTTCACCTGGTCCAGGTACTTATCATATTATCAGCTGGGGCTGGGGTCCCGTGGTATTGGAATCAGAGATTCCTCTCAAGATCTTTTAGCGGTAATCGCAGCCATACCTGAAGAAACCAAAACATTTCTTGAACTCCTGCTTAGCTACCAGAAACAAGACGGATCTGCCATGCATCAGTTCAATCCCCTATCCAATATTGGAAGCTGTGGAGATTCGGCTGAAATGGAAGACCGCTACCATTATTATAGCGATGATCATTTGTGGATAGTTTTAGCTGTCATGGCTTATATTAAAGAAACCGCAGATTTGGATTTCCTTCATAGAACCATCCCGTTCTACGAGAAAGATAGAGATCAAAACCCTATAGAGAGTGCTTCCGTTCTTGATCACATTCATAGAGCCCTGGATTTCACACAGAATAATGTGGGCAGGCACGCTCTACCTTTACTGGGTTTTGCTGATTGGAATGATACGGTAAATCTACCTAAAGGTGCAGAATCGCTATTCGTCGCTAATTTGTATGGTTTTGTCCTTGAACAATTAATACCGGTAGTGGAGATATGTGGAAAAACCGATCTCGCAGCATACTATAAAGAAAAATATCATGTAATGAGAGAAAAAGTTGAGTCGTCAAGTTGGGATGGTGAATGGTATCTGCGCTATTTTGACCACGCAGGAAATCCGATCGGATCTTCACAAAATAAATACTGCCAGATGTATCTTAACGCTCAAACCTGGCCGGTTTTATCTGGGTTTGCATCGAAAGAACGAGCGCAACATGCAATGGCAGCAGTTTATGATAAATTATTTACTCCACATGGGATCAAGATTTCCACCCCACCCTTTGATGGGTATGACCCTGTCTATGGCGGGATCACCACTTTTCCCTCTGGGGTCAAGGAAAATGGAGGGATTTTCGTCCACCCAAACCCATGGGCGATGATGGCAGAGACACTGCTAGGAAATGGGAACCGGGCATTCGAGTATTACCAGGCGACCAACCCCGCATCGCATAATGACGAAATTGAGAGATACGAATGTGAGCCATATGTCTATCCGCAAAACATCATTGCTGATAACCACCCGCAATTTGGTCTGGCGCGAAACTCATGGCTAACCGGTGCTGCTGCCTGGCATTACATTGCTGCCACACAATATATTCTGGGGATCCGCCCGGAAGTATCTGGATTACGGATCGATCCATGTATACCCTCCAAGTGGGATGGTCTTACCATTACGCGAAAATTTAGAGGTAAAACCTATACCATCATAATCCATAACCCCCATCATGTTTGCAAAGGTGTCAGCAGGGTAGCAGCCAATGGCAAAGAAATACTGGGTACCCTGCTTAACCCAGATGAGATGGAAAAGGAAAACCAAATCGAAGTTTGGTTGGGAATAAAATAGACCTTTCCTTCATCCAAATTGTATAAATAAAAAATACAAAACAGTTGAATTTGTTCTCCTCAATCGAGGATGTTAGTGCTGCAATAGGTATGCGTTTAACCCCACCATCTATTTTCCCCCAACTCTGGCAGGGTAATTGGTAACCCTCCGCCGAGATCCTTCGATCGACGCGCTCCCTCAAGATGATCCGTTCGCCATCCCGGGCTCAAGTATGCTTTTTATTATTCAATTTTCAACGGATTTGCTTTGATAAAATCAATGATTTCCGTTACATATCCAAAGGCAAGACAAACAACCGTATCTGCTCCACCATAATAAACCGCCATTCGTTCAGACTCCCCGTCTACAAGGGCAGCACATGGAAAAGCTACATTCGGCACATCACCGATTTGCTCATAGCTCATTTGCGGAGCCAGTAAATAGGGAGCTCCCCTGGCAATAACCTTCCAGGGTTGATCAAGATCTAATAGTGCAGCGCCAAAACTATATACATACCCATTACAGGAGGTTAAAACACCATGGTAGATCAGCAGCCATCCGTCTTTGGTCTCAATCGGGATGGGACCTGCTCCAACTTTTGTTGCCTGCCAGCCCCCTGTCGTCCCCATCACAAAGCGGTGTCTGCCCCAATATTTCATATCCGGGCTTTCACTGAAATATATATCACCGAAGGGTGTATGCCCGTTATCGCTGGGTCGGCTTAACATGCCATACTTTCCGTTTATCTTCCTGGGGAAGAGAACACCATTGCGATTGAAAGGCAAGAATGCATTTTCTAGCTGGTAAAACTCTTTAAAATCGTAGGTGTAACCCACCCCAATCGTTGGACCGTGATATCCATTGCACCAGGTTACGTAATAGCGATCTTCTATCCAGACCACTCTAGGATCATAGGAATATTGAAAATCCGCGATTTCATTAACGGCTTGGTCATCAGGTTTCCATTTTATGCGATCATCTGACAATTCCCAATCATAGCCATTATCGCTAAATCCAACATGCAGCTGCTGCATGCGAGTCTTTGTATCACATCTGAATACCCCTGCAAATTTTCCATTGAAAGGCACCACGGCGCTGTTGAATATACTGTTTGAGGAAGGGATCAGATCACGTGGTATGACCGGATTTCTAGCAGATCGCCACAATACATCTTTGAATCCCTCTGGTCGATCTTCCCATGGTATATTAGGGATTGCGTTTGCATTCTTCAGAATAAAATTGTCCTTTTGTATCGATTTCTTCTTTTCCATGCTACACCACCTATTTTTCAACCATTCAAATTATTCAGGTAATCGTTTTAACATTTCAAAACAAAGTCGACTTTCGTGATACGGTCCTTCCCAGGGACCAAATTTCAAACTCGACGGATCAACCGATCCATCAGGCAACAATCGTTTAAACCAGCCTCCTCTTTGTTTATCGATCAACTTGTCTTGGATATATTCCCAACTTGTTTGAGCCGCCTCTAAATATTTTAACGATCCTGACAACTGGTAGGCATTATAGAACCCGATCACAGCTTCTGCTTGAGACCACCACTCCTTTTTTGGATTAATGATCTCTGCAGCAGTCGCTTCCTGAATTATGCTGCCATCACTGTTTATTCCAGAAAGGATCACACCATTTGCCAGTTTTAGAGATTGCTCCCTCGCCAGCGCAAGGGCATCTGAGTTCCCCAATATTTCAGCTGCCTCATAGAATAACCAGCTTCCCTCAATGTCGTGACCATAAGAGATATGATCGGATAAGGATTCCCATTGATTATCAAAAAACAAGTTAAAATGCCCGGCGTTGTTTATGATGTGATCCGTAAAAATATCCAGTGTGTCTCGCAGCTGATTTCGTACTTTCGTGCTATCCCATACTATAGCTAAATTGGTATACGCCTCCATGATATGTAGCATCGTATTCATCGATTTCTGGCAGTTCATATCGCTTTCGCCCAGGCGCTTGTCCTCTAATAAAGTCCATTCCCGGTTGCTTCCTTCGATATAACCACCAAACTTTGGTTCATAGGCATATTTTTCTAATAACTCAAAAAGTTGAACTGCCAAATTTAAACTCAATCCCTCTTCAGTGGCTTGAAAGTACTCACTCAATCCATAAATTCCAAAAGCTTGTGCATAATGGTGCTTCCGTGTATTCACAGGACTTCCATACCTATCAACAGACCAGAACAATCCACCAAAATCATTATCCCAAAATTTTGAGGTGAGATATTCAAAAGCTATATGTGCAATGTTAATATATTCTTCTTTTTTATAGAAACGATATGCTCTGGAAAAAGTCCATAATAATCTTGTACAGGAAACGGCAGTGCGGGGTATATCGTTTAGAATAACATGATCAATCGTCATTCCCCCATAAAATCCCCCATTTGCTCTATCGGGAGTATTTATCATCCAGAAAGGAAGGATATTATCTCGTAATTCTTGTTTAAATTGTTTTTTTGTAAGTGTAGAATCCATTTTTCATTATGAACAATAAATGTGATGAGAGCAGTATAATATTGGGAACGTTCCCAATATTATTTTACCATAAACCCGCCTTTTAATAATTCTTACCCTATTCCCCATTTATCTTTTGCAATATCAAGTGTTCTGGTTTAATGCTGTTTCGGAACAAAAAAATACCGCAGAAGCTGCGGTATTTTCTCCACCAGGCATACATCAGATAGTCGGATGTTTCAATTCACGAACTATCTCTTTAATAACATCCACCACACTGCTAGCAATCCCCAACCCTAACGCAATTGCCATGCCACTGTTCGCAATGGATTGAATATGGAGTACATTCTCCAACCCTAACACCTCATTGAGACCTTCCAGGGTGAAAAGGGGCAATGATGAAATAAGAAATCCGAGCAGTACACCATTGGCACACTCGGTGCCAATGTGCCACCAATTAGTGAGAGCGGTGTGACGGTTCTGCACCAGCAGGGTGATATTGCGTGCCAGATCCAGACCGGTTAAAACTAGGATGAAGGGGATCAGACGCACAAAGCTGCCGGTTAAAAATGGCAGCATGTGTACCTGGTTATCCAGAGCAGAGCGAAGAGGAACATATCCAGAGCTCCCTCGCATATACGTAAAGAAAGTCAACCCTATAATCCCCAGCAGTACCTCACTGGATTTTCCAATACGGTTCACTTCTTTTTGTTCTTCAGGCAATTGCGGTAGATCGCTGATATTCAACGTTTGCAGGTCTTCGATTTCCTCGAGGGCTCGTTCTTCACTTTTACGCTCGATGATGGCAAAAACAATGGTGACCATGCCGAATGCTGAGAGGGCTCCACTCCAGATACTGCCCAGCCACTCCAGAACGTTCAATCCTGCATTGGCAGGCTGCCCAACAATAGATGAAATGATGAAAGAAAGCGTCACAGCGCCAATAACTACTGCCACCACGATGCGCATCACCAGGCTGTAAACAGGGAAAATGCGTGATCCAATCAAAGCTCGCTGTGGGCGATACTGGGCTGCTACTTTGCGCGGAGAACCCATTTCCATCAATACCGCTTCCATTTCCTTTTCGGTGGTCTCATGATCCTCCGCATAACGTTCTGCCAGCACATCATACAGGTACGATTCGATCTCGGCTGTAATGTCAGCCCGTTCTTTTCCGCTCAGTTCCCGTTTGACACCCAACAGATAGCGCTCCAATAATTCCTTTGCTGCTTTATTCGTTTTCATCTAATAATCTCCTGATAATTGTTTCCTGAGCGCTCCATTCCTGTTTCAGACGCTCAAGCATTTCTCTCCCGGTTTCATTCAGTTTGTAATAGCGACGTGGACGGGGGTCTTCGATACGCCACTCACTCTCAAGCAGCCCCTGCTGCTCGAGGCGACGTAGCAGGGGATAAAGTGTATCCTGCCCCACCTCAAACCCCTTTTCGTTCAAGCTGGCAATGAGCGAGTAGCCGTACTGCTCGCTGTGGAGCTGGCTCATGACCGCCAGAACGATGACGCCGCGGCGCAGCTCCTGCTGCAGTTTTTCGAACTCTTCATTTTGTTTGGTGTTTATCATGCGACCATTATACTGTTTATTACACAGTATTGTCAATAGCTGGTATTGGGTTTTTATTGGTAATGTGTAAAATCTTTTTCCAAACACTGACCTAGTTCAGATATCTAGCAGATTTCTCTTTCTCAGGGAACCAGAATTCCAAAACCTGGCGGAATAGTCTTCCGCCAGGTTCTATAAACACACCTTCCATTACAAGTTATGTTTGATTGGATTGTTATCATCATTATGTAGAATATGGATTTTCTGCATACTGATAAGGTGATGGTGCTTCGCTACTGCTTCATCCTATCCATCTCCATCCAAAAATTTCTCGGAGAAGAAAATCATGAAACAAAGGACTTTTTTATGCTTGACACCGTACTGCTAATGAGAGCCTGCATGAAAAGCCCTGACGCTGAGAGACAATTGCTGTCAAAGCTGATGTTTCCGAAAAAAATGTATACTTTTTTCTGTTAGATCGAAACAATGAATCTCTGTGCCCAAAAAGCCAGATGGATAATTTTTCGTTGTTTGAAAACCTAGTTCCTGTTTTTTCAACCATGCTGGTTAGAAAGGGGAAAATTCCGTAATCGAAATCCCTTCAGCCATTCAAGATAAAATTAAAGGATCGCAAGAACGAGAATAGTGATGAATGGGTTCACAATGTATAGCCTTGCTCTAACACTTTCAAACAGGCATCCACCACGTTTGAATCATATAAGACACCTTTGTTTTTCACTATTTCTTCTATTGCGGTTTTAATACCAAGTGCTGGTCGATATGGGCGATGAGAGGACATTGCTTCTACAACATCCGCTACGGTTAGAATTCTTGCTTCAAGTAAAATTTTATTTCCTCTCAAACCCCGTGGATAACCAGAGCCATCTATCTTCTCATGATGTTGGTAAACTATTTCAGCCAAAGGCCATGAGAATTCAATATTTTTCAACAAATCATATCCCATTTGTGGGTGGGTTTTTACCAGATCATATTCAATATCGCTCAACCTGCCGGGCTTACTCAGTATTTCAGCCGGAATGTGTATTTTCCCTAAATCGTGGATGACACCGGCTATCCGTACACTTTCAGTGCGTTCCTCTGACAGATTCATCTTTTTGGCAATTGCTGCAGCAAGATCGGCAACACGATTTTGATGACCCGCCGTATATGGATCTCGCATTTCAACAATCGATGCTATCGTCTGGACAACACCATCCATCGTCTGCTTCAATTGAAATGTTAACTTCGCTTTATTCCAAGCAGCGGCAAATTGATTTGCGAATGCTGTGATAGCAGGGGTATCGTCCTGTGTTAGATTCTTCGATTGGACGAAAAAGATACCGATTACCTGCTCCTCGACGATTAATGGTGAAATAATTATTTTCGGGATATGTAAAAGTTTGGAGAAATTACCAGAAACCTTATCTGTGTATTTAGGAAATATTTGGTTCAGGATTGTTTGTGTGTTTTCCACGAAGATAGATCTTTTCCTTCGGACCGTTTCCTTAAACACGTCAATTGCATCAATAGGTAGTGAAAACTCTTCATATTCAACACCCGCTGGTTTTTCGAGTCCGTCGGAGGCAAGAGATCGATACCGTAAATAGGTAGTAAATATGCTGGCTTTCCTATTTTCGATTGGGAAGAGCAAACAAGAGATATCCAGTTTTTTAAGCTCTCTTGCCACAATTGTAAATATATCTTCAGGCGTTAGCGCAATTGCCATGGAAAGTGTTACCTGGTTTAGCGCGTTGAGCAGTTGTTCAGAGCGCATACGTTTGGTGATATCTTCAGAAATTCCCAGTAAATATTTAGGTGTTCCCTGTTCATCCAGAATCGGGATCTTTTTTGTATGAAGGATCCTTTCCTCTTTTGATTTGGTTAGTATTCTTTCTTGGGGAATATCAATAAATTGATTCTTTTTAAGTGCTTCTTTATCTTTTTGAATAAAAATGTCCGCCTCATCCTTGGGGAAGAAATCGCGATCATTTTTTCCATACATCTCTTGTTTGGAATATCCTAATAAATCTTCCCCTGCCTTGTTGAATTGAATAAAGCGAAGCTCTTTGGCATCTTTAACGAACAGCATGTTCGGGAGGTTTTCAATAATACTATTGAGAAATTTCTCGCTTTCACGTAGAGCTCTTTCCCCCTCTTTTTGTTTCGTGACATCTCGAATAATCGTTGTATATCCCAGTTCACTCCCCTGATAGGTACATGTCATTTCTACATTTATCAGATGTCCATCCTTTGCTAGCAATTGTGATTCCCAATTGCGCTTATATCCTTTTGTGCGAACCTCTTTAAGGGTTTCTTTTATTTCTTGTCTGCTTTGTACCGGTACAAGGGCTTCGATCGTTGTGCCGATTTGTTCAGGTCTTGCATAACCCAAAACCACCTCAGCTCCTCGACTCCAATCGGTGATCATTCCATCTGAATCGATGGAAATAATGGCATCAATGGAATTATCAATCAACATACGATAACGGCGTTCGGATTGCTTTATTTTTTCAAAGAATCGCATTCTATCAATTGCAATGGCTAGATTGTTTGCCAAAATGAGCATGTCGCGTGAGGCATTGTGACCAAAACTCCCGGTTCTCGTGTCCAGGAAGCATAATACACCTATTAGATTCCCCTCACAAACCATTGGCAGAAATAATGCTGATTTAATTTGATTGCCTTTTTCAATCCAGCGAGGATCGTTATCAGTATCCTCTATATAAATCGCTTCTTGGGTTCGCCCGACCGATTCAATCAGCCCCTGTTGCTCCCCCCAACAATGAGCTCGATTTCGTTGAGGCTCCGATAAATCCTTCTCGGAAAAACCAATAGAAGATTGAAATGCAAATCTATTTGTTTTTTTGTCGTACTCAAAATAGGTCGCGTGAGAACAATTTAATACGTGAATTGCTTTGTTTAATATATCCGGTATTAATTCTTCTATTGGTTTTAAAGATGTCAGATCGACACTAACTTGGAAAAGTGCTGACAAACGCTGATTTATTTGTTCCAAATCCAGCATTTTGTCTTCCATCTTGCGCACCAGGGCTTCATTATATTTTTTTAAAAATACTTCTTCTTTTTCATTGTTGTTTTGAGGTTTAACTATTTTGTTTTCCTTGTGTTGAATGAGGATATCTCGCACGATCTCGATAAATTTATCCGGCTCGGTGGGTTTCCGAACGAAGCGTTCTGCGCCAAGGCTGAGAGCAAATTCCTCATCTTTAAGATCGGTATAAGTTGCGGTGTAAAAAATAAAAGGGACCCCTTTTAATCGGTCACTTGCCTTACATTTTCGGCAGAAGCTAAAACCATCCATGCCAGGCATCAGAATATCAGATATGATCAAATCTGGAATATTTTTCTGCATCATTTCTGATGCCTCAAGTCCATTTTTTGCCATCCATAACTCATAACCCTGACTCTCAAGCAAAACTTTTAATAGGTAGAGATTCTGTTCATTATCATCAACAACCAGGATTTTCGTCATGATATTCACTCTCCTTCCGAAAAACGGTCAGCCAAATGTTGTTGGATGCTAAGTATGAAGGTATCAGGATCAATGGGTTTTGTGATGTAATCGGTGCAACCAGCTTCAAGCGCTTTCTCTCGATCACCAGTCATGGCATAAGAGGTTATGGCTATAACAGGGATGTTCTTTTTGCCCATACATTTCTTCAACTCGCGGGCTACTTCATAGCCATCCATTACCGGCAATTGAATATCCAGCAGGATCATGTCTGGCATTATATTTTTCGCGGTTTCAATACCTTCTTTTCCATTTCTTGCCTGGATGACCTCATAGCCGTATTTTTCCAAAATAAAAGTAACCAGATAGAGGTTCTGTTCATTATCTTCAATTATTAGGATTTGTTGTTTCATTTTCTTTTCCCGGTCCTTCCAATGGTAAGGTAAAACCAAATGTGCTACCTTTGCCCCATTTGCTTTTTACCCAAATTTTGCCCCCTAGTTTTTCTACTATTTTTTTACAAATTGCTAAACCCAATCCGGTTCCCTCATATTGTCTTGATAATCCGGTATTCACCTGCTGGAACGGTTTGAATAATAGCTTCATATCCTCATCTTTAATACCGATACCGGTATCCATCACACGAGTCTCAATCCAATGATTTTTAATTTCGCATATCACATTTACTTCTCCGCTATTCGTAAATTTGACAGCATTATTTATCAGGTTGAGAAGAATTTGCTCCACACGCCTAGAATCACTTGAAATTTGCCCCACATCCGGCATGATCTCTACCTTCAAGGTTAAATTCTTGCCATCTGCCATGGGGATTACCGTATGAATGACCTTCTCTATCAATTCCCGCAAGTCAAATCGCTCAATACTAATTTCCAATTGGTCCGCTTCTATTTTAGAGATATCTAGAATGTCGTTGATCAATTCCAAAAGATGAGAGGCGCTGCTCTGTACCATCCGCAATTGTTTTGTTTGCTCTTCATTCAGGTTGCCGACAAGACCCTGTAATAGAATGCCTGTAAAACCAATGATCGAATTCAGGGGAGTGCGCAATTCATGAGACATGCTTGCCAAAAATGCAGATTTTAGTCTGTCCGCATCCTGGGCTTGTTCATATAAACGTGCATTTTGGATCGCGATTGCTGCTTGCCCAGCTAATAAAATGATCAGGTTTAAATCATCGTTTGTAAACACCCTTTTCCCCTTTTCATTAATAACCGCAAGGGTTCCAATGATATTTCCTGAAATTTCTAAGGGGGCGATTGCTATCGATTTACTTGCGCTATGTCCGGTGTGAGTAAGTACTGCTCCGCCATTCCTTTTATCTTTTTGAATGTTCTTTGAAAGTGTTGGGGTTCTTTCTCTAAGAACCCATCCATGGATGCTGCTCTGAAACTGTTCATACGTATGTGCATCCAGCTCTGCCTGAGAGTATCCATTCCCAACAACATTCACCAACCTCTCCCTCTCTATATCCACAAGCTGGATGATGCTTTGATCCGCCCCTACAAGCGCAGCCGCATCATTTGAAATAATCTGGAGCATATCACCTAAATCTAAAGTGGAAGTTATTTCTTTGCCAATTTTATACAGTGCCTCCAACTCGTTGGCACGCTGATGAACTTCTTTTGTCGCTATATTGATTTGCCTCTTGAGATCAGCAGCATGATTCTTCACTTTTTTATGCAAACGAGCATTATCAATAGCAATAGCAGCATGATTAGCAAATATGCCCAACAAATTAATGTGTGCCTCCGTGAAAAAATTGACTTTTGCGCTATCTACATTCAAGAAACCAATGACCTTATCATGAATAATGATGGGAGCAGATGCATAAGAACGCAAAGATTCTTGTCCCCTTATTCTTAGCCAGCCAGGAAAATTACGTACATCAGATA